>DASPWU010000197.1:0-5739 GCA_035637675.1 Candidatus Limnocylindria bacterium | reverse complement strand
TCAGGACAACTACAAGGGCAACCTCCGGCCTCGTCACATCACCATCGCCGCCGACGGCGGCCGGGGTCAGGCCTTCGAGCTGACCGACACGTTCGGGTCGCAGGCGATCGCCTACAGCGGGCCTGTCAACTCCACGCTCAAAATCACGATCCAGGACGCGTATTCATCGACGAAGACCACCTTCACGGGGAGCCCGACCCCGGACTGCGCGATCAGCGAGCTTCAATTCAACGGGACGATGCCCTAGCGCGGACGTGATCGGCGGGACAACCGCGAGCTGGGGCATCGCGGCCTGCCGTCGCCGCTGACGAGGCACATCCTCATCGCCGGTCGCCGCCGGTTCCCTCAAAGTACGTGGCGAACCCGTACCGGTGGGCCATCCCCAGGCGGGTGACAGAGACCGATACTTGCTGTACAACTGGGTCGCACCAGCCTCGATCGGCAGCGTTGCCGCGAGGAGCGATCCGGGGGTCGAGTCAAACGCCTGTCGGGCTCGTCACGCGCTCAGAGCAAGGGGAATCATGTCCATCATCGCCCGCCTGATTTCTGCCATTCGCCGGGACGACGAAGGCCAGGGCCTCGCCGAATACGCGCTGATTCTGGCGCTCATCGCGATCGTCGCAATCATCGCCCTCATCTTCCTTGGCGGCCGCGTCAGCGAGATCCTGAGCAACGTCGGCAACTCCGTCTAGGGTCGCACGCTTCAGAGTGCTGGACGAGTAGGCCGACCGCTCCGCGGTCGGCCGATCTCTGTGGGCCGGGCGCGGTCAGGCGCCCGGTCTTTCTAGTGGTCCACCCCGCTGCCTCGCCTGCGGTCGGTCCTCCGTCGAGGCGGGCCGGAACCGAAGCGGCCGAAGGTCAGCCCCGGACCTGACGGACGCAGCGAATCTCCCACCGGCGGTCGCTGTCCTGTACGGCGCCCTCGATGAGGCCCTGCTTGAGGAGATCGCGCAGGACCGCGACCGGCTGTGCCCGCGTCCCCCGCAGGAAGCCGCGCGCCGACAGCTCGGCGGCAGCGTCGGCCACGTTCAGCTCGCGCAGGAGCCGCCGGCAGGCGACCTCCTGAAGCGCGTCGTTGAGGGCCGCCAGGTCTTCGCGACCGGCCCGGCCGGGCACGGCCACCCGGCCCGGTACGGCCACCCGGCCCGGTACGGCCACCCGGCCCGGTACGGCCACCCGGCTGGCCGCCGGCGTTCCCGGCTCCTCGACCGGTCGCACGGAGGCCGACCGTGCCTCCATGGGCCGGCTCGGCAGCGATTCGGCAGCACCGTCCGCCGCGCCTTCGGGTACCTCCACGACGCGCGGCTCGGGAACGGGCCGCTCCTCGGGCCTGGGCTCTGCCGCTCCGGTCACGCCGTGCGCCTTGGCCGTCCCGGTTGCCGTCCGCAGGTTGGCGAAGGGCAGGATCACGGCCCGATCGGGCAATCGAGGAGCGGCTTCCGGTGACGTGTCGACCGACGCGCCGAACGCACCGAGCAGCGCGTCCTCGTACTCCTCCGGCGCGTCCGTCACGGCCCACCACACACGCGCCCGATCCAGGCCGCGCAGCGTCTTGAGCCAGTGGCCGCCGGCATACGGCCGCCGATCGCCGAGCGGCGTTCGGTACAGGCTGGCCAGGCGCGCGCCCAGCCCACCGGTCGTCATGCCCACGTAGGCGACGACCTGGCCCGGCAGCCAGAAGTCGTGGAGGCGCGCGGCCAGCTCCCGTGTCGTCGGCCGGTGGCCGTTCAGCCGGAGACCGGGCAGCCGCTCCAGCCACTTGCCGACGAGGGTCAGCTCGATCGGGGCATCGGCGCGAGCCTCTGGCCACTCGATGACGTAGACGCCTGGCCGACTGCTCGCGACGGCTCGACCCCACGTGACGGGCCCGTCAGCCATGAGGCCCACCGCGCGCAGCAGGTCCGCTCCGCCCAGGGGCCTGGCGAGGGGCGGTCGGGCGCCGGGCGGTGCGGGCGGTCCTGGATGAGTCACGGCAACCTTCGAGGGGGTATGGCGCCGCCGAATGCTACCCCGAACGCCGCCCCCACGGTGAGGCGCCGTATCCTTGGCCGCGACGAGGAAGGGCCATCGCCACTGCCACGGCGGCGGTGTCAGCAGAGGAGCACGACATGCAGCTCGGGATGGTCGGACTGGGGCGGATGGGCGCCAACATCGTGCGCCGCCTCATGCGCGGCAGGCATGAGTGCGTGGTCTGGACGCGCAACCAGGCCACGGTCGCCCAGCTCGCCGGGGAGGGTGCGACCGGCTCGGCCGACCTGGACGATTTCATCGCCAGGCTGACGCCGCCTCGGGCCGCGTGGATCATGGTCCCGGCCGCGGCCACGGACGACATGATCGAGAAGCTGGCCGCCCGAATGAGCCCGGGCGACATCATCATCGACGGCGGCAACAGCTACTACCACGACGATATCCGGCGGTCGAAGGAGCTGGCCGGCAAGGGCATCCACTACGTCGACATCGGCACGAGTGGCGGCGTGTTCGGCCTCGAGCGGGGGTTCTGCCTGATGATCGGCGGCGAGGACGACGTCGTGGCGCGCCTCGATCCCCTCTTCAGGACAATCGCCCCGGGGATCGACGCCGCAGAACGAACGCCCGGACTGAGCGGCGAGCCCTCGCCGGCGGAGCTGGGCTACCTGCACTGCGGACCGCACGGCGCCGGCCACTTCGTGAAGATGGTTCACAACGGGATCGAGTACGGGATCATGGCCGCCTACGCCGAGGGCATGAACATCCTGCACCACGCAAACGTGGGTAGCTCCGATCGCGCGGTGAGCGCGGAGACGGCGCCGCTGCGTCACCCCGAGCTGTACCGCTACGAGCTGGACGTTCCCGCTGTCGCCGAGGTGTGGCGGCGCGGCAGCGTCGTCGCGTCCTGGTTGCTCGACCTCACGGCGCATGCCCTGTCCGTCTCGCCCGACCTGGCCGCCTTCGGCGGTCGTGTCTCCGATTCGGGGGAGGGCCGCTGGACGCTGCTGGCGGCGATCGACGAGGGCGTTCCGACGCACGTCCTGTCAGCCGCGCTGTACGACCGCTTCGAGTCGCGCGGCGAGGCCGAGTTCGCAAACCGCCTCCTGTCCGCAATGCGCAAGGAGTTCGGCGGGCACGAAGAGCTGCCCACCGGGTCGTAGGCTCGCCCTTCTGTGAGGACGCTCTACCAGGACGGCGCCCTCGCCGATGGTCGGTCGGACCAGCTGCAGGTTGGCGTGAGCATCCTCGTCGAGGACGGCCGGATCAGCTGGATTCGGACCTCCGGCGACGAAGGGCCGGCGCCCTCGGGCGGGCCGGGCAGCACGCTCGAGGTGGTCGACGCCAGCGGCTCGACCTTCGTGCCCGGTCTCGTCGATTGTCACAGTCACCTGACCCTGCCGGGAGGCGCCCACTGGATCGATCGGATCGAGGACCCGCCCGAACGCCTCCTGGCCGTTGCCGAACAGAATGCCCGACTCCTGCGGCAGGCCGGTGTGCGCTGGGCGCGCGACGTCGGCGCACCCACCCTGGACGACCCGGTGGACGGGCGCCACCGTGCGCTCAGCCTGGGTGTCCGCGACCGCTGGCAGGGCCGGCCGGGCTATCCGTACGTGCGAGCCGCGGGAACATGGCTCGATCGGGCCGGCACGCTGCCGGGCGAGCGCATGGCGGAGGCAGAGACCGCGAGCGAGCTGCTGGCGCATGCCAGGCGCCAGCTCGACGATGGCGCCGACCTCCTGAAGCTGTACCTGGACGGACCCGAGCCCGGGGTGGCTCCGTGGTCGGCCGGGGAGATCGCACCCGTCGTGGTGGCCGCCCACGAGCGCGGAGCCAGGGTCACCGCCCACTCGAGCAATCTGGCCGGCGCCAGGGTCGGCGTGGAAGCGGGCGTCGATTCGCTGGAGCATGGCATGGAGCTCGATGCCGAGGTCGCGGCCACGATGGCCGCCAAGGGCATCGCCCTGGTCACCACGCTGGCGATCTTCCGGTCGTGGTTGAGCTTTGGAACGACCACCCGGATCGAGCGATTCGCGACAGCCGACGGCCGGCGGCGCATCCTGGACCGGCAGGCTCGCGCCGTCGAGAGCGTCCGGCTGGCGCACGCGGCCGGGGTGGCCCTCGCGGCCGGCACGGACTTCGGCGGCGGCTCAACGCGGGCGAATCAACTGGCCTGGGAGGTCGAGTGCCTCGTCGAGGCCGGCCTCCAGCCGTGGGAGGCGCTCGGAGCGGCGACCTGGCGCGGCGGCGAGCTGCTCGGCGAGGCGGACGCGGGCGTCATCCGCGAGGATCGCCCGGCGGACTTCGCCCTGGTCCACGGCGACCCGCTGTCCGACCCGACGGCGCTCTGGCGCGTCTGGCGGGTGGCCTGGGACGGCGGCGAGGATCCGGCCGAGATGGGCTCTCCGCGCTCGCCGGCAGGCTGACCGGCCATGCGCGTGCTGGTCCTCAACGCGGGCTCGTCTTCGCTGAAGGCCAGCGTCCTGGACCCGCCCCGGCGTGAGGCGCGTGCCGCCGAGACGGTGGAATGGGGCTCCGACGCGACGCGCGTGACCGATCGGCGCGGGGCGTTCGGCGAGCTCCTGGGCGCGCTCGTCGTGGGCGGGGTGCCGATCGGCTCGATCGACGCGGTCGGCCACCGGGTGGTCCACGGCGGGACGCGGTTCGTCGCGGCGGCGATCGTGGACGACGAGGTCCTGACCGCGATCGAGGAGCTCGCACCTCTGGCGCCCCTCCACAACGCGATCGCCGTCGAGACGATTCGACTGGCCGCGCAGGAGCTGCCGGACGTGCCCCAGGTCGCCTGCTTCGATACCGCGCTTCACACGACCCTGGACCAGGCCGCCCTGCGCTATCCGGTGCCCGATCGCTGGTTCGAGGAGTGGGGCGTTCGCCGTTTCGGTTTCCACGGCCTCTCCGTGGCGTGGTCGGTCCGCCGGGCGGCCGAGCTGCTGGATCGCGACGTCTCCGGCCTCGCGCTCATCGTCGCCCACCTCGGCAGTGGCTGCTCCGTGACGGCCGTCAGTGGCGGCCGTTCCGTGGCGACGTCCATGGGAATGACGCCACTGGAGGGCCTCATGATGGGCAGCCGGGCCGGTTCGATCGACCCGGGCGTGCTGCTCGAGCTCCTCCGTAGCGGACGCCGCACGCCGGACGAGCTCGCCGAGGACTTGGACCACGGATCCGGTCTCGTGGGCGTGGCGGGCACCTCCGACGTCCGGGCGTTGCTTGCCGCGGAGGCCGAAGGGGAGGAGCGTGCCGCGCTGGCGCTCGAGATCTTCGTCCGGCGAGCCGCGGCCGGCATCGCCGCCATGTCGACCGAGCTTCGCAGCCTGGACGCCCTCGTCTTTACCGGCGGCATCGGCGAGCACGCGGGGCCGCTCCGGGCCCGCATCGTGGCGCGCCTTGGAACGATCGGTCTGTCGCCGGTGTCGCCGACCGGTGGGGAGCGCGACATGGTGTTGTCGGGCGGCGGCGGTTCGCCGGCCGTGCTCCGGATCGAAGCGCGTGAGGACGTGGTGGTCGCGGAGGCGACCGCCGAGCTCGCCGCAGCGCTCACTGGGCCGTAGCCCGTCGCCCGTGACTGAGGCCCAGCTCGACCGGTCCTATCGCGCGCTGCTGGCCGTGCCGTCCTTGGGCCGGCTGCTGCTTGGCATGCAGATCTCCCGCATCGGCCAGTCGATGGTGGGCGTGGCGATCGTGCTGTTCGCGCTGCTCGCCTATGGCTCGCCGGTCCTGGCAGGGCTGGCCACCTTCTGCAGCATCTTCCCCGGC
>DASPWU010000196.1:0-6188 GCA_035637675.1 Candidatus Limnocylindria bacterium | reverse complement strand
GCCGTGGGTTAGCAGTCTCTCCACGACTACCTGACCGCAATACCAGGACCTGAGCGCAAGACGACGCGATCTGGGGCTCTCAGGTGAGCCCGGCTCGCCCGCGCGTTAGCGCGTGCGAGGGAAACCCAGGTCGACCTTGCTCGACCCCGGATCCGGCCAGCGCTGGGTGACGACCTTGGCCCGCGTGTAGAACTGCACGCCCTCGGGGCCGTACATGTGCGTGTCGCCGAAGAGCGAGCCCTTCCAGCCGCCGAAGCTGTAGTAGGCCACCGGCACCGGGATCGGCACGTTCACCCCGACCATCCCGACCTGTGCCTCGAACTGGAACTGGCGGGCTGCCCCGCCGTCGCGCGTGAAGATGGCCGTGCCGTTGCCGTACGGGTTGTCGTTGACGAGCGCGACCGCGTCCGTGTAGGTAGGCACCCGGACGATCTCCAGGACCGGGCCGAAGATCTCGTTGCGATAACACTCCATCTCCGGCGTCACCTTGTCCAGCAGCGACACGCCGAGGAAGAAGCCGTCGCTCTCGTTGAACAGCACGTGCTGCCGGCCGTCGACCACGAGGTCGGCGCCCTGGTGCTTCCCCGAATCGAGATAGGTCGCCACCTTGTCGCGATGCTCGCGGGTGATGAGGGGGCCCATCTCCGCATCGGGGTCGGTGCCCGGGCCCACCTTCACTTTGGGCAGCCGCGCCTTGATGGCGTCGACCAGCGGATCGGCGACGCCGCCCACCGCGACGACGACCGAGATCGCCATGCAGCGCTCGCCGGCCGAGCCGTAGGCCGCGCTCACCGCCGCGTCGGCGGCCATGTCGATGTCCGCGTCGGGCAGGACGACCATGTGGTTCTTCGCGCCGCCGAGCGCCTGGACGCGCTTTCCGTGGCGCGTCCCCGTCTCGTAGATGTGGCGGGCGACAGGCGTCGACCCGACAAAGCTGACCGCCGCGATGTCAGGGTGCTCCAGGATCCGGTCCACCGCGACCTTGTCGCCATGGACGACGTTGAACACGCCGTCCGGGAGGCCGGCCTCCTTCAGCAGCTGGGCGATGTAAACCGACGCGGACGGATCCTTCTCCGACGGCTTGAGGACGAACGTGTTGCCGCAGGCGATCGCGTTCGCGAACATCCACATCGGGACCATCGCCGGGAAGTTGAAGGGAGTGATCCCGACCACCACGCCGAGTGGCTGGCGGATCGAGAAGACGTCGACGCCGGTGGAGGCCTGCTCGCTGAAGCCGCCCTTCAGGAGCTGCGGGATGCCGCACGCGAACTCGATGTTCTCGAGCCCGCGAGCCACCTCGCCCAGGGCGTCGGAGGGCACCTTGCCATGCTCCGCGGTGAGGTGCGCCGCGATGTCCGATCGGTGGGTGTCCACGAGGTTCCGGATGCGGAACATGATCTCGGCCCGCTTCGCGAGCGACGTCGCGCGCCAGCCGGGAAAGGCAGCCTTTGCGGAGCGGACGGCGGCGTCCACCTCCTCGGCCGAGGCGAAATCAACCTCGCGGGCGAGCTGGCCCGTTGCCGGGTCGTAGACGGGGCCTTGGCGACCCGAACCACCGGCGACCGCCTGGCCGCCGATCCAGTGATGGACTCGATCGATGCTGGGAGCCGCCGGTTTCGCGCCCGTCCGCGGCTCGACGACCTGGGTCATGGCTCAAACCTCGATGCGCTTGCCGGCCGGGCCCTCGAGGCTCCCGGCCGGCCTCAAGGGTACTCCGTCCCGCCTGGCCGGCCCGCGGGAGTGGCGCCGGCGGCGCGCTCCGAGCCGCCTGGTGCGGGTGGCGCACCAAACGACCGACATCCGACGCTCGACCGGCCGATCGGCCACGTGCGCGTCAGAACGGCGGTCGCGTCGCCGGATCCGGCCATTCCGGTCCGGCCGGCAGCTCGTGCGCCTGGTAGCGCACGCGGGCGCCGACCCAGCGAGCCAGCGCCAGGCCGACCAGCGCGATCAGCCCGACGCCGATGGCGAGCAGCCCACCGGCGCGCAGCGGCCCCAGGATCGGGTCGTCGCGCCACGTGAGGGTGACCACGAAGCGTCCGATCGCCCACAGCTCCAGGCCGACGAAGAAGGCAGAGCCGTCGCGGGCGCGAAACGCCCCGAGCCCGAGAAGGACGACGAGCAACATGAGGGCCACGCCGGACGTGGCCGCCTCGTAGAGCTGCGAGGGATGGGCCGGGATCGCCGGCGCGAGCGATCCCCACGGCCCAGGTCCCACGTACGCGGTGGACCAGGCGGCATCGCTCGGGGCGCCCTGCCCACTGCCGCCAAGTGCCATCGCGACCTTGCCGAGTGCGAGTCCGGCGAGCGCCGGTACGGCGGCCACATGCAGCCAGCGGCCGACTGGTGCCTCGAGCAGGCCAGCGACGTAGGCGCCGGTCAACGTGCCCGCGACCACCGCCAGGCCCAGCTCCAGGCTCCCCTGCCCCGCATCGAGGATCGCCTCCTGGTTGGCTGCGTAGTAGTCACCGTGGAGCAGCAGGTAGCCCAGCCTCCCGCCGACAACGGCCCCAGGCACGATCCCGAGGACGATGAACAGGAGATCGTCCCGGCGGAGATGAGCGTCCTCGATCCGGGCCCAGGCCGGGGTCCGAAACTGGTCCGGGGCGGTCCGGCCGGCGAGAAGCGCCGCCAGCACGAGCGCCACGCACACCGCCGCGGTCAGGCCGAGCGTCTCGAGCCGGACGCCGCTGTCGCCGAGGCGGAGGATCGGGTCGAAGTTCAGGGCAATGATCGCGAGCGGCACGGTGCCGGTCAGTGTAGCCAAGCACGCTGCCGGCGCGGCCGGCCCACGGCATGGCCTGCGACCGCGGCCGGCCCACGGCATGGCCTGTCGCCGCGATCACCGGGCGGTGTCGGCTGGCCGACAGGGTCGCTGTCGGCGCGCTGCTGGCGAGTCGATCCCGCCCGCGCCGATCATCCGCTTGACCGGAGCGGCCTGGACGGCCACCAAGCCAGGTGGGGGTGACTCGAACGACCGTCCCGGATCTCGAAGGGGGGATCGGGCGCCTGGGGGCGCCGCGATCGGGTCCGGCCGCCCGATGCCGTCGATTCCCGGCCCGCTTGGGGAGGGCCGGGCATCGACATTCGCTTCATGGAGGAGACATGGATCGGCTGGTCACCTGTAGCGCCTCTCCGGCTGAGCTCTCGATCAAGCTCCTGGGCAAGATCTCGGCCGCCGTCAATGGCCGCGAGCTCCGGCTCACCGGTCGCCACGCCCAGGCACTGCTGGCACTGCTTGTCCTGGAGCCCCGGCCGCGCTCGCGTGAGGCGATCGCCGCCGACCTCTGGCCGGACGCGGACGGCAGCTCGTCGGCTGCGCTGCGCCAGGCACTGTGGCTCGTGCGGGGTGCCATCTCGGCGACGGGCGCCGACCCCGACTCGGTCCTCGAAGCGGACCAGGATTCGATCGGTCTTCGACCCTCCGTACGCCTGGATCTGGACGCCAGCCGTTTCGAGCGGCTGGTCCGCGGCCGGCCCGCCGAGCCTGAGCAGGCTCTGCAGCTGTACCGTGGCGACCTGGCCGAGGGACTCGGCCACGAGTGCTTCGCCAGCGATCGGGAACGGTTGTCGGACGCCTACGAAGACGCCCTTGCCATGGCCGCCCAGGATCGACTCGGCGCTGGCGACCTCGGCGGTGCGCGCAGCGCGGCCGACCAGCTCCTCGCCCGCGACCCTCTCCGCGAGGAGGGCCATGAGACGCTCATCCGCGTCTATGGCGCGAGTGGATCGCGATCGCAGGTCCACCGCCAGTTCCGGCGGCTGCGCGCCGTCCTCGAGCGTGAGATCGGCGTCGAGCCGCTGCCGCAGACGACCGCCGCCTATCGCCTCGCTCTGGCAGCCACGGTCGAGCGGTCCCGCCTGCAGGCAGCCTCGTCGGTCTTCGCCCCGAGGCACGGCCTGGCGGCGTTTGCCGGCCGAACCTGACGACCGACCCCGCGGATGGACGCCCCGTGATCAGCCATCGCTCAGGCCGCCACGATCGGCAGCGTCCGGATCGCGTGGGGCACCACCAGGAGCCGCAGCTCACGGCCGGCCTCGCCGGGCGGCAATGACGCCCGAGCCAGGTCGCCGGCCAGGGCCAGCCCCTCGTCCAGCGTCGGGGCCGCGTGCATCGCGCAGGCGCGCACAACGTCCGGCCGCTCCGCACCGACGACCACGATGGCGGCGTCCCGCAGGACACTCGCGACGATGAACGCCGGCTGCTCGCCGCCGCGGGTTCCTTCGCGTCGCAGGCGGTCGAGCAGCTCGGCAGGACTGCGCATGGACGCCAACGCGTCGTAACAGCGGCGCTCCCCACACCCTCGCCGGCACCCTCGGGGATCCAGGGCGCGGCGATGGCTGCGTCCAGATCGGCCAGGACCGGGTGCTCGGGAGGCAGCGCGATATCGGCCCGCCAGCCGGGCGGAACGTTGACCTCGACCTCGCCACTGCCGAGCGGCACGCGCCAGCCTCTCATGACTGCCACAGCCTACGGGAAGTCGGCGCCCGGCCGATCGGCAGACCAGCCGATCTCGGTTGAAGGCACGGATGAGCGGTCCGCCTACGATGATGGGATGCATGGCGCCCGCTCCGGTCCGCCGCAGGATCTGCTGGCGAGGATCGTCGCTGACCTCGCCGACGAGCTCGATCGGCCGGCGGCCGACGTCCACGTCGACAGCATCGAACCTGTCACCTGGCGCGATGGGTCGCTCGGCTGCCCGGAGCCGGGCATGTTCTACACGCAGGCGCTCGTTCGCGGATTCCGCGTGATTCTCGTCGTGGACGACCAGCGCTACGACTACCGGACGGGAGCCGGCGGGATCTTCAGGCGATGCGACGTGCCGCCGGGTGGGTCCGGTACGACCGATCGGCCAGCCTACGGAGCCATCGGTTAGCGAATAGCAGAACCCCGCCCGGACGAACGGGCGGGGTCCTGAGATCGAACGAGGCGGGCGGGCCCCGCCGAAGCTCCGCTTACGGGCCGACCACGGCGTAGTAGGCGAAATGGTAGGAGCCACTCGCCCCGCCGTCGAGGTAGATCCAGCCCTGGATGACGCTGCCCAGGACCTGGTTCGCCTTGACGCTGACCGTCAGGCTGGTCGAGCCGTTGGCCGGCACCGTCACGCTGGCCGGGAACGAGATCCTGGCATCGCCCGCGGAGGTCGTGCCGGCCCCCCAGATGGTGCCCAGCGCGCCGGCGGCCGGCGTGAACTTGAGGGCCTGCAGGCTGAACGACGCCGAGCTGGCGCTCGCGTTCGTCAGCTTGAGGCTCACGCTGGTCGGCGTGTTGATCGACCCGCTGACCCTGCCGAAGCTCGCCGCGACCGGCGCGAAAGCTACCGTGGCGACGGCCGAGCTTGACAGGTTCTCCCGTCCGCCGCCCTGCTGGGTTGGGCCGACGCCCTCGCTGCCGTTCGACGCGTTCTTGATGACGCGATCGGCGGTGTTGACGAGGGCCGACTTCACGCGAGCCGGCGACCAGGTCGGATGGAGGGCGAGCAGCACGGCCGCCGATCCCGCGATGTGCGGCGTCGCCATGGACGTGCCACTGAAGAATGCCCAGGCGTCCGCGTTGCACGGGTTGGCCGAGCACGGGATGGAGCTGAGGACGTTGACGCCGACTGACGTGAGATCCGGCTTGACGGCCAGGTCGACGTTCGTCGGGCCCTGGCTGCTGAAGCCGGCCAGGATATCCGCGTTCGGCGTGATGAACTCGCTGAAGGACGCCTCGGCGGATGCCGTGGTGGCCCCGGAAGCTCGGAGCGCCGCACCCTCCACGATGCCGATCATGACGGCCGGCAGGTTGTCGCCCCCCAGCCCGTCCTTGGCCATGGCCGTCGGGTCGCCCGCCACGTTGTTCACGACGAGCACACCGACGGCCCCTGCCGCAATGGCGTTGCGGACCTTCGTGCTGAAGGTGCAGACGCCGCGGTTGATGATCGCGAGCTTGCCGGCAGCGCCGGCGGGCACGCTCGTGCACCCATTGGAGGCCGTGTCGAACAGGTTGTAGGAGCCGCCAGGGAGTGGCGGGAAGTCACCCACGGCCGCGCCCACGGTCGTCCCACCGCCGGCCGGATAGGTCAGCGGTTGCCCGACGAAGTGCTGGTTCGTGCTGGCGCCGGCGGTGATGATGTTCCGGGCGCGGCCAGGCGATTGGATCGTCTGCGCGCCGGGGCCCGAGTTTCCGGCCGCGACCGCCACGACGA
>DASPWU010000195.1:0-8241 GCA_035637675.1 Candidatus Limnocylindria bacterium | reverse complement strand
GACACGTCCACCACCATTCTGGGTCAGCCGTCGGCGCTGCCGCTCGCCTTCGCTCCGACCGGCTTCACCCGCCTCATGAACCACGAGGGCGAGCCGGCCGTGGCCCGCGTAGCCGAACGGGCCGGCATCCCGTATGCGCTCTCGACGCTGGGGACGACGTCACCCGAGGCGCTGGCTGCCGCCGCTCCAACGGCGCAGAAGTGGTTCCAGCTCTACCTGTGGCGCGACCGCGGCGCGAGTCGGGAGCTGATCGCCCGGGCCAATGCCGCGGGGTTCGCGGCGCTCGTCCTGACCGTCGACGTTCCGGTCGCCGGGGCGCGGTTGCGGGACATTCGAAACGGCTTCTCGATCCCGCCTGCCCTGACGCTCAAGACCTTCGCCGATATCGCGGTCCATCCGGGCTGGTGGTTCAACCTGTTGACGACCGAGCCGCTGACCTTCGCCTCGTTGAACACCTGGCAGGGCACCGTCGCCGAGCTGATCAACCAGACGTTCGATCCTTCGGTGACGATGGTCGATCTCGGCTGGCTTCGCGGGGCGTGGTCGGGCCCGGTCGTGGTCAAGGGCATCCAGACGGTCGACGACGCGTGCGCCGTCGTAGACGCCGGAGCCGACGCGATCGTCATTTCCAACCACGGCGGCCGGCAGCTCGATCGAGCGCCCACCCCCCTCGAGCAGCTCACGCGGATCGTGGACGCCGTCGGCGATCGCACGGAGGTCTATCTCGACGGCGGAGTCATGGGTGGGGCAGACGTCGTGGGCGCGGTCGCGATGGGCGCCCGTGGCTGCCTCGTGGGCCGGGCGTACCTGTACGGGCTGATGGCAGGCGGCGAGCGCGGCGTGCAGCGTGCGGCCGATCTCCTCCGCCAGGAAATCGTGAGGACGATGCAGCTCCTGGGCGTCGGCAAGATCTCCGACCTCACCCGGGAACGAGCCTTTCTTCGCGAGCGGTGACTTCCCGGCGGCCCGGCCGGCGCATGGGACGCCCGCGGTGGGCGAACCCGCGATCGCACCCGCTCGATTCGATCCGTCGCTGGCGACGGGACCGAGGATTGCAAGATGCGCAACAGGAGCACCATGAACATGCGCGGCCGATCGCGAGTTTTGGCCAATTCGTGTGGCAGTCACGCTCGATCCTCTCGAGGGGGTTGCCTCACATGCATCGCGCAATGCATATCCCGGCGAATCGCATGAATCGTGCGCGGTCTCGCCGGCAGGCCGCGGGTCCGCGGCAGGAAAGCCCGCCGACCGGCGTGGCTACAATCTCGGAACGGGCGCGAAGCCCGCGGCGGACAAGAGACGTCGGGGAGGAGGAGCACCCAATGCGCGTCCTGCGAATCGGTCTCGCCCTGGTTCTCGGAGTCCTGACTGCGGGCCTGTCGGCCGGCGTCACCGCGGCGGCGAGGCCGAGCGTTGAGTTCCTGCCGCCTCCGGACGGCCTCCTGGACAAGACCTGCGGCTACGAGATCCTGGTGACGTTCCCGGTCCAGAAGGAATACCTGCGGACGTTCTTCGACCGCGACGGCAACGTCGTGAAGATCATCGTCACCGGGAATCTCGTGGTGACGTTCACGAACACGGCCACCGGCGCGTCGCTGACCTCCAACATCTCCGGGCCATTCCATACGAACTTCGTCCGGGAATCGAATACGTCGGAGGGGAGGATCGGTGGCCCGGTGCCCGGCCTGCCCGGGCTCAATCTCTTCGCGGGCCGCATCGACTACGACACCGGCAGCATGGTTGGCCATCTCGAGGGCTCGGTCTGCGAGATGCTGGCGCCCTAGGCGGACTCACGAGCGAGGTGCCGTCCGTGCGTCTCCGAGCGGCGGTCGTGGGAACCGGCTTCGTCGGGCCGTTCCACGTCGACGCGGTGAGGCGCGGCGGGTATGCCGACGTCGTTGCGATCGCGGGCTCGGACGCGGAGCGAACGGCGGCCCGCGCGGCCAGCCTGGGGGTGGAACGGGCAACGACCCACGTGGACGAGCTACTCGACGACCCATCGATCGACGTTGTCCACGTGTGCACCCCGAACCGGACGCACGTCGAGATCGCAACGGCCGCGATCGAGGCAGGGAAGCACGTCGTCGTGGAGAAGCCGATCGCGCTGGAGCTCGGCGACGCGCGGGCCCTCGCCCGGCTCGCCCGCGAACGCCGGCGTCACGCCATGGTCGCCTATACCTACCGCGGCTACCCGATGATCCGGCGCGCGCGGGGCCTCGTCAGCGACGGCGGCCTGGGCGCGATCCGCCTGATCCACGGCGGCTACATCCAGGACTGGCTGGCAGGTCCGGAAGACTACAACTGGCGGCTGGAGCCCGAGGTCTCCGGCGCGTCGAGGGCGGTCGCGGACATCGGCTCTCACTGGTTCGACACCGCCGAGCACGTGAGCGGGCTGCGGGTCGAGGCGGTCTTCGCGGACCTGGCCACGTTCATCCCGTACCGGCGGCGGCCGGTCGGTGGATCGGTCGCGTTCGGCAGCGGGGACGGCAGCGGCGAGATGGTGGAGGTTCGGTCGGAGGACGCGGCCACGATCCTCGTGCGCTTCCAGGGCGGCGCTCGCGGCGCGTGCGTCATCAGCCAGGTGAGCCCCGGCCGCAAGAACGCGTTCGGCCTGGAGCTGGCGGGCTCGGACCGGACGCTCGATTGGAACCAGGAGGATCCCGAGCACCTGTGGCTGCGCGATCGGGACGAGTCCAGGCTCCTCACGCGGGCGCCGGCCGACGCTCACGAACCCGCGGATGCCCAGGGTCCCGCCGAATGGCCGGGCGTGCCGTCCCTACCGGCGGGCCACCCGGAGGGCTGGGCCGAGGCGCTCCGCGACCTGCTGCGGCCGTTCTACGCCGCCGTTGCCGCCCAGCAGCCGGCGCCTGAGCGATCCGCGGACGCGCCGTACCCGACCCTGGACGACGGCGCCCGAGGGCTCGCCTTCGTTGAAGCCGTCCTGGCCAGCGCCCGCACCGAGCGGTGGGTCCCGATCTCGAACGGGGATCCTCCGTGACGGCCCGACGCCCGCGCTTCCAGCTGCCAACCAGACGGTCGCAAGGCGGGACGGCCAGGGGACATGAGCCGGCTCCCGAGGTCTCGATGGAAGCCCGCCCCGAGGACGTCGCCGCGCCCGTCGAGGAGAGCGTCGTCGATGCCGCCATCTACCGGGAGGGGCATCGGGTGGACACGCCGCCGACCGTTGCCGAGACGGCCAGACGGCTTCGGCAGCAGCCGGGGAGCATGGCCTGGATCGGGCTCTTCCGACCGTCCGAGTCCCAGCTGATTCCTGTGGCCGACGAGTTTGGGCTGCACGACGTCGCGGTCGAGGACGCGATCGTCGCCCATCAACGACCGAAGCTCGAGCGGTACGGCGACATTCTGTTCGTCGTGCTCCGGGCTGCAACGTACCTCGATGACGTGGAGGAGGTCGAGTTCGGCGAGATCCATGTCTTCGTGGGCCCGGACTTCGTCATCACCGTTCGCCACAGCCGGACGCCCGATCTCGCCTCCGTCCGCCACCGGATGGAGGGCGACCCCGAGCTCCTGGCCCGTGGCCCTGAGGCCGTGCTGTACGCGATCCTCGACGGCGTGGTCGACGGCTACGCGCCCGTTGTGGCGGGCCTCCAGAAGGACATCGACGAGATCGAGACCGAGGTCTTCGGCGGCGATCCGAAGGTCTCCCGCCGGATCTACGAGCTGTCGGGCGAAGTCATCGAGTTTCAGCGAGCGACTCGACCCCTTCTGGGCATGCTCGAACGGCTGGCGGCCGGCTTCCAGAAATACAGCACCGACGAGGAGCTCCAGCGATACCTGCGTGACGTGGCCGACCACGCGACCACGGTCGCCGAGCGCGTCCTTGGGTTTCGCCAGATGCTGTCCGACATCCTGACGGTCAACGCGACGCTCGTGAACCAGGCCCAGAACGAGGAGATCAAGCGACTCACCGAGGCCAGCTATGACCAGAACGAGGAGGTCAAGCGCGTTTCGGCCTGGGCGGCGATTCTGTTCGCGCCGACGCTCATCGGGACCGCCTACGGCATGAACTTCGAGAACATGCCCGAGCTCCACTGGCAGTACGGCTACCTGTTCGCCCTGGCCCTGATGGCCCTCACGAGCGTCAGCCTGTGGGTGATCTTCAAGGCCCGGGGCTGGCTCTGATCGATCCCCGGCTGGCCGGCATCGGCGTCAGAGGCTCGTCGCAACCAGGACGGCAGCGGCCGCGAACATCGCGGCGGCGGCGGTCCAGCCGAGGATGTTCGTCAGCCGGCTGTTCTTTCGCTTTCCCATGATGGTGGCGTCGCTGCCGATCAACATGATCAGAACGAGCAGCGGCGGCGCCACGAAGCCGTTGATGACCGCGGTGAAGAACAGGGCATCGATCGGGTTGATCCCCAGATAGTCGATTGCGACGCCGAATATCGTCGCCACGAGGATGACCGCATAGAACTGCCTGGCACGGGCCGGGTTCCTGTCCAGGCCGTACCTCCATCCGAACGCTTCCGACAGCGCGTACGCGGCGGAAGCGGAGAGGATCGGGACGGCCAGGACGCCGCTGCCGATCAGCCCGACGGCCAGCAGTGCGGACGACAGGTCACCGGCCAACGGGCGGAGTGCCTGGGCGGCATCGGTGGCCGAGTGGATGTCCGTCTTGCCCGCTGCGTGGAGCGTCGCCCCGGTGGCCAGGATGATGAAGTACATGACCAGGCAGCTGAAGAACATCCCGGCGTTCACGTCGAGCGCCGCGTACTCGAGCTCCTTGTCGGTGGCCCCCTTTCGACGCCAGAGCTGGACCCGACCCATGCTCACCTCCTCTTCCACCTCCTGGGTCGTCTGCCAGAAGAAGAGGTAGGGCGAGATCGTCGTACCGAGAAGCGCAACCAGGGTGGCGGCAAACGTCTGGTCGAACGAAACCTGCGGAATGAACGTGCTGCGCAGGACCTCGCCCCAGTCGGGCCGCGCGAGGAGTCCCGAGCCGATGTACGCGAGCAGGGCGAGGGTCAGCCATTTGAAGACGTTGGCAATGAGCCGATACGACCCCCAGATCTGGAGGGCAAGGATCCCGATCGCCACCGGCAGGACGAGGGGGGCGATGGGCAGCGCCGGGATGAGCAGATTGATTGCCGCCGCGATCGCGCCAAGGTCGGCCCCAACGTTGATCGTGTTGGCGACGAACAGGGCCAGGACGGTGCCGTAGAGCAATCCGCGAGGGTAGTGTTGCCGGAGGACGCCGGCCAGTCCCCTCCCAGTGACCATGCCGATCTTTGCGCAGACCAACTGCACCGCGGCCATGAAGGGAAGCGTCACCAGGGGTATCCACAGCATCCCGAAACCGAGCGAGGCGCCGGCCGTGGCATAGGTGCCGATCCCGCTCGGATCGTCATCGGCTGCGCCGGTGATGAAGCCGGGTCCAAGGATCTTGAGGAGCCGTCGGACCGGATTCCTCTCGACGCGGATCTCTGCCTCGCGGCTGCCGGTGCCCCCGGCCGGCTCACGGTGCGGGATCTGTGGGCGCTCAGGCTTCTTTGGGGCGCGCTGTGCGTCGGGCACACTGGCCTCCATCGGGCTTGGACGAACGATCGGGAGCCGGGTCCACCTCCTGCGGGCCCGTCTCGGCGACGATAGGCGAGCAGGTCGTTTCATGGACAGGCCATGGCCGCCGCCGATCGGACGCAAACCCATCGCAGCTCGCCCGCATGCGTCACTCTGCCGTCCCATTGCCGGCCGCCGCCGGCCCGCTGCGGTGGCGACTCGTCAGCCCTTGAGCGCCCCGATCAGCAGGCCCCGCGTGATGTACCGCTCCAGCACGATTGCCATCAGGACGACCGGCACGATCATGATCAGGATGAGGACCGACATCGCCCACCACTGCGGCCCTCGGGTCGCGTTCTGGGCGGCGACCTGGAGGGGCATGGTCTGCGCGTGCGCGCTCGTCAGGACCAGGGCGATGAGGAACTCGTTCCAGGCGAAGACCAGGACGATGAGGAACGTCGCCACCAGCCCCGGCACGGAGATGGGCAGGACGATCGAGCGGACGATCCGATAGACCGAGGCGCCGTCGACGGCGGCGGATTCCTCGAGCTCCCTGGGCAGGGACGCGAAATAGTCGCGCATCAGCCAGATGACGATGGGCAGGTTCGTCGCGACGTAGGTGATGACGAGCGCTGCCAGGCTGTCGAGGAGGCCGACCTGCTGGAACAGGACGTACATCGGGATGACCACCGCGATCGGCGGCAGGATCCGCTGTGAGATCAGCCAGAACGCGATGTCGCTGTTGCCGAGCGCCCGGCTGAAGCGTCTCCCGATCGTCTGGGCGAGGACGACGAACGCCCCGGCGGCACCGGCGAGCGCGATCGGCAAGGGAGCCCCGACGATCGTGGCGACGAACGCGAAGGCGACGCAGCCGATGAACAGGCCGATGATCCCGACGCGCGGCCGGTAGGTGAATCGCACCAGCGCATAGGCGGCGGCCGCGCCCAGGATCAGGGCGATGATCGAGCTGGTGAGGCCGACGATGACGGTGTTCGTGTACGGGTGGAGCGTGTCGTTGCCGAGCTCCACCAGGATGTAGCGCCACGCGTCCAAGGTCGGCTGGAAGTCGACGAAGGGGATGTAGAAGGGGCCCTTGTCGACCTGGTACGGCGTCTTGAACGAGGTCACCAGCAGCCAGTAGATCGGGAACAGCACGACGACCGCCCACGCCAGGAGGAGAACGAAGGCGCCGACCTTGGCCGGCGGCGACAGGTCCGCCGTCGACCGGCGCCGAAACGGATTCCTCACGCGATCTCCGTGACCCGCCGGCGGACGAAGCTGACGTAGGCCGTGGCCACCACCGAGACGAGGATGAGCAGCAGGTAGGCGATCGCGGCCGAGCGGCCCAGATTGAGGGTGTTCCAGTCGAAGTAGGCCTGCAGGGTCATCGACTGGGTGGCCGTACCCGGACCGCCGCCGAGCAGGATGTTGGGCATGTCGATGATCTTGAAGCCTTCGATGATCCGGATGAGGATGATCGTGGTGGTCACCGGCAGGATCGCCGGCATCGTGATGTGGACGAAGCTCTGCCAGCGGCTGGCGCCGTCGACCAGGGCGGCCTCACGAACCTCCTGGTCGAGGCTCTCGAGCGCTGCCAGCAGGACGACGAACACGAAGGGAGTCCACTGCCAGGTGTCGCCGATGATCACCGCGGCGCGGGCCAGCCACGGGTCGGTGACCCACGTGAAGTTCCGGAGCCCGAGCGCGATCCACAGCGGCTCGATCGGCCCCTTCGAGGTGTCGGTCATCATGAGGAACATGTAGCCGACGCCGACCGGCGTGATGGTCAGCGGGATCAGGAAGACCACCCGGAAGAACCGGCGAAACGGCACCTGCTGGACGGCGAGCATCGCCAGGCCGAGACCGAGCGCGTACTGCAGGGTGATCCCGGCGAAGACGAAGGTGAGGGTGACGATGAGGGCGCCGGGCCGGCCGCCGTCGCTGGCCAGCGCCCCCACGATCAGCCAGACGAAGCCGACCAGCAGGACGCCGGTGATGAGCCGGATGGCCAGGAAGATCGCTCGGACCCGTCCCGACCGCATGCTGCGGACGAATGCCCGCGCGGTCAACGCCGCGACGACGATGACGATCGCCCAGCCGATCGGGTTGGGCGCCTTCAGCACGCCCAGGAAGTGGGTCCGTTCCGTGCCGAACAGCAGCGACTGGTAGTTGTTGAAGCCGACGAACTTGAGGTCGACGCTGCCCTCGCTGAACGCCAGGCGCGACACGGACAGGGCGACCGACGCGATGAGGGGGAAGATGGACAGGACGAGGATCAGCAGGACGGTCGGCCAGATGAAGAGCCATCTGGCCGCGCCGTCCGAACGCCACGCGCCGAGGGAGGAGATCGCTCGGCGCGTGGCCCGGGCCCCGGCAGCCGACCGTCCAGGGATCGGCTCGTCGGGTTCCAGGTCGATGGATCTACCGCTGGACGCCAAGGCTGGCGATATAGGCCTGGAGCTGCTTGTCCCTGCCTGCCTCGTCAGAGATGGCGTTCCAGCCGTCCGAGATCTGTTGTTCCGTCGCGCTCGCGTCGAGCTGGCCGGCGAGGTACTCGGCGAGCGCGGTATCGAGCACGTCCTGTTGGTACCGCTTGGTCAACGGGATCCGAAGGTCCAGGACCATGTTCGGATTCTGCAGGCTGGCCTTGATGGCGTTGAGGTAGTTGGTTGCGGCGTCCCTGCTGAGGCCCGCCTTGAGCCACGGATCGAGGTTCTCGAAGTGTGA
>DASPWU010000194.1:0-14261 GCA_035637675.1 Candidatus Limnocylindria bacterium | reverse complement strand
GGTGGCCAGGGGACGGTAGAAGACAGCCCGGCAGTCGAACCGCGAGTGCCATCACCTTGTCTGGGGCCATCGGGATCGACCGGCCGCAGGGCCAGCGATGCCAGGGCGCGCAGAAGCGTGCCGAGGTCGTGGCGAGCGTCGTAGCGGCCCGGATAGACGAGGTATCGCTCGGGCAATCCCAGCCGAGCAACCTCGGCCGCCGAGCGCGCTGCGGCCGCCGGCGTGAAGGGCCGGCGGGGCGCGAGCGGCACGATCCGGATCCGGTCGCGCCGCAGGCGGAGGAGCCGGCGGGCCGCCCGGGCGGCGGCCGCCGAGCCAACGATGACCGCTGCCGCATCCCGCAGGATCCGGGCACGCAGACGCTGCCCGAAGCGGGCGGCGGTCGTCGCCTGATATGAGTCGGGCAGCTCCCAGGGGGCCAGGTCGAGCAGGGTCACGACGACCGGGACGCCGGACGCCAGCGGTGCGACTCCGCCGGCGGCGTGGTAGACGGAGCCCGCGGCGCCGCCCGCCTCCGCCCGCCAGGCCGCGCCGAGCGACGCGCCGCGCAGGAGGAGCGGATCGATGGTCAGCGCGCCGGCCCGGAACAGCCGGGTTGGCGGCAGCAGTCGGCGTCCCACCACGACGAGACTGACCAGCGCGGGCGTGGCCGTGGGATCGTCCAGGCCGGCCTGCAGGAGCAGCGCGAACGACTCCCCCGGCAGTGGATCCGCGGCGAAGGCGGCCACCAGCTCGGCCAGGTACGTCGCGGTGGTCGGCGCACCGTCCGGATCCTGCAGCGGCCGGGCATCGAGGATGACCCGGACGCCGGGAATGATGGGCGCTTGCCGACCGCTCCCGCTTTCCCCGAGGCGGCCGCTCATTCGCCGCCGGCGTCTCGCCGGCCGTGCGCCCGGCGAAGACCCGATCGCCACTCGTCGAACCGGAGCTGGCAGACCACGACCAGGGCCTCCAGGACGATCCGCCGGGACATTTTCGACTGGCCGACCCGGCGATCGCGGAACGTGATCGGTACTTCACGAACCCGGGCGCCGGCCCGGCTTGCCCGGTACGTCATCTCGATCTGGAAGACATACCCACCGGCGTGCACGCCGTCGAACGGAACCGCGGCCAGCGTGTCGGCCTTCCATGCCTTGAAGCCGCCGGTCAGGTCGCGCGGCCGCAGGCCCAGAACGAGCCTGGCGAACAGGCTGCCACCGCGGCTGATGAGACGGCGGCCCAGGCCCCAGTCCTGGACGCTACCGCCCGGCGTGTAGCGCGATCCGATGACGAGATCGGCCTGGCCGTCCTGGACCGGAGAGAGCAGCGAGGCCAGGGCGGCCGGATCGTGCGACCAGTCGGCATCCATCTGGATCACCGTGGTGGCGCCGCCTTCCAGGGCGAGGCCGAAGCCGTCGAGGTACGCCCGCCCCAGGCCCTGCTTGGCCGGCCGGTGGCGGACCCGGATGCGCGAGTCCGCGGCCGCCAGCTCGTCGGCGATCGTGCCGGTTCCGTCGGGCGAGCCGTCGTCCACGATCAGCAGCGTCGCTCCCGGCAGCGCCTCCAGGATCGCCCCGACGATGGGGCGCAGGTTGTCGGCCTCGTTGTACGTCGGCAGGACCACCCAGGCGCCCGTACCGGCCGGCGACGTCCCCGGGGGCGAGTCAGCCGCGGCCCCTTCGTCAGCCATGCCGGGCAGTGTAGCCGCGCGTCCGGCGCCCCACGCCGTGGCCCAGCGGCGGTGCGTGGCATGTGCCGACGCTCGCGCCTCTGCCGACGCTCGCGCCCCTGCCTGCCCTCGTCAGAGGATGGTGACCGTGAGGCCGGCCCGGTTCGTCCCGCCCGCGCTGTCCCGGGCACGGATATAGACGAGCGCCGACCCGGTTCCGCCGGCCGCGACCGTGAACGACACCCGGAACAGGCCAGTGGACAGGACGGTGGCGGTCTTCGCCACGGCCGAATGGCCCGGTTGGGTGAACGTCACGACCGGCCGCGTCGCGAGCGGCTCCACCGAGCGGATCGTGACCGTGAGCGTCTGGCCGGCGCGAAGCGTCGTGGACGACGGCGTGACCACGAACGCGCCGGCGAACACGGACCGACCCAGTGTCGCCGTCCCGTAGCGGCTCACGACCGTGAGCAGGGCAGCGTAGCGCCCCACCGGCGCCCATGCGCCGTTCGCGAGCTTGCCGTTCCACGTCCAGCCCCACGCGCCCGCGGCCTGGCTCCGATTCGTCCAGGCCGTTCGAACGACGTGGCCGCTGCCATCGACGATCACGAGCGTCGTGGTGGCGCTGCGGATGAGCCGGAATGTGACACGCGACGTGGGGAGCAGGCGATCGCCGTCCTGCGGGTCGAACATGCTCGAGGACCAGCGCAGGAAGCCCGCGGTCCGGTCCACGATGACCGCCCGGTCGACGACCGTTCGATTGCCGGCAACATCCAGGACGTCCACGCGCATGAAGTAGTGCCCGTCCCCCACCGGCCGGCCCGCGGCGTCAAGTCCCGTCCAGCGCACCGCGCCGCCGGTCACGCCGCTCACCGCCCAGCGCCGAACGAGCGTCGTTCCATGGCGCACGCTGACCCAGCCGGACACTCGCTCCGTGCTCGTCCAGCGATCGACGGTGCTGTCCGCGGCCCCGTCGCCGTTGGGAGAGATCAAGGTGGGATCCAGCGAAGCGGCCACGCCGGGGGCCACCGTGTCCTTGACCGCCGTCCAGCTCCGAACCGTCCGGTTGCCGGCCAGGTCGGCGATCCGCAGCGTGAGTCGATAGGCGCCGTCCGGCGCCACCGCGTCGGCGTCGGTTCGACCGGTCCACGTCACCCGCGCGCTCGTGCCCGAGCCACTCAGGCTGCGCACGGGAGCGCCGACGGTGGACCCGCTCAGCGGCGACGCGCTGAAGTCCCAGGTCGCTCCGCCGGCCACCGCGAGGGCAACCGTCAGGCTGTCGTTGCGACCGTCGCCGTTGGGCGACAGGTACGTTCCGCTGACCGACGCCGAAACGACGGGCGGCGCGATCCGGTCGACGGTCACCGCGTAGCGGGCGACCTGGGCGGCCGTCACCGGCCGTGCCGAGGGCGCCGAGTAGGCCTTCGTGCCGATCATCCCGACGAGCTGGAGGACGTACCGGCCATCCGCCGGCGCGCCGATGCCGGTCAACGCGCCGTCCCAGTCGAAGACCCGGTCGCCGATTCCCACGTCGGCCAGCGCTCGCGATCCGACGAGTGACCCGTCCAGCCGGTACACGCGAAGAGCCATCGAGTCGAGCGCGACGTGATTCGTCCAGCGCAGCCGGAGCCCGTCCTTGGACGCGTCGCCGTTGGGGCTGAACGCCCGGGCCGCAAGCGCCGCGGCCGACGTGCCCAGGCTCGCGCCCCCCGTATCGCCGAAGGTGAGCCCGTCGACTCCCGCGTCGACGAGGGTGGCGTTGGGTGCCGTGACGGCAGCAACGAAGGTCTCTGTGGTGCTCCGAACGGCCATCCAGACGCCGCTCCGGGTGAAGTTGACCGTGTTCCACTCGGTCAACGGCCCGGTGACCTCGTACCAGGTATACCCGTCCGCGCTGACCGGGCCGGCGATGATCGCGACCCGGGCGCCGGCAGCCAGGCTGGCGACCCGCAGGGAGGACGTGTCGGGCGAGACGCGCTGGCCCACGCCGTCGGCGACGACCCGGCCGAAGCCGCCGATCGCCAGTGCCGGGGTCGCGTCGTAGATCGAGCTGACATCCCAGGCTCCCACGTTGCCGTACGCGTCGGTGGCCCGGACTCGGAAGGCATAGCCATGGCCGTCCGCCCCGAGGAACACGTCGGACGTCGCCTTCGTGCCCGTGAGCCAGGTCATCCACGCGCCGCCATCTGTCGAGACCTGGACGTCGTGGCCGCTGATCGCCGAGTCGTCGACGGTTCGCCAGCTGACCACGAAGCCCGAATCGGTCGTCCGGACCGGCATGACCACGATGCCGGATTCCGGCGCCGTCGTGTCGTGGAGGTACTTCAGCGAGATCGCGCCGTATAGCTCCGGGCGGGTCCCGTCGTAGCCCAGGGCCCAGATCCCTGACCCCCGCAGGCCGCTGCGGATGACCAGGTCGTAGCGCGCCTTGAGGGACTGCGCGTCGTCGAAGTAGACCTCCCGCCAGGACGTGACGCAGCCGTAGGTCGCCGTGCAGTTCTGGCGCTGGTAGGCAAACCAGGGGCTCTGCTCGATCGAGTCGTAGCGACGGCCGTAGACCCGCACGAGGTCCGCCGCCGTGTCGTAGATGACCGAGGCGGAGTAGCCGTACTTGGCCCCGCTCTGGTTGGTGGCCCGCAGGGCGCTGGATGTCGTGGACCAGGCCCGGCCGTAGTAGGGCAGCCCCAGGATGAGCTTGGAGGGCGACACGCGAGCGCTGTAGGCCTTGATCGTGTCGATCAGGGTGTAACCGGAGCCGTTGAGAGGATCGATGGACCCGGCCGTCGCGGAGCCTGCCGTCCGATAGTCGTAGCCCATGATGAAGATGGCGTCCGCGCCGCCCGAGGCGGTGGCGCCCTCGATCGGGTAGTTGCCGATGTATCCCGTCGTGTCGAACGTCAGCTGGTAGCCCGACCGAATCCGGTTCAGCTCCGCACGTACCGTCCGCACGAACGTCGTGTACTCGTCGGCGTAACCCGAGACGATAGGCTCGAAGTCGAGGTTGATCCCGTCGGCCCCACGATCGCGGACGGCGGCCGCGGCCTGCCGGGCGAGGTTGAGGCGGGCCGTCGAGCTGCCCAGGAGGGCGGCCTGCTTGGTCCTCTGGCTGCTCGTCCAGGCGAAGACCGAGATCGTCAGCACGACCCGGGTGTGATGCTGGTGCGCGGCGGTGATGACGCTCGTCAGCCGGGAGCTGGTCCAGCCGCCCCAGCCCGTCGTGAGCGAGCCGTCGCTGTTGCGCTTGAGCAGGTTGCCCTTCACGTCCGCGCCGACGCTGAAGTAGGCGATCGTCGAGAGGTAGTCGTACTTGAGGACGGTCGTGCTGTCCGAAAGCGTCCAGTACGGGAGGAATCCGAAGACCTGGCGACGAAGGCCGGAGACCGCCGTGCCGGCGGCCTGCGTCGTCTCGGTGGCCGGCCCGGCCAGCGTCGGCTCGCCCGCCACCACGACGCCCACGGGCGCCGCGCCGTCGACCGGCGCGGAGGTGCCGCCGTCGAGCGGCGCGGAGCCGCCGGCGCTGTCGACATCGTCCGGCGGGTCGGTGGCCCACCGGCTGCCCTGCGGGGCGCGCGCCATGTCGATCCCGCTCGCCTGGCCGGCGGGCAGCCTCTGCGGGCCGCGGCCGTCGACCGGCCAGCCGTCGTCCGCCCGAGGCGTGTAACCAACCTTGACGCGATCGCCCGGCGTGAACCGGTTGGGATCCTTGGCGTGAGCGTGCGATTCCTCGTACTGGATGGTCGGCTCGACGCCGAGCGGCATGTCGGACGGATCGGTAGTGGCTGGCGCAGGAGAGGCATCCGCCGGGGCCGGCGCTCCGCCGAACGGGTCGACGCCGCTGCCGGCTGTCCCCGGGTCGGAGGCGAGCGCTGCGGGCCGGGCCGTGCCGGGCGCCGAGGGCGGGGCCGCATCTGGTGCTGCGGGCCCAGCCGTCTCCGGCGCGGTTTGTGGCTGGGCGGCCAGGACGCCCACGGCCCCGGACGAGGTGGCGAGCAGGGCGAGGACCATCAGCGAGACGAGCCAGCGCATGAGACGGGCGCCCGGCCGGGCGATGGGCCGGCGGCTCGCCCGGCCTGCCGGAGCCGGGGTGGCAGCGCGACCTCGAATCGGCGATCGGTTGGGCATGTGACGGTCCTCGGCGGGGGCGATGCCAGCGAATCGCCGGTGCGAAACGAGGGCGCCACCGTAGGCCGATATGGAGGATATGGCAATCCTGACCATCGTCCCGGATATGGGTGGTACGCGGTCGAGCGGGTGGCTCCGGGGCGCTGCGGGGCGGTCAGGGAGGGCCGGGAGCTCAGCCGTCGTCGATGGCGGGTCGGCGACGAACGGAATGGTCGGGACAGAGACCTCGCTGCCCGGCTCGCTCAGTGGAGCGCGAGCCGCAGGTACGATTTGTTGGTCTGACCCCCGCCGTCCAGGCCGGTCACCCGGAGGACCAGCGTTCCGGTCGAGCCCGACGAGGCCAGGTGAATCTTGATCCGGTAGGTACGCGTGGCAATCTTCGTCATCGTCACGGTGTAGGCCGTGCGCCCAGGCTGATAGACGCGGAGCCGGGCGGATGCCACGTTTTCAGCCGAGACGGCGGTGATCGTCAGCCACTGGCCGCGAGCCGGGGTGGTGTCGGACGAGGTGACCCTGAAGGCGTCCGCCAGGACCGAGGCACGCTGCGTGATCGTGGCGGTCCCGTCGGTGGCCGTGACGAAGGATGTGTACAGGCCGCGCGGGACGAAGCTGCCCGCGGTGGTCCTGCCATCCCACGCCCAGGCGTACGCTCCGGCGGCCAACGGCACATCCGCGTAGCGCGTGGCGACGACCGTGCCGGCGGCGTTGCGCACGGTCCAGGTGACAGTGGCCTGCCGGCTCAGCCCGAAGCCAAGCGTGGCCGACCTCGCATACGCGTCGCCGTCCTGCGGGAAGAACAGGAGAGGAGAGGCGGTCACCGATCGCAGCGCGGTGTAGATGACGACCGGCCGGCTGCGCGCCGCACCCAGATTGCCGGCCCTGTCACGCGGTGCGAGGAGGACATCGTACGGACCGTCCGGCGCCGTCCCGCCGGCGTTCATGTCGCCGGCCCAGCTCACGGCGCCCGCACCGGCCGCCGCGGTCGCGGCGAAGGAACGGACGAGCGCGCCGCCCTCGTCGCGCGCGGTCACCAAGATCGAGCCGGCTTCGTTCGTGGAGTACGGCAGGCTCACCGAGTCAGCCCAGCCGTCGCCGTTGGGGCTGAACGTGACCGGCACGGCATCGGCAAGCGGCTCCGGGCCCAGCTCCGGCGCGACCGTGTCGACGACCAGGGAGCCCGTCCGGCTGCCCTGGGAGTTGCCCCAGCCGTCGGTCGCGGTGACGACGAAGCCGTACGTCCCGTCCGGCACCGGAGCGCCGTCGACCATGCCGTTCCAGCCGGCGACGTAGGTCGCCCCGGATCCCGAGACGGTGTGAAGGACCGCGCCTTCCGCCTCGGTGAAGGCGACCTGCCAGCTGGCGCTCTCTGAGAGCTGCCCGGAGACCCGCGCCGAATCCTGGCTGCCGTCGCCGTTGGGCGAGAACGCGCCGGTCCCGGTGTCGGCTGTCCAGACGTTGGGTCCGGCGCTGTCGCGCGGTCGCAACACCGCGGCCGACATGAAGCCGGAGCGGGCGCCGTCAAGGCTGTGCACCGCGAAGACCGCCGCGCCATTGACCGGGGCGTATTGGCCGTCCAGGCGCAACCTCGTGTCGAATGGCATGCTGGCCGGCGGGAGCCCGGTTTCCGCGTTCGGCGTGAGGGCAGCGTCGTCGAACAGGCCGGCGCCATCAACGCTGACGGAGGCCGCGCCGGGCACCAGGAATGTGGGCGGATCGACATCGGTGGCCGCATACCGGGCGCCCGTGATGTCGTCAGTGCGGAGGTCCAGCTTGGCCACGATCGAGCGGCCGAAGGGCGGCGCATTGACGCGGTCGGGGTCCATCTGCGCCGTGTATCCGGCGGTGCGCGTGGAGGCGAACCTCAGGACGTGGTTGTTGAAGTTGGGATTGGCCCGCCAGATCTGGTCGACGGTCCGGTGGGTCGTGAACAGCTGCCGGACGTACCAGGCCGCGCCGCCCCACATGCCGGAACCGTACACCTCGGCGATGACCGCTCGAGCGCCGGTTCTGAGCCAGCCCGCGGCCATGTTGTCGACGCGCTGCTTGCCGACGCTGAGCGTCCCTTCGGGCAGACCGGGCTCCGAGTTGCCGGCCGAATAGCACAGATGGTGAAGGAGCACGACCGCGTTCGGCGCCAGATTCACGTCGCGGGCGAGGTAGTACTCGCCCCAGTACTTCGTCGTCGAGTTGTCGGTCGTCGTGTCGACCGGGTTCAGGCCCAGGCCGTCCTTCGTGTACGGCTGGAAGGGGCCGTAGGGGCTGGGCCAGCCATTGCCGTGGCCCATGTAGATGACCACCGACGCGCCCTGGAGGGCCGCCTTGGCCTTGGTCCATGTGGCGTGGGGCGTGTAGATCTTGACGACGTTGGTCGTGTACTTCCTGGCCTCGGCCGCGGCGGCGTCGGCGTCGCTCTTGTAGTAGCTCGTGGACCCGGCGACCGGGCCCACGATGATCACGACCTTGGGATTGACCGGGGGCGTCGCCGCGGCGGCACTCGGGACGGCCAGCCCCACGATAACGAGGCAGCCGGCGGCGACCGCGAGGAAGAGTCTGCGCACGACGGCGATCTCCAGGACACGAGGGTGGTACGCACGCGGTGAGCACGTGCCCCTGCAGCCTCGCGCCAGACGGTCGCCGGCTCAATCGCGGGATGGTCCCGAGCGGCATGGCCCCATCGGCGGACAGCTGATGCGGAGGTTGGAGGAGCGGACCGGTGGGCTGGACTCCGGGCCCACGGCCGAGCCCTCCGGCCCAGGTGCCGTCACGCACCACCTCGAGCCGTGTTCGACGGGCCGTCAGCCGCGCAGGCGGGCGACCAGCTCCGCGAGCGGCGGGTTGGAACGATCCCGCTCGGACAGGATCGGCCGGCCGTCCGGGGTCATCGACAGACCCGGCCAGGGCACGCCAACGTCCGGATCGTCCCAGGCGAAGCCCAGCTCGTCGCTGCCGTCGTACTCGTTGGTGACCAGGTAGAGGAGCTCGAGCGCCTCGAGGGCCAGGAACCCGTGCGCGACGCCGGCCGGGATCACCACCCACTCGTCGGCCAACAGCTCGTGCGTCTCGACGAGGGCGCGAGGTCCGCTTCCGTCCAGTAGCGGTCGCACGTCCACGAGTGCCACGAGGGCCGCGCCGGTCGTCACCACCCAATAGTCGAGCTGCCTCCGGTGATAGTGGAGGCCGCGCAGGACGCCCGCCGCCGAGTTGGAGAGGTTGGCCTGGACGAAGCGGGGCGGTCCGCCGCCGGTCGCGTCGGCCGTCCGGTCGGTGTCGGCCGTCCGGTCGGCGTCGACCGGATGGAGGGCCCCGAACGCGCTGGCCCGCCAAAGCTCGCGGAACGCACCCCGGTCGTCCTCGTGGCGAACCAGCCTGCCCAGGCGGACGCCGGCCAGGCCACTCGGTGAGCCGGCGTCGCTCATCGGGCGCCGGCTTGCCGCGGCCGGATCAGGCCGGGGATGTAGTCGGCAAGCGCCGCCTGCCACGCCCGGAGCGGCTCCCCACCGGGCAGGGGCGTCGGTTCCAGCACGGCCCAGGCCGGCGCGGCCGAGTCGCGGGGCCAGGTCGCGGCGCTGATCTCCTCCATCGGGACCTCCACCCGGGACTGCCGGAGGACCTCTCGGGCCCAGCCGGCACGAGACACGGCCCCGGCGTTGACGACGTGATGGACGCCCTCGATGCTGCCCGACCCGACGATCTCCACGATCGCCTCGGCGAGATCCGGCGCGAACGTCGGCGAACCGGTCTCGTCCGCGACGACGCGCAGCGGCTCGCCGGCCAGCCGGGCCCGGTCGGCCGCAGCCAGGATCTTGGCCGGGAAGTCGTTGCCCGGGGGGCCGAATAGCCACGCCGTCCGGACGATCGCGAGGCTCGAAGTTGCCCCACGGAACGCCTCAGTGGCGGCGCGTTCGCCGGCGAGCTTGCTGGCGCCGTATGGATTGATCGGATCGGGTGTGTCGTCCACCGCATAGCCCCGTCCGTCGCCGCGCCGCCCATCGAAGACCTCGTTCGTCGAGACGATGACGAGGTCGATCCCACGGGCCGCGCAGGCCGCCGCCAGCTCGCCGGTCGCCTTGCCGTTCCGCCGTCGGCAGAGCCCTGCATCTCGCGCGCAGGCCTCCGTGTCCGTCCAGGCCGCGGCGTGGATCACCAGCTCGGGTCGGTCGCGGGCCACGAGCCGAGCGGCCGCGGCCGGGTCGTCCAGGTCGTAGTCCGGTCGACCCCAGCCCAGCGGTCCGGCCGGTCCCGTGAACGGTGCGTCGCCGAGCGCGGCCATGAGCGCCCGGCCCAGCCGCCCGCCGGGCCCGGTGACCGCCACTCGCACCGTCAGTCCGCCTGCGTCGAGCCCGCCAGGCGAGCCCCGTACTGGCGGTCGTAGTAGTCATCCCACGAGCCAGACCGCGCCGCCCGCCACCACGGCTCGTTCGCGCGGAACCAGTCGACGGTCGCGGCGATCCCGTCGGGGAACTCCGTGGCGTTCCGCCAGCCCAGCGCCGCCAGCTTCGAGCCGTCCAGGGCATATCGCCGATCGTGGCCGGGCCGGTCCGCCACGGTGCGGACGAGGTCCCACGGCTTGCCCAGCCGCTCGAGCAGCGCCGCCACAACCTCGCGATTGGTCATCTCGGCCGACCCCGCCACGTTGTAGATCTCGCCGCCAGTGCCATTGCGGAGGACGAACTCGATCGCGCCGGCGTGATCGGCCACGTACAGCCAGTCGCGTCGCTGGAGGCCGTCACCGTAGAGCGGCAGTGGCTGGTCGTCGATCGCGTTGGTCACGAACAACGGGATGAGCTTCTCCGGGTGCTGATAGGGGCCGTAGGTGTTCGCGCCACGGGTGACGAGGGCGTCCAGGCCGTAGGTGGCGACATAGCTCCGGACGAGCAGGTCCCCGGCGGCCTTGGCGGCGCTGTACGGCGAACGCGGTGCGAGCGAGTCGCCCTCGCCCGACCGGCCGGCCTCGACCGAGCCGTACACCTCGTCCGTGGAGACCTGGACGAAGCGCGGCGCGGCCCGCTGTCCGGCCGCCGCCCGTTCGAGCTCGCGGCGGCAGGCCTCCAGGAGGACGTGGACGCCGATGACGCCGGTCGTCAGGAACGCCGCCGGATCGAGGATTGAGCGGTCGACGTGGGACTCCGCCGCGAAGTTGACGACCGCATCGGCTGCGTCCACGAGCGGCCCGACCGCCGCCGGGTCGGCGATGTCGCCGCGGACGAAGCGCATCCGCTCCGCCTGCTCGGGATCGGCCCGCACCGGGGCGAGGTTGGCCTCGCTGCCGGCGTAGGTCAGCTTGTCCAGCACGGTGACGCGGGTGCCGTCCCGCCGCGCGAGCACGTTCCGCACGAAGCAGCTGCCGATGAAGCCGGCCCCGCCGGTCACCAGGAGGTGGGCGCCGGGACGCGCCCAGGGACCGGCCTGCGCCGGCCGGGCGGAACCGTCGGTCACGCGTCGACTCTGGGCGGCAGCTCCACCGGATCGCTCCGTCGCTGGAGCGGCCGCTGGGTCGGGACCGCCAGGCGGCCCGCGGCGTCGTCCTCGGCCGCGAGCTCCGCGGCACGCAGCAGGGAAGAGACGGTGCCGGCGTCCGTCCAGTGGCCGTCGTACACGCGGGTAAACAGCCGACGGCCCGGGATGTAGTGGTTGAGGACGTCGGTGATCTCGAGCTCGCCGCGCCCCGAGGGCGCGAGGTGCTCGATGACCTCGAACGCGTCCGGGCGGAGGAAGTACACGCCGATCGGGATGAGATCGCTCTTCGGCCGGGCCGGCTTCTCCTCGAAGCCCACGACGTCCCCCGATTCGTCCAGCTCGGCGACGCCGAAGCGCTCCGGATCGGGCACCCGGTACAGGAGCGTGCCGCCGCCCCACGGGCCCGACTCGAACTCGCGAGCCGTCTCGGCCAGCGGCTCCCCGCGCAGGATGTTGTCGCCGAGCACGCAGCAGAAGGCGTCGGCGCCCACGAAGTCGCGGGCCAGCCCGATCGCGTGCGCGATGCCGAGCGCTCCGCGCTGGTAGCGGTAGGTCAGGTCGAGCCCGAAGTGGTTGCCGTCGCCGAGCAGCTCCACCACGTCGCCGACGCTCTTGCCGCCGACGATGACCAACACCTCGCGGATGCCCATCCCGGCCAGCGTCTCGATCGGGTAGTAGATCATCGGCCGGTCGTAGATCGGCAGGAGATGCTTGTTCGTGACGATCGTGAGCGGGAAGAGCCGGGTCGCGGTCCCGCCGGCCAGAACGATCCCCTTCATCGCGCCACAGCGTAGCAGGCGGCCGGCCCGCTACGGCTGGGCGGACGGCGAGGCGTCGGGCGACGGCTGGGGCAGGCCGCCCTCGTAGTCGGTGATCACGAGGAGGTACTCGGCCTTGGACAGGTCCACCGCCGGCGCCAGGTAGGCGGTCTGGACGACGGCGTTCGCGTCGCGCTGGACGTCAAAGACCTGGCCGATGGGGAGGCCCTTCGGGTAGGGAGACCGGACGCCGCCGCCCAGGACGATGCCCGCCGTGACCACCTCGTCGCCGATGTTGACGCGCTCCGTGGAATCGATGTTGGTCATCACCAGCACGCCGCCCAGCTGCCCCGCCACATCGCCGGTCGCCCGGTTGCTCTGGACCATGCCGGTAACGGTCGCCGACGGATCGTTGATGAGCGTGACATGGGAGCTGTTCGGAGCGAGGCCGGTGATCCGGCCCGCGAGTGCTCCGCCGGGCCCCACGACGACGTCGCCCATGGCCAGGCCATCATCCGAGCCGCGATCGATCGTGACGACCCGGGCCACGTCCGGCCGCTCGCGGGCGATCACCGTCGCCGCGATCGTGTGATAGGCGAAGCCCGTCCGGACCTGGAGCAAGGCGGTGAGCTGGTCGTTTTCCGGTTGCAGCGCTCGCAATCGGGCGTTCTCGGCGGCCAGCTCGTCGAGCCTGGCGCGGAGATCGCGGTTGTCCTGTCGCAACCGGTCGATCTCCCGAATCGACTCGACGACCGAGCCGACGGTGGACGCGACGCCTGCCATGGCGCCCTGCAGCGGCCGGAACGCGTAGCCGGCACCGTTCTGGAGCTCGCGGACGGCGGCCGACGTGGAGAATGCCATGCACAGGACCGATATGCCCACCAGGATCGTGAAGCTGATGGCCCGCCGGCGAGCGATGCGGGTGCTTCGTGTGGTGATCGGACCTGACATCGCGATCGTCCCTCAGGGGCGCGGCGGACTCCTCAACGCGGGGCGCGCGCGTACGTGTCGGCCACCAGCACCCGCTGCATCCTGTCGAGCTCCTCGAGGACGACCCCGGTCCCGCGGACCACGCAGGTCAACGGATCGTCCGCCACATGGACGGGCATCTGGGTGGCTTCTGCCACCCGCCGGTCGAGCCCGGACAGCAGCGCGCCGCCCCCGGCCAGGACGATCCCCTGGTCCATGATGTCCGCGACGAGCTCGGGCGGCGTCTCCTCTATCGTGTCCTTGATCGTGTCGACGATCTGCTGGACGGAAGGCTCGATCGCCTCCCGGATCTGATCTGCCCCCACCTCGACGCTGCGCGGCAGCCCCGTCAGGAGGTCGCGACCACGGAGCGTGACGCGCTGCACGTCCCACTCGCCGGGATACGCCGAGGCGATGGCGATCTTGATGTCCTCCGCCGTTCGTTCGCCCAGGAACAGGTTGTACTCGCGCCGGGCGAACGTGACGATGTCCTGGTCCATCTCGTCGCCACCGATCCGGATGCTGCGGCTCACGACGATGCCGCCGAGGCTGATAACGGCAACCTCCGTCGTGCCGCCACCGATGTCCACGATGAGGCTGCCCGACGGCTCGCTGACCGGCAGGCCGGCGCCGATCGCAGCGGCCATTGGCTCCTCGATGAGACGGACCCACCGGGCGCCGGCATTGAGACCGGCGTCCCGCACGGCCCGCTTCTCGACCTCGGTCACGCCCGAGGGGATGCCCAGGATCATGCGCGGCCGCGGAATCAGGCCCAGGCTCTTGTGGACCTCGTGCACGAAGTAGCGAATCATCTGCTCGGTCACGTCGAAGTCGCTGATGACCCCGTCGCGGAGAGGGCGAACCGCGATGATGTTGGCCGGCGTCCGGCCCACCATCCGCTTCGCCTCGGCCCCGATGGCCAGGACTCGCTTGGTCTTGGCCTCGATCGCGACGACGCTGGGCTCGCTCATCACGATGCCTCGGTTGCGCACGTGGACGAGCGTGTTGGCCGTGCCGAGATCGATGCCGATGTCGCGCGAAAACAGGCCGAGCAACGCGTCAAACATGAACGAGCTGGTCCTTCGGTGGTGGGCGACGAGGCTGCCGGATGCGTGATGGCCCGCACGGTCGTCGCCAGGGAGGGTCGCGGGAGAGCGGGTGCAGTATACCTGCGCGTTCCGTGCGCCGGCCGTCCGGCGTCCGTTAGCGGGCGGGGCGGGGACACCGATCCCCGATCGGGACCTCGGCCTACGGCAGCAGGATGATGGGCGACGAGGTCGGCATCGGCGTCGGTCGAGGGGTGGGCGAGG
>DASPWU010000193.1:0-13257 GCA_035637675.1 Candidatus Limnocylindria bacterium | reverse complement strand
TTGGAGCGGGAGACGGGTCTCGAACCCGCGACATTCAGCTTGGAAGGCTGACGCTCTGCCAACTGAGCTACTCCCGCTCGGGGCGGCGGCAACTATATCGGAGTGGACCGCGCGCCACCTCCGAGCCTTCGAGGCATATCGCCCGCATCATCCATCGATACCGCCCTCGAGCAACGCGAGGAATGCCACCGGTGAGTAGATCGGCGCATCCTCTCGCAGCATGAGCAGGTGGTCGTCGCCCGACACGAGAAGGGCATGCTCCGAAGCCGCGAGCGCCAGCAGGTAGTCGTCTCCGGGGTCGACCGATCGCATCGGCGGCGGGGCGCCCGGATCGGGCGCGACGGTTGCGGCGCGTCGCAGCCAGTCGCTGAGGGCCTTGGCCTCCTCGGCCGGAATGCGACGTCGGAGCTTCGGATAGGCGAGAGCACGCTCGAGCTCGGCGAGGAGGAGTGGCGAGGCGATCAGCTCGAAGCGACCTTCCTGCCAGGCGCGCAGCACTGACGCCGGCGAGCCGCTCCGTGAGAGCAAGGCCGAAATGATGACGTTGACGTCGAGGACGGCGCGCAAGGATCAGCGGCGCGGTCGAGATCGGGGCCGCGTCGCGTGCTGCGCCTCGACAGCGAGGGTTTTCGCCTCGTCCTCGGGAAGCTGCTCACGCGCCCACAGTCGTTCGAGCAGGTCAAGCCCCAAGTCCCGCCGCAGCGCCCGCTCGATGACCTCGCTGTCGCCCTGTCCCGTCCTGGCAGCGCGAATCTTGACCGCACGTAGAACGGCGTCGTCGATTGTCAATGTGGTGCGTACCTTCGCCATCTGGGCATCATAGCATCGAGATGCCAAGAAGTCGTGAACGGCTGGGGTGATGACACCGCTTGGTGGCGGTAGCGTCCATCGGCAACGGCGCGCTCAATCGCGATCCGCCGCAGGTTCGGGCCGGCCGCGGACGAGCGAATCGCCAGGCCATGACGATTCGCGGTGCGCCTGGGCACCAGGCGCTTGCCGAAACCGGGGCCCGGAGACACCATGGTCGAGCCAGGCCGGAGCCCCGCGCCGACGCCGAATCCCGTCCCGAGACCACGGGTCCGTCGCCGCCCGGTCCATGGCAAAGGAGGAGCCAGTGCAACGCTTTCCGCATCGCGTCTCGCGCCGTCGAGCGCTGACCAGCATCCTCGTGACCGGCCTGATCGCCTCCGGCGTCGTGCCCGCGAACGCGGCGAGCGGCGGCTTCAAAACGGCCCGGCCGGCGATGCTCGTGGGCGTTGCCCCCGGCAGCAGCGTGACACCCCTGCTGACCGTCGGCGATGTCATCACCACGGACGATGGCGAGTTCCGGCTCGAGTCGATCCCCGACGGGATCTCCCTGGCCACCCGCGGTAGCGGCCGCGTGGACCTGTATATCAACCACGAGACCTCACGGGTGCCCTTCCCGTACACGCCGGCCGCGGCGACCGAGGGCAACTCGCAGAACGACTTCGACAACGCCCAGGTCAGCCACGTCATCCTGAATCGCCAGAGCGCCGGCGTCCTGAGCGGCCGCTACGTCATCCCGAGCGCCGCCAACTACCAGCGCTTCTGCTCGAACTTCCTGGCCACCGAGGCGAACGGATTCGAGCGCGACCTCCTCTTCACCAACGAGGAGGCCGTCGACTGGATCAACCGCGAGGGAAATGCCTGGCCCGCGACCATCGGCGCCGACGAGGCTCGCCAGGCCGGCGCGGTGGTGGCGTTCGACGTCAAGTCGCGCTCCTACCGCACGATCTGGGGCATGGGCCGCCATAACCACGAGAACGACGTCGCCATCCCCGGCTACGGCCACCCGGTCGTGCTGTCGGGTGACGACACGTTCACGAACAGCCCGTCCCAGTCGCAGATGTACTCGTATATCGCCGCCAGCGCCGCCGCGGTCTGGAACGACCAGGGCGGACTGTGGGCGTTCGTCTCGGACGATCCGACCCGCCAGCGATACGAGGACTTCACGATCGGCGATCCGACGTCCGTGAGCGGCCACTTCATCCAGGTGCCGCGACTCATCGCGACCGGCCGCAACGCGGATGGTACCGATCTCATGGCCGCCGACGTCCCGCGCGCCCTCGGCGGACCCTACCTCCCGCCTCCCAACGACGGCACCTGGCAGCGCGATTCGGCCGGCGTCGGCATCGACGGGCCCCAGTGGGTTCTCGAGCGATGGTCGCAGCTCCACGGCGTCTTCCGGTTCGTCCGCCTCGAGGACATGGCCTACGACAAGCGACCGGCCATGAGCAACGTCGTCTACATCGCAGACTCCGGTCGCGGGACGACGGGAGCTCCGGAGAACGGCCGCTCGACGAACGGCCGGATCTGGAGGATGGTCCTCGATCCGAGCGATCCGACCCAGGTCGACTCGCTGTCGATCCTGATCGAGGGCGACAACGCCTCGGTCAAGGATCCCGGCAGCATCCACCAGCCGGACAACCTGGAGACGACGGCCGCCGGCAGCCTCCTCATCACCGAAGATCCCGGCAGCAGCCAGCAGTTCAACCCCGGCGAGGCCAATGCGACGACCGCGCGGCTCTGGCTCCATGACCTCGACGGCGGCGTCAAGATCGTGGCCGCCAGGGTCGATCAGTCGGCCGATGAGGGGCCGACGGACGTCGATGCGGCGGCGGCCGCCCGGTTGGGTGCGTGGGAGTCGAGCGGCATCCTGGATGCGTCGGCGGCGTTCGGGCCAGGCGCGTTCCTGATCGACGTCCAGGCCCACAGCCTGTGGATCGAGAAGCAGGCCGGACCGGACCTCACCGCTCCAAGCGGACCGGACTTCTGGTTCAAGCGGGAGGGCGGGCAGCTGCTCCTCATCCGCATCCCAGGCGCGTAACGCAGGCCGCGCCTCGCGCGGCCGGCACCGCCAAGGGAAGGGCCCGGACCACTCGGCCGGGCCCTTTTCGCTGCGCCCGGCACGGCCGGATGCCGCTGACTTGGCGCCGACATTGGTACCGGTCGCGAGCAACCCATCGCGTGACAGCCAGCCGGCCCGGCAGCGCGTATACCGTGCGGGCGGGGGCTCCGCCCGTCGTACCACGAGGCACCACATGACCCTCGCCACACAAACCGACCGCTGGATGGCGGTGGGCCACTCGAAGGATCCCGATGCGCATCGAGCCGGCTCGGAGGCCGTGGCGGCCGCGCTGGCGGGGGGCGATGACGCCCGCCTGTTGATCGTCTTTGCCGCCGACGGCTATGACCCCGCCGCGCTGCTGGCCGGCATCCGCGCATCATCGGGCGAACTTCCGCTCATCGGCTGCTCGACGGCCGGCGAGATCGCCAGCGGTGGGCCGGGTGACGCTGGCGTGGTGGTCACCGCACTCGGCGGGCCGGGATTCAGCGTCGCAACCCGGGTCGCGACCCGGGCGTCGGCTGACCTTCGCAGCGCTGGTGCCGGGGCCGCCGAGGCGCTGAACGACCTCGAGAGCCGGCCGCATCGCGTGCTGCTGCTCCTGGCCGACGGCCTGGCCGGCGATCAGCAGGAGATCGTGCGCGGCGCCTACGGCGTGGCGGGCGCGGCAGTGCCGCTGGTCGGCGGCTGCGCCGGCGACGACCTGCGCATGGTCGCGACCCGCCAGTTCTTCGACGCTGACGTCCTGACCGATGCGGTGGTGTCGGCCGCCATCGGCTCCGACGCGCCGTTCGGCATCGGCGTGCGCCACGGCTGGCGGCGTGTGGGCGAGCCCCTGGTCGTCAGCGCCAGCGGCGGCAATCGCGTCGAGTTGCTGGACGAACGCCCCGCGCTCGACGCCTATCTCGAGCGGCTCGACGCACCTCCCGAAGCCTGGACCGATGCCGCCGTGTTCACGCGCTTCGCGCAAACGCATCCGCTCGGCCTCTCGCGCCGCAGCGATGAGGAGCACGTGCGCTTCGTGGCCGAAGCCGACTTCAAGGAGCGCGCCCTCGTCTGTATCGCTGCCGTCCCCCAGGGCGGCCTGGCCTGGATCATGGAGGGCGACTCGACCTCCGTCCTCGACGCCACCGATGCCGCCTGTAGCGAGGCCCTGGCAGCGCTCGCCGGCCGGCCGCCGATCGGCATGCTGGCATTCGACTGCATCGCGCGCCGGGGCGTCCTGGGCACGGGCGTGATCGACGAGGTCGCTCGCGTGGCCAACCACGCGGGGACCGCGCCTGTGGCCGGCTTCTACACCTACGGCGAGATCGCCCGCACGAGGGGCGTATCGGGCTTCCACAACCAGACCCTCGTCGTCCTGGCGATCAGCTGAGCGTGCCCGCACTGGGCTGGTCGACCCAGCAGCTGACCGAGTTCCTCGCCGCCATCGGTACGGCGTCAAGCCGTGCGGCCGCGATGCGGCTGGCCGTTGAGCGTGTGGCCGAAGCGGTCGAGGCCGAAGTCGCGGCGATCCTGATCCGTGGCCGCCCGGCTGCCCAGGTTGGCTTTCCGCCGGCTGGCGCGCCACGCGGGCTGCTGCAACGCATCGCCGCGGGCGAGGATCCCATCGAGATCGAGGGCTTGGGCCGCTGTCGCACGGTCGCCGGCCGGCTTGGCGACGACGACGACATGCGGGTGGTAATAGCCCGTGCCGGCGACGTCCCACTGAGCGGCGAGGAACGAGCTCTCCTGCGCGGCATGGCTCGCGTCCTGAGCCTGTCGCTGGGCAACCTGCGCCTGCTCCAGCGCGAGCGAGCGGCGCGACGCGCCAGCCAGCGCCAGGCCGCCGAGATCGGCGAGCGCCAGCGACTGCTCGAGGAGCTCTCGATCGTCGAACGCATGATCGCCGACCGCGCGCCGTTGGCGGAAATTCTCGACGTGATCGTGGCCAGCGTCGCCAAGCTGGTCGGTGACGAGCTGGTCGGCCTGCGCCTGCTCGACCCAGAGATGTCGGGCGTCCTTCGCATGGTGGCCTCGCACGGGATCCCGTTGGACACGTACCCGGAGGTGGCACGCGGGGCCGTGGGTGCCGGCGCCGGCGGGCTGGCATTGGAGGAAGACCGGCTGGTCGTGATCGAGGACTACCTCGACCATGCGTCCGCCTTGCCGGCGTTGACCAAGCTCGGCGTGCGGGCCGCCGCCGCAGCTCCCATCCGTCAGGACGGCCGGCCGGTTGGCAGCCTGGTGGTCGCCTCGACCGTGGCCGGACGGCGCTATCGCGACACGGAGCGCGCTGCGCTCGTCGCCTTCGCCGAGCATGCCAGCCTGGCCGTGACCGACGCCGGACGCACGCGCCAGATGCTGCATTCCGCCCTGCACGATGCCCTGACCGGACTTCCCAATCGCGCGCTGTTCAGCGATCGGCTCGACCAGCGCCTGGTTGGCGGCCGCCGGACGCGCCCTCCCACCGCGGTCTTGTTCCTCGACGTCGATGCCCTCAAGCGAATCAACGACAGCCTGGGCCACCTCGTGGGCGACGAGGTCCTGGTCGAGACCGCGCGACGGTTGTCGGCGACCGTTCGCACCGAGGATACGGTCGCTCGTCTTGCCGGTGACGAGTTCACCGTGCTGCTCGATGAGATCGCCGGCGAAAGTGAGGCGCTGGTCGTTGCGGACCGGCTGCTCGAGGCGGTGCGCCAGCCGATCGCCGTCGGCGGCCGGAGGTTGTCGCTGACCGCGAGCATCGGGGTCCGTCTGGCGCGTGCGGGCGTGGACCACGCCGCCGATGTGATGCGCGGCGCCGACCTGGCGATGTACGAGGCCAAGGCCCGCGGAGGTGGCGCGGTCGCTCTCTTCCATCCGGATCTCGATCAGCGCGCGGTGCGCCGGCTGGAGCTCGAGGGCGAGCTGCGTGCGGCGATGGAGGTCGGTGAGCTCCGGGTGCTCTATCAGCCGATCGTGGCTCTCCCGAGCGGCCGAATCGAGGGCGTGGAAGCGCTCGTGCGCTGGGACCGCGGCGATCGTGGCCTGGTCTCCCCAGCGGAGTTCATCCCGCTTGCCGAAGAGACCGGCCTGATCGTCGAGCTCGGAGCGTGGGTGCTCGGCGAGGCGTGCCGCACGGTGGTCGGTCTCGATCGCGAGACCGGGGTGGCGCTGAGACTGAGCGTCAACCTGTCCGCGCGTCAGTTGCTGGAACCTGGACTCGAGGCCACCGTGGCGGCAGCGCTGAGCGGCAGCGGCCTTCGGGCAGGACGCCTGACGCTGGAGATCACCGAGAGCGTGCTGATGGCCGACACGACCGCCACCATCGATCGGCTTGCCTCGCTCCGGGGACTGGGCGTGCGGGTGGCGATCGACGACTTCGGCACCGGCTACTCGTCGCTCGGCTACCTGCGCCGCTTCCCTCTCGACGCGGTCAAGATCGACCGCTCATTCATCGAAGACGTGGCTGAGGGCACCCGTCAGGCGGCGCTGGTGCATGCCATCATCGAGCTGTGCCGCACCCTCGAGCTGGATACGGTGGCCGAGGGCGTCGAGACCAACGAGCAGGCCATGCGCCTGACCGAGCTCGGCTGCGAGCTGGCCCAGGGCTTCTACTTTGGGCGCCCGATGCCGGCGAGGGATATTGCCCGCCGACTGGCGACCTGGGCGCGACAGAAGCCGGCCGTCGTGCGGGGCGGCGGGCGAATGGTCGCAGGGAATGGGCCGATCCACCGGCCGACGCCGGATGACGGACTCGCCCTCTATCCGCCGATCTCGCCTATTCCGGCCGGCTCGAGCTGTCGTCCCCGCCGTTCCCGCCCCGCCTGAGCCAGCTCATCGGTCGCACGGCGGGCACCGTCTCGAGGAGGGAGCCGGCGCTTCCGGAGCCGGGACCCGCTGCCGCGACCCCGGGCTCGGCCGGTTCATGGGCCTCGCCGCCGACGGGAGAACCCGGCCACGAGCCGATCCGCGCCGCCAGCGCCTCCGTATCCATGACGCCAACCATCACGGGCTCGGTTGAGCCAGGCATCTCCCTGACCGCCTCGAGTTTCGGGAAGATCGGGCGCCGTGCCGCCTGCTGGGCGATGAGGACCGGGTCCGTCTCTCGATCCAGGGCCTCGAAGAACGCGTCGACCTCGGCTCGGTACCCGGCGATCGCGGCCTCGACGCTTTCGATCTCTCGATCGATCTTCGCCCGATGGCCCGCGAGGCTGGTCTCGAGATCCGCGTTCAGCTCCTCCTCGCGCCGGTCGCGCTCGCGCTGGATGCGCTTCGTCTCGCCGTCGGCCCACGCTTCGATCGCCTTCAGGTCCTCGCCGGCGAGCTCGCGCATGCGGTCCGCCTCGGACGCCTCGCGTGCGCGCACCTCGTCGATGTGTGCCTCCCGGCGCCGGTCGGTGTCCTCGCCGATCCTGGCGCGCTCGAGGCCGGCGGTCGTCTGCATCGCGCGAACGAGCTCGGCCAGAAACAGTGTTCCGTCGTCCGCGGGCTCCTGCGGCTCGCTGGCCGCGGCCGCGATCTCGGCGCCAGCGTCTTCCGCCCGGTCGTTGGAGGCCACCTCGTTGGAGGCCACCTCGGTGGAGGCAGCCTCGGTGGAGGCGGGCCGGGAGGTCGCCGCGGCGACGATCCGGGCCGTCGGCGTCGACTCGTCGGCCGCGTCCGCGGAGGCGACGATCGGCGGATCGACGGGCCTGTCGGACACGCCGACCGCGGCCTCGGCCTCCGCCACGTTCCCGCTCGGAATACCGCTCGCTTCCGACTCGGCGGTGGGCCGGCTGGAACCGAACTTGGGCCAACGCTCCGACATTTCAGCCACCCTCCTCTGTTCCGCCGCTCGAGACGTCCCGGCACGTCGCGCTACCCGACGGATGGCAGATGGTAATGCGGGTCGTGACACAGGGCAATGGGCCGGTGCGGCGTAACACCGAAACCGGTGCGATATCCGCGTGAGTAACCCGCGTTACCCTGCGAATATCGTGACAGACGGCCCTGGCCAACCGGCTGTATCCGCGCGTCAGCCCACGCAGGGCAGAAGGCCGGCCGCCTCCTTGGCACGCAGGACGCGGATAGCGGCGCTGTCGACACGCTGGCGGAACGACGGCTTCGCGGCGGCCAGAGACGCGACGGCCTTCGCCATCTCGATGGCCGGCGTGAGCTGGTTCACGACGATCATGTCGCCGCCGGCGCCGAGGAAATCGACGGCGCGGATACCGGGCGGGATCGCGGACACGGCCGCGGCCCCGAGGGCGTCCGAGATCACGACCCCGCGGAAGGCGAGGTCGCCCCGCAGCATCCCGCCGATGATGGTCGGCGAGAAGACGGCCAGGTGCGCGGGGTCGATCCGCTCGTACGTGGCGAGCGAGACCATCACGAACGGGACGTGAGACTTGACCGCCTTCGCGAACGGTGCGAGGTATGGATCGGTTCGCGTCGTGACCGAGTCGACGACGTTCGCCGTGAAGTCCGTATGCCCGGTGACCCTGCCCAGGCCGGGGAAGTGCTTGGCGGTCGTGGCGATGCCCGCCTCCCGCATCCCGGCGATGAATGCCGCGACGTGAGTCGACACTGTTGCCGAGTCGTTCCCGTACTCGCGCTGCAACTGGCCGATCGGGGCATTCTCCGCGTCCGTGCCGGGTGGCACGACGTCGGCAACGGGCGCGAAGTTGAGATTGATGCCGGCGGCGCGCAGCTGGGCGCCCCACCGCGCGGCCTTCGCTTGGAGCACTACGGGCGCCATCGTTCCCTGAACGAGCGCGGATGGAATGGTGTCGAACCCGGGACCCGACAGCCCCTGGATCAGGCCGCCCTCCTGGTTGGCCGCCACGAAGAACCTCACTCCCCCGGTCGCCTCCTGGGTCGCCTGGGCCTGGACGGCGTCCGTCAGCGTCCGGACCGCAGCGACGCCGACAGAGGTCTGTGTCGTGAACGTCATCGACCCGAAGTGGTATTGGGCGACGCCCGCGCGCTCGGCTGCGTCGAGTCGGTCCTTGATGAGGCCAATGACGAAGACCTGCCCGATCCGCTGCGCTTCGGTCAGGGACGCCAGCGTTCGAGCGGCGCAGGAGGCCGTGGCCGGCGTGGGCGTGGCGGTCGAAGGCGAGGGCGTCGGCTCAAGGGGCGAGGCGGAGGGCGAGGAGACGGGCGACGCTGATGGAGCTGAGGTCGTGGGTGAGGCGCTCGGCGTCATCGGAGCGCCGCAGCCGGCGAGGACGCACGTAATCAAGGCCGCCGTCAGACCGCGCACCGCACCGTGTCGAAGACCAGACGTGGTGCCACCTCGATGTCGTCCGAACTCTCGGTCAGGGTGACCGATCCAAGCCTCAGACGAGCCGACGAGGCCGATGTGACGGCCTGTGGATGCAAGAAATCTTCACACGAATCGCAGGGCGCGCCCATTTCGCGATGCGCCGCGCCTGCATTAGGCGTCAGCTTCCCGGAAGATCAGGTCATGGTCGCGCACGTGGTCGTCGACCTGGAGCGCAACGTCGTCGCCCGGTCCGGCCTCGTCGACCTTTGCGTGCTCGACCTCCATCGAGCTCACGGCCTGGACGAGGTCGGTCGTGTGACCGTGAATGTGGATCCGCTCACCCACCCGCAGCGGCGCAGTCAGCCGGATCCCGGCGACCGAGATATGGCTGAAGTAGTGGGTAACCGCGCCGATCGCATCGGCCGGATCATGGTCCGCTGACATGGGGCACCTCCCGCGACGTCACGCTACACCCTCGAGGCATGCTCCAACAGCTCAGGTCCCGGCACCTCCATGGGCGACGATGACGCGGACGCCTGGGCGAGGACGGCCCTGACGATCCGATCCATCCGCCGATGGTGGGATCCTCGCCAGTAGATCGCGTTGCAGCCCGCGCACCGGCGGAACTCCGCTTGCTCCGCAAAGACGCGCGGGGGCACCTCGGCCTCGACCGTCCTCCGGTCTGCGGGCTGCAGCTCGCCGTTGCAGCGGAGGCACCGGCGGAAGGGCCGCGCCGCGGCAGCCAGGTCGAACCGCTCCAGGACCTCGACGAGCTGTGTGGGGGCGCGGTCGGCGCGAACCAGATAGCCACGGACGACGATTCCGCGCTTGAGCAGGCCGCGATCCCTGGTCAGGAGAATGCGCCCCTCGTCGACAGACGTCTGCGCGAGATCGGCATCGCCGGCTCGGTTGTCGTAGACCGTGTCGAAACCGAGCATCCGGAGGTAGGCAGCCAGCCGGCCGAGATGGCCGTCGACGACGAACTGCGCGGCGTGCGGATCCTCGCTCGTCATGCCGGTCACGGTCGAGATGTCGATCGATCGGAGGGGCGGGTATACCGCGATCCGGTCACCGTTCCTGACGCGGTAGGCAAACGTCACCGGCTCGCCGTTCGCGACGATCAGCGCCACCTCGGGATGCGGGACGCCGATGGCCTCGATCGCGTCCTTTACGCCAGGCGAACCGTCGAGCCTTCGCCGGACCGTTGCCTGACGAGCGGTCGCGGGCAGGAAGTCGTTCAGCTGGCCGTAGAACCGGAATTCGGCCCGCGTCACGAGCACCGGCGCACGGCGGTCCACGCCCGTCAGCAGGTCACATGGATGATCGCGGCCGTGGAGCGCTCCTTCGCCGCGGCCAGCAGCTTGCAGGCTTCGGCAGTTGGCTTGACGACGATCTGGACGCCGCGCCGCTCGGCCTCCCGGTACAGCTCTGGCATGACCGGCAGCTGGCCGCTTGCTCCCGTGCCGACGATGAGCCGGCGCGCGGACCATGGAATCGCCTCGTCAGGCGAGAGCGGCGTGTGACCGTATCGGTCGCGATACGGCTTGGACGGCCCTTTCTTCCGCCGCCGGACCCGCCCGCCCTCCACGACGACGTCGTGGTCGAACCGTCGCCCGTCGATCTCGATCTGCCCGAAGGCGATGAGCCTCGCGTCCATGGCCTCACAGCCAGTATGGCGCGGAAGCCGAGCACCGAACAAGCCGGCCACGCCGCTCACGCGCCCGGGAACGGCACCTTGGCTCGTACGCGACCGGGCCATGCGTGGCGGGCGACCTCCAGTGCCGCGGCGCCAGCGGCCTGGCGCCCGGGTGCAACCAGCGGCGGCAGCTCGACCCAGCCGAGGAGCCCGGTCTCCGGTAGACGGCGTGCGATCGGCTCGACGCCCGGACTTGCCGGATGGAAGTCGACGTGGTCGATCCACACGCCGGCCAGGACCCACGGCGCTCCTCGGTCGGCTCGTCGGAATTCGGCGTTGGCTCGATAGCGCTCGGCCATGGTATGGATTCTGCACCGGGTTCTGCATTGGGCTGCCGGATGGCGATACGCTCTCGCCCGATGACCACGCCCGTGCCCGGCCATGCCACCGAAGTCGCATCGCGCAAGGTGCTCGTCGTGGACGACGAGCCGGCGATGGTCGGCGTGATCGGCGCGATCCTGGGCGCCGCCGGCCACCGGATCGTGGCGGCCTACGACGGGCTGGAGGCGCTCCGGCGGTTCCGCGAGGAGGACCCCGACCTCGTCCTGCTCGACCTGGCGATGCCCGGCCTGGACGGCGCGATGGTCTGCCGGGAGATCCGGGCAATCAGCGATGCCCCGATCATCGTGATCTCGGGCGAGACCGATCTGGCCGTCACCGTCGAGCTGCTCGAGGCCGGCGCAGACGATTACCTGCGCAAGCCGTTCCGCGGCGAGGAGCTGCTGGCCCGCACCCGGGCCGTGCTCAGGCGGGCCCGGCGGACGCCCCAGCGGGGAGCCTGGACGCTCGACCGGACGCGCCACGAAGTCCGATGGCGGGGCGCCCCGCTCGCGCTGACCGTGACCGAGTTTCGGCTGCTCTCCCGGCTGATCGCCCGGCTGGGCGAGGTGGTCGAGAGCGTCGACCTGCTCGCCTTTGCCTGGCCCGGCGTGCCCGATCCGGATCCCCTGTGGCTCAAGCCCCACCTGGCCCGACTGCGGGTGAAGTTGTCGGCGGCCGGCGCGACGACGCCCACCGCCATCCGTGGCGTCGGCTACCGGCTCGACGAGCCGGACGCCGGTCTGTAACTCATTCGCTCCCGACCCGCCACTTGCGCGTCACTGACAGTCCGCTGGTCGCCTCATACGCTCGTCCCCGAGGGGACGCATCCTCGGCCGCGCGCCCCGACCTGGGGGAAGGGCGCCCGGCCGACCATTCGTCGCAATCAGGCCGGGTCGGGCCTGCCCGCCGGGCCGTGCGCGGCCGTCAGCTCGAGCACGAACCGGCTGCCAGCGGGCGGCCGATCCTCCAGGGTGAGATCGCCGCCCATCGCCCGGGCCAGGTGCCGGGCCGCGAACAGGCCGACTCCTGCGCCCCGCGATGAGTCGTCCGCGCGGACGAACGGCTCGAAGATCCGGTCACGCCACTCGAGGGGAATGCCCGGGCCGTCGTCGGTCACCTCCAGCAGGACGCGTCCACCCTCGCGCCGGCCGATCAGGAGGATGCGACCGCCCGGCGGCGCGTACTTGGCGCCGTTCTCCAGGAGGTACTCGAGGACCCGGCCCAGCAGCTCGGCCGATCCCACCGCAGTGAGCGGCCGCTCGCCGAATGAGGTCTTCAGTCGGTGGAGGCGGAGGATCGCGGCCAGGGAGGAGACGGTCGAGTCCACGACGGCGGCCACATCCAGCTCCCCCACCGGCGGCAACTCTTCCGCAAGGACCCGGAGACTGGCCAGGATGGAATCGACCATCGCGTCGAGCCGGTCGACCTGGCGTTGCGCCTCCGCCTCCCAGCGCGCGGCCTCGCCCGGCTCGGTCGATCGGGCGATGAGCTCCAGGCAACCGCGGACGACGGCAAGGGGCGTCCTCAGCTCGTGGGTCACGATCGTGGTCAGGCGAGCCCGCGCCTCGTCGATGGCGCGGAGGCTCTCGAGCTGGTCCTCGGCCTCGCGCTGCAGTCGCCCCTTCTCGACGATCCCGGCCAGCAGCGCGGCGAGCGTCTCGAGGAAGCGGACGTCGGCCCGCCGGAAGACGCGCCGGCGGACCGTCTGGACGTTGAGCACGCCCACGACGGCGTCGTTCCAGATGAGTGGCACGGAGCACATCGACGTCAGCCGGGGCTCATCCAGGCCGTGAAGCCAGGCGAACCTCGCGTCCCGGCGGACATCCGCGCTCACGATCGGCCGACGACTCGCAGCGACCCGGCCGGTGATCCCGACCCCAAGGGGCAGCCGGGCAACCCCCACCTGCTCGCGGTCGAGCCCATTCGTGGTGGCCAGCGTCACCCCTGTGCCGTCCCGGTCGAGGAGGTAGAGCGAGCAGACCTCGGCCTGCACGGCAGCGGTCGTGCGGTCGATGATCGTTCGCATGAGCTCGTCCCAGGTCCTGGCCGAGGTGGCCAGGCGGGCGACCTCGCTCAGGAACGCCAGCTCCCGCAGGCGGCGTTCGGCCGGGGACGGCTCGGTGGGTTGCGGCTCGGCCGGCGTATCGTCGCGCTTGGCGCTCA
>DASPWU010000192.1:0-21622 GCA_035637675.1 Candidatus Limnocylindria bacterium | reverse complement strand
TTGTAGCGGTCAACCGTCTCCTCGCTCGCCGTCATGATGTCGAGGTCGCCGAAGCCGAACATGCGTCCCCAGATGCTCTGGTCCAGGACCGCGTCGTTGATCTTCTCGAGCGAGCTGTCCGCGGAGTGCTTGTTGAAAATCCCCTCGACCTTGAGCACCCGGTGGTTCGTCACGATGTAATCCTGGGCGGACCATCGCCAGAAGACGAGCGCGACGCCCAGGACGCCGATGATGATGCCGGCCGCCGCCGCATAACCGACGATCGAGCGGAGCGAGCCGGTGGTGCCGCCTGCTCCCAGGTTCAGGCTGAGCACCCAGACCACCAGCGATACGACGATGAGGATGATCGGGTATGCGGCCGCAACGACCGGCGCGAGCCAGTGCTGCCGAGTGCGCAGGGCGATGACCTCGCCCTCGGCCAGGAGCTTATCTGCGTAACGAGCCATCCGGTCCCTCTCCGATTTCAGGCCCGCGGGTGAGCGCGGGCGTAGACCTCCCTGATCCGTTCGCCGGTGACGTGCGTGTAGAGCTGCGTGGTGCTGATCGTCGCATGGCCGAGCAACTCCTGGACGACCCGCAGGTCGGCCCCGCCCTCCAGCAGATGCGTCGCGAACGAGTGACGGAACGTATGCGGCGAGACGCGGTCGCCGAGACCGGCGGCCTGCGCCGCCCCCTTGACGATCGTCCAGGCCTGCTGGCGAGCCAGCCGCCGGCCGCGCGGCGTCAGGAATACCGGCCCCCCACGACTGGGTCCGCCGGCGGGCGCGACACGGGCCATCGAGAGCCAGGCCGGTCGCACCTCGTCCAGATATCGCCGCAGCCAGGTGAGCGCGATCTCGCCGACCGGAACCAGCCGCTCCCGGTCGCCCTTGCCGATGACGCGCACGAACGAACCGTCCAGCGAAAGATCCTCGGCATCCAGGCGCAACGCCTCCGACACCCTGAGCCCGGCCGCGTACAGGAGCTCCATGAGGGCGCGGTCGCGGACCCGTTGCCGAAGCTGGCGCTCTGCTTCGCCGGCTGGCGGGGGTTGGCCCGCGGCCTCCAGGAGACGCTCCACCTCTTCGGCGGTCAACGTCTCGGGCAGCCGCCGCGTCTCCCTGGGCAGGTCGAGGTGGGCGGCCACGTCCACCGCGATCAGGCCCTCCCCGAAGGCGAACCGGAAGAAACCACGCAGCGCGGCGGCCCGTCGCCTCCGGCTCGACGCTCCGAGGCGCGGCCGGATCGCGCCGGCCGGCGGGACTCCGAGGGCGGCAAGGTAGCCCAAGACGGGCGCCGGTGAGGCGTCCCAGCCGGACTCGTCGTCGCGAGCCTGCCCCATTGCGGCGGCGAACGCCCGGAGGTCGTTGGCGTAGGCAGCCAGCGTCGCGGGCGACAGGCCGCGCTCGACGCGGAGGTGGTCCAGGTAGCCACCGATCGCCCGGGCGAGGCTCCCTGGCGGCGCGGCAGGAGCGACCGTGGCCGTCACCCCGCAGCGCGGAGCTCGTCGCGCCAGGCGTCGGCTCGGTCCAGCAGCTCCCGCGCGCCCGCCAGCGCAGCGGCTCCGCCGTGCGCGCCGGCAAGCATCTGCGCGATCTCGACGATCCGGCCCTCCCGATCCAGCCGCCGGACCTCGGTGACCGTCCGGCCGTCTCGTTCGCGCTTCGTGATCTGGAAGTGAACGTCGGCGTGAGCCGCGATCTGGGGCAGGTGGGTGACGCACAGCACCTGGTGGCGGCGGGCGAGCGCCCACAGGCTCCGCCCGACCGGATCGGCGCTGCGGCCGCCGATGCCACTGTCGATCTCGTCGAAGACGAGCGTGGGCGTCTCGTCCGCCGCGGCCAGGACCTCCTTGACCGCGAGGGCGATTCGCGACAGCTCGCCGCCCGAGGCGATCCGCGACAGCGGCCGCGCCGGCTCGCCCGGATTGGGTGCGATGCGGAAGACGACCTGGTCGATTCCGGAGGCATCGAAGGCCACGGCGTCGCCATCGACCTCGACGGCCGGCTCGTCCACGGCCGCCGGCCGGCGGCCCAGCGTCACGTCGAATACACCGGGGGCAAAGCCGAGCACCGACAGGACTTCGCCGATCTCGCCGGTCAGGCGGTTCGCGGCCGCGGCACGGGCGGTCGACAGCGCGCCGGCGCAGCCGGCGATCTCGGCCAGGAGGCGCGCGTCGTCCGCCACGCGCATGTCGCGTTCGCCGTCGATCCCGCGCAACCGCTCGGCCTCGGCGGCCGCCCGCCGGCCATGGTCGATGACCGCCGCCTCGTCGTCGCCATAGCGCCGCTCCAGGCCGAAGATCACCGACAGACGCTCCTCCATCGCCGACAGCGCCGCCGGATCGTGGTCGACGTCCTCGGCCAGATTGCGCACGTCGGTGGCGACATCCTCCAGCTCGGCCTCGGCACCGGCCAGGCGTGCGGCCAGCGGCTCGAAGCGCGGGTCCAGCCGGGCGATGTGCTGGATCTCGCGGATCGCCTCGGCCACCGTGTCGCGCGCGCTCCGCCCCTCGCCGGCGAGTGCCTCCCGCACGGCCGCGGTGCCCCTGGCGATCGCCTCGCCGTGCTGGGCCGCGGCCAGCCGGGCCTCGAGGTCGGCGGCCTCGCCGACCCGCAGCCTGGCACCGGCGATCTCGGCCGCCTCGTGCTCCACGATCGCCAGGCGCCGGGCGAGCTCCTTCGGATCGAGCGCGAGGCCGGTCAGGATCGAGCGGTTTGCCCGCCAGCGGTCCACCGCGGACTCCATCGCCGCCCGCGCGGCGGCGTGTCCGCCGAACGCATCGAGCAGGTCCCGCTGCCGGCGCTCGTCGAGGAGCCGCTGCTGCTCGTGCTGGCCATGGATCTCCACGAGGGGACCGGCCGTTGCGGCGAGCCGGGCGGCCGTGACCGCCTCATCGTCGAGGCGAGCCGTGGACCGGCCATTCGACGCGACCTCGCGCACCGCGATGAGGGGCTCCGGCAGCCGATCGAAGAGGGCCTCGACGTGGGCGACGTCGGCGCCGTGGCGCACCAGGCTCGTGTCCGCCCGGGCGCCCAGGACCAGCCCCAGGGCGTCGATGAGCAGGCTCTTGCCGGCACCCGTCTCGCCGGTCATGACGTTGAGTCCCGGGCCCAGCTCCAGACGGAGCCGATCGATGAGGGCCAGGTCGGCAACCGCGAGCTCGAGGAGGCGCCCGGCCCGGGCGGGGCGGGCGCCCGCCGCGCTGGCAGTGGCGTCCTCGCGGTCCGGGACGCGCTCGGCCGCGGTCATGACGGCAGCAGCTCCACCTTGTGACGGAGGAGGTCCCAGAACGGCTGAGCGCCCTTGGGCTCGATGAGGCGGATCGGGCGATCGATGGCCCGGACCTCCACCACGTCGCCGACCTGCAGGCGGCGGTCCTCCCGGCCGTCGATGCTCACCAGCGCCTCGTACGCATCGACGACCCGGCAGCGGACGACCTGGCGCGGGCTCACGACGATGGACCGGATGGCCGCCAGGTACGCGGCGATCGGCGCCACGACGAGGTTGCGGCTGAGTGGATCGACGATCGGGCCGCCGGCGGAGAAGGCGTACCCGGTCGAGCCGGTCGGCGTGGCGACGACGAGGCCGTCCGCGATGAACGTGGCGACATGGGACGGCCCGACCGCCACGTCCAGCCGGCAGACCCGGGCGAGCTGCCCACGCGCCACGACGACGTCGTTGAGAGCGGTGAACTGCTCGCCGCCGTCGCTCCGGCCGCCGGGCAGAATCGTTGCCCCGATCGTCATCCGCTCGTCGATCCGGTACTCGCCGCTGGCGATCTGGGCCAGGACCGCCTCCAGCTCGTGCGCCTCCACCTTGGACAGGAAGCCGACCTTGCCCAGGTTGACGCCAAGGAGCGGAGTGTCCACCTCGGCGACCGCCCGCGCCGCCCGGAGGAACGTGCCGTCGCCGCCAAGGACCACCAGCACGTCCGTCGTGGGCAACTCCTTGAGCAGGGTGTCCACGTCGCCGGATGGCGCCGCCCACGCGGCGAGCCCGCGCATGCGGCACCACGTCTCGGCCCGGTCGCGCAGGTCGAGGGCGGCCGGGTTCGTGGGGTTGAATGCGAAGCCGATGCGGTTGAGGCTCACCACCTGGCTCATCGTTGCGTCATCCCTGGGCCATTCCCTGACTCATGCCTGGGACGACCGCGGCGACCCAGCTCGGCCACTCCTCCGGCAGGGCGACCGGCTGTGCGACCGGATGTGCGGCCGCCTGGCCGTCGGGATCCGGTGCCGGCGCGTTCGGCCAACCCGGCGGAACGTCGAGGCCGAGCAGGAACTCACGGTTGCCTTCGGGGCCCAGGAGGGGTGAGGCGATGAGCCCCGCGGGCCGAAGACCCAGCCCGGCCGCGTCTCGGGCCACCCGATCCAGGACCTCGCGATGGATCGCCGGGTCGCGCACGACGCCTCCCTCCGCGCGTCCCCTGCCCGCTTCGAACTGCGGCTTCACCAGGGCCACGATCGGCCCGCCGGCGTTGCGGTCGAAGGTGCCCGCGATCGGCGCCAGCACCCTGGCCAGGGAGATGAACGAGACGTCCACGACGGCTATCGCGACCGGCTCGGGCAGCACCGCGGGTCCGAGGACCCGGGCGTTCGTCCGCTCCATCGACACCACTCGCGGATTCGCTCGAAGCCTGTCGGCGAGCTGTCCGCGACCCACGTCCAGAGCATAGACACGGGCCGCGCCGCGCTGCAACAGGACGTCCGTGAAGCCGCCCGTGGAAGCTCCGACGTCCAGGCACACCCGGCCGGCTGGATCGATCCCGAAGGCGTCGAGCGCCGCCGCCAGCTTGTGGCCGCCACGGCTGACGTACGGGTCGCGCGCCACCAGCCGGACGGGCGTCGCGGGATCGACCAGGTCGCCCGGCTTGCGGTCCGCGCGGGCCGCGTCTCCCTCCCCCACGCGCACGCGCGCGCCTAGCAGCAGGGCCTGGGCCCGGCTTCGATTTGCCGCGAGGCCGCGTTCCACCAGGAGCTGGTCGAGTCGGATCCTGCGGGCGCGCGCAACTGTCGGGCTCACCCGCCTATCGTGGCACAGCCGGCTTCACCGATACGTATCGCCGGGTTCTCCGCCGACCGTGCTCGAGTCAGGGAGCCTGGAGCTCGATCGTGGTGCCGTCGACCAACGGGACCGCGCCGGGTCCGCCCTGGACCGGCTGGCCGTTCACGACGATGCGTCCCTGCGTGGCGGCGGCGCGAAACTCGGCCGAGCTGCCCGATCCCCGTGGGATCGCCAGATCCCAGATCGTCAGGAACGTCGCAAGCGTCGGCCGGACCTCGTGGGGCGCCCGGATGTGGACGACCCCCGGATCGCGTTCGGTCCGCACCCAGTAGCTGCACGATCCGGTGCTGCCGATCCCCTCCGTGGGCGAGACCGGCAGATTGCCCTTGACCAGCCAGAGGTTGATCGTGGCCTGGAACGTGACCGCCTCGCCATGATCGCAGGCGATGCCGTCGATCGTGTCGCCGTACTGCGGCGGTCCGAGGCTGCAGGCGGCCACCATGACGGTTGTAACGCCGGCTCGGGCCAGGCTCCGCAACGACCGGCCCACCGAGCTCATGAGACCATCCTCCGGGTCCAGGACGTGCGCGCCGGCACCGGTCAGGCGGACGCCGCGGTCTCCTGGGTGCGACCGGGAGTCGTCCGGAGCGTGCCCAGCGCCTCGCCGATCTGGGCGGCAATTCCCTCGGCGTCCAGCCGGATGCGGCGACGGAGATCGGCCACCGAGCCATGATCGACAAACCGATCGCCGGGAATCCCGATGATCTTGAGGGCAACGTCGCGGTAGGCGGGGTCGGCCAGCCGGGCTTCCTCGAGCAGCTCCAGGACTGCCGTCCCGAAACCGCCGGTCACGACGCTCTCCTCGAGGGTGACCACGAGCCGCTTGCCACGCGCCTCCTCGAGGATCAGCTGGCGATCGATGGGCTTGACGAAGCGTGCGTTGATCACGCCCACGCTCCAACCCTGGCCGGCGAGCGTCTCCGCCGCCGTCATCGCCCGATGGACGATCGGCCCGAAACCGACGAGCAGGATCTCGGATCCCTCGCGGAGGAGCTCTCCCTGGCCGACCGGCAGCAATCGTGGCTCGATGGGTGGCAGGTCCAGCCCGGGATCGCGCGGGTAGTGGAGCGCGAACGGATGGTCCTGGGCGAGCGCCGTCCGCACGAGCGAACGCAGCTCCTGCTCGTCCCGTGGGCTGGCCACGATCAGGTTCGGGAGCTGCCGCTGGGCGGGTATCGTGAACATCCCCTGGTGGCTCGTCCCATCCTCTCCGACGAGTCCGGCGCGATCGACCGCCAGCAGCACCGGCTGGTCGTTCTGGCAGACGTCGTGGACGGTCTGGTCGAACGCCCGCTGCAGGAACGTCGAATAGATCGCGACCACGGGCCGTTCGCCGCCGATCGCCAGGCCGGTGGCCAGCGTCACGGCGTGGGGCTCGGAGATGCCGACATCGATGAATCGATCGGGGAACTCGGCCTGGAACCTGTTGAGGCCCGTGCCGGTCGGCATGCCGGCGGTGATCGCCACGATCCGCCGGTCGCTGCGGGCGAGCTCGATCAGCTCGCCGACCATGACGGAGGTGTAGTTCGGCGGCTTTCGGCCGGCGTCGACGGGCCGTGCCGGCGGCGCCGCGTCGTCCGCCTCGGATTCGCTCGGCATGGGCGGCAGGGCTGCACCGTGGAAGCTGACCTGGTCGCGCTCCGCCGGCCGGTAGCCGCGGCCCTTCTGCGTCCGGACGTGGACGAGCACCGGGCCCGTCTGCTCGACGGCCCGTCCGATCGTGTCGGTGAGCGCCCGGATGTCGTGGCCCGGCACGAGCCCGATGTAGGTGATGCCGAGATCTTCGAAGAGGCTGCCCGGCTGCTGGGCGAACTGGACGACCGACCGGCGAAGGCGCTGCGACAGCTCGAGGGCCGTCTTGCCGATCAGGGGCAGCCGCTCGATGGCCCGGTCGTAGGCGCTCTTGCTGCGCTGCCAGGCCGGCGACAGCTTGATCGTCGAGAGGTACTGCGAGAGGGCGCCCACCGTAGGGCTGATCGACATCCCGTTGTCGTTGAGGACGATGAGCAGCCGCGTCTGGCGCTGACCGATGTCGTTGAGGGCTTCCAGGGCGAGCCCGCTCATGAGCGCCGCGTCACCGACGACGACCACGATCTTCTCCAGGCCGTGCCTCAGGTCGCGCGCCGTGGCGAGACCCTCCGCGATGGAGAGGCCGGTTCCGGCGTGGCCCCCGTCGAAGACGTCATGGGGCGATTCGCTGCGGCGCGGGAAGCCACCCACGCCATCGATCTGGCGGAGCGTCCCGAACCGGTCCAGGCGGCCGGTCAGGAGCTTGTGCGGATAAGCCTGATGGCCGGTGTCCCAGACGATCTTGTCGCGCGGCGAATCCAAAAGCCGGTGGAGCGCGATCGTGAGCTCGACCACGCCGAGCGAGCTGCCCAGGTGGCCGCCCGTCCGGGCCACGGTCGACACGATCGCCTGGCGTAGCTCACCCGCCAGCTCGATCAGCTGAACTTCGGACAGGCCGCGAAGGTCGGCCGGTCCGGTGAGGGTGCGGAGGATCGGCACGTCGTCTGCTCCAGGTGTCTTCGGCTTGCCGCCCGGCACAGACGGGCGGCCGAGTGGACGCTCAGTCTCGGCCGCCTGTGATGCATACGCACGGGACGGCCCTCGAGATGAATCGACGCTCGATGATGAATCGGACGCGAGTCTAGCGTCTTGCGCCTCGACCCGTTCCGCAATACATGCTACCACGCACCCGCACGTTACTTGCGGGGGGCTTCGGCACCGGGCCAGGGCTCATGGGAACCCGGGGACTATTCCTCGCCGGCCTCATCGGCTCGAACGTCGAGCGCCGCCAGGGCGCCGCCGGCCCGCTCGACCAACCGCTGGACGCGGAGCTCGGCCTCGGCCAGGAGCCGGGCGCAACGCTCGTGAAGCGCAACGCCTCGCTCGTACAGGGCGATCGATGCCTCCAGTGGCTGGCCGCCGGCCTCGAGCGCGGCGACGGTTCGCTGCAGCTCCGCCAGGGCGTCGTCGAAGGCGAGCTGTTCGATCGGCGCTGCCGGGTCGCCGCGCTCGATCGGCGCAGGCGCTGCGTTGCGCTCGATCGGCTCAGTCCGGTCCGTCTGATTCATCACGCGGCTTCTCGTCTCGGTCCACCAGCCACCGGTCCAGGCGCCGGGCGACGAGCATACCAAGCAACAGCCCCACGGCCGCGACCGCGGCGGTGAGCCCGACCAGCACGAGGAGCTCCATGTCCGGATCCCGTGGCGTGGGGGTCGAGCCGGGTCAGCCGGCCGCGGGGCCGGCCGGCCGGCCATCGACCGTCGCGTCCAGGTCGCCCCGCGCCACGCGGAGCCGGACCCGGGAACCCGGCGGCGCCTCGGCCGGATCGCGGACGATCAGTTCGTCGACGGTCCGGCGGACGATCGCATAGCCTCGGTCCAGCGTCGCCTGCGGACCGAGCGCGCCGAGGGCCGCGCCGGACGCGGCAAGCCCGGCCCGGGCGGTCGCGACCCGCCGCGCGGACAGCACCGGCAACATCCGGGCGGCTCGCTCGACACGATCGCGGTCGTGCCGCAGGCGGGCCGGCAGCAGCGGTTCCAGCCGGCCGAACGATCGCTCCTCCGACCGACGAGCGGCCGCGATGCGGGTATCGACCGCCGCCGTTGCCCGATCCAGGAGACCGCCCACCCGCTCCAGCGCCTGGGCGAGTTGCGCCGCGGGCTGGAGCCGGTCGAGCGCCCGCCGCTCGGCGGCAACCTCGCGGCCCGACTCGGACAGGCGATGCGCCGCCCGGCTGTGGAGGCGGCGCGCGCTGGCCAGCAGCCACTCGGCCAGCTCGGCCCGGTCCGGCACCACGAGCTCTGCCGCCGCCGAGGGTGTCGCAGCCCGGACGTCCGCGGCGAAGTCGGCCAGCGTCACGTCCGTCTCATGGCCCACGCCACAGACGACCGGTCGCCGATGGCCGACGACGGCTCGAACGACCGCCTCGTCGTTGAACGTCCACAGGTCCTCCAGGGAGCCGCCGCCGCGGGCGAGGATGGTGACGGCCGGGGCATCGCCAGGCCTGCCCTCCGCCCGGCAGCGCTCCGCCCAGCGATCGACCCTGCCCAGGGCCCGGACCACGCTCGCCGACGCCCCGTCCCCCTGGACGACGCACGGCGAGAGCACGACCCGGGTGAGCGGCCAGCGCCTGCTCAGGACGGTCCGGATGTCGTGCCAGACCGCCCCGGTGGGGCTCGTCACGACCGCGATGACCGCCGGCCTGACCGGCAGGGGCCGCTTACGGCCGGACTCGAACAGCCCTTCGGCGGAGAGCCGGGCCTTCAGCGCCTCGAACCGCAGCGCCAGGTCACCGAAGCCTGCCGGCTGGAGGGCCGAGACGTAGAGCTGGTAGACGCCGCCCGGGTCGTACACGTCGACGCGGCCGTGCGCGACGACGCGCAGGCCGGCCTGAGGCTCGAACGGCGAGGCGAGACGGTCGTCGCGGAACCAGATGCACGACAGCTGGCTTCGGTCGTCCTTCAGCGTGAAGTAACCGTGCCCGGCGCTGGAGATCGTGACCCGGCCGACCTCTCCCTCCACCCACACGTCGGCCAGCCGCGGGTCGCCGCGCAGGGCGTCCTTGACGGCTCGTGTCACGTCGCTGACCGCCAGGATTCGGAGCGCGGGCGGTGCGACCGGCACCCGCCCTCCGGTGCCGTTCTCTCTCGAGGGTCGCAGGCCGGGGATGCTGTCCCAGGCGGGCAATGCCCAGTCTGGCGGCTCGTCCGATCGGCTCATCGGCCGGGGCCCCTAGATGCGCGTCTGGTAGTCGCCGGTCCGGGTGTCGACGCGGATCGTGTCGCCCTCCTCCACGAAGATCGGCACCTGGACCACGAGCCCGGTCTCGGTCGTGGCCGGCTTCCGTGCGCCGGTCTGGGTATCGCCGGCGAAGCCGGGCTCCGTCCTGGTGACCGCGAGGTCAACCGTGACCGGGAGCTCCACGCCGATGGTCTCGCCCTGGTAGCTCGTCCGGTCGAGCCTCATCCCGTCCTTGAGGTACTGCACCGTGTCGCCCAGCTGGCCCGCGGTGAGTTGGAACTGATCGTACGAATCCGTGTCCATGAAATGGAAGGCGTCCCCGTCGCGGTAGAGGAACTGCACCGGCCGCCGGTCCATCTGAGCGCGCGGCCACTTCGTGCCGGCCTGGAAGCTGCGCTCCACCGTCTGTCCGCGCTTGATGTTGCGGAGGGTGATCCGGACCTGCGCGGAGCCGCGGCCCATCTTGATGTGGTGATAGTCGAGAATCTGCCAGAGATCTCCATCGAGCTCGATGGCGACACCCTTGCGCAGTTCGCCGGTGCTGATCATGGGAGGTGTGGCTCCTGGGCTGTCGAGCGGGCGACGGCCTGCGGCGGGCAAGGCCGGACCGGGCGCGGTTCGTGCTGGTGATCGAGCCAGATTGTAGCCGGAGGCGGCCACGCATCTGCCGGAACCCGCCCCGCGCCCGGGGGCCGGCCCCTGCGCTCCGGGCGGCCAGCTATTCACGAGGTGAATGTTCAAAGGCGCAGGCAGCCAAATCGCGGCCATTCATGCGTGAAGAGATTGTTAGGACGTGCGGACTCCGTTCCGACACGCCGGGCCGTCGATCGTGAGCGTGGGTCCCGCACAACGGTCGGCCGCGCCGGCCCGGCGTATGGCCGCGGGGCATTCAGCCCGTGGCCACGATCGGCCCAGGAGTCCACCGGAGAATATCTGGCCACGCGAGCCTGCTCGTCGGAGGCGCGAAGGTCACTGCCCGACGACGACGATCTCCCGCGGGAACAGGGTGAGCCGCTCCACCCGGCCCGTGCCGGCATCGAACGCGACGAGGTCCTCGATCCTGACGCCGGTCTCGCCCTCCAGATAGACGCCCGGCTCCACGCTGAACACCGTCGGGCTTGGCAGGGGCGTCTCGGGAGCCCGCTTGCCCAGATTCGGTTGCTCGTGGACCGCCAGGCCGATGCCGTGGCCGGTGCCATGGCCGAACCGCTCGCCCTGACCGGCGCGCTCGATCACGTCGCGGGCCATCGCGTCGGCGGCACGGCCCGAGACCTCGCGACCATCCCGGACCGCGTCGGTCAGGCCGGCGATGGCCGCCGACTGGGCCCTCGCCACGAGCTCGTAGATGGCCAGGTCGCGGGCGGTCGGCTCACCCATGAAGAGCGTCCGCGTCATGTCGCTCCGATAGCCCTCGACCTGGGCGCCGAAATCGAACAGGAGCACCGCCCCGGCCTGAATCGGTCGGTCGTCCGGCGAGCCATGCGGCAAGGCCGCCTCCGGCCCGGACAGGCAGGCGACGTCGAAGGCCAGCGCGTCCGCGCCGCCGGTGCGGATCGCCCACTCCAGGTCCATGGCCACCGCACGCTCGGTGCGATCAGGCCGGATCCCGGGCAGCACCGTGGCCAGCGCACGATCGGCGACGGCACAGGCGGCCGACACCCGCTCCAGCTCGGCCGGCTCCTTGACCGCCCGGTCCTCCTCCAGCCAACCCTCGACCGGCACGAGCTCCACGTCCGGGGCGGCCGCGGCCAGGCGTTCCCAGGTCGCCCGGCTGACGAACGCCGACTCGACCGCGACTCGTCGCGCGCCGACCGATCCGACGAGCTCCGGCCAGCGCTCGGCCAGGTCGCCGTACACGTTCTCCAGGCGCGTCTCCGGCGCCTGCCGGCGAGCCTGGATCGTGTAGCGGCTGTCCGCGAACAGGACGACCTCATCACGCCCGACGATGAACTGGCCCGAGGCCGCGCCGTCCTCGCCATCCCGCAGCGCGAAGCCCGTGAGATAGCGCATGTGCTCGTGGCGGACGCCGTAGTAGGCATCGATGCCGTCACGATCGAGGCGCTCGCGGAGGCGAGCCAGGCGCCGCGGTCGGGCCGTCCGATCCGCCTCCTCCCAGCGCGCGCGGTCCGCATCGGTCGGGGGACCGGCGAAGTCGGCCGGGACCGGCAACCGGTCCGCCTGGCGCAGGTTCACTGGTATTTCTTCTGGTTGGCGAGCTGCTCCGCGTACGTCTTTGCGAACGCGTGCGTATCGGAGCCGTCGCTCTTGGCGACGAAGTACAGGTAGCCCGTCCTGGTGTTCGGCTGCAGGGCCGCGTCGATGGAGGCCACGCTGGGCGTGCAGATCGGTCCGGGCATGAGCCCTGCCACCTGGTACGTCTGATAACCCTGCAGCTCGGCCGGAAAGGCGACGTTCTTGAGCTGTGCCCCGAACGGCGCCCAGAAGTTGTACTCGGTCCACTTGTCGAAGTCGAGCTTGGCCAGCTCCACCGTATCGTGCCCGTAGAAGACGGTCGGATCGGCCTGGAGCATCATCCCGCGGTCCAGCCGGTTCTGAAAGACACCGCCGATCAGCGGCCGCTCGTTGTCCACGATCGCTTCGCGCTCGACGATGGAGGCGAGCGTCACGATCTGGTAGAAGGTCATACCCCGCGCCTTGGGGACGTTCATCCGCTCCGCCCCCACCTGCTCCCTGAAGGTGTCGAGCATCCTGTTGACAAGCTCCTCCGGGGTGATGTCCGGCAGGACCCGATAGGTGGCCGGGGCGAGGAACCCTTCGAGCGAGGCGCCCTTGGGCAGTTTGAGCCAGGGATGGGCGGCGAGGACGGCGGGGGTGGGGTGCTTGACGAGCTGATAGAACGCCTGGACATCCATCTTCACGGGCAGCGTTGCCAGCTTCGCGGTGATCTGCTCCAGGCGGAGTCCCTCGCGGAATCCGAGCTCGATCGCCAGGTCGTGGACATCCAGGAGGGAGGTGACGAGCTCGTTCGGCGTCATGTTCTTGCGGAGAATGAACGTGCCTGCCTCCAGCTTGTCCTCCAGGTTGCGCTGGATGGCGATGAACACAAAGGCCCGCGAGTCCTTCAGGAACCCCTGTTGGGCGAGCCTGTCTGCGATCGATCGCGCGGTATCGCCCTCTTGGACGACGAACTCGATCTGGGCGGGATCGTCGCTCGGGGGCGTCGTCAGTGCATCGCCCAGGTCGTCGCGGACCATGTCCGCCACGAACGGGATGCCCAGCGCACTCGGGTTATCGCCCGCCCAGCCGACCACCGCTCCCGAGATCAATGGGCGGAGGACCGTGACGAGCCCGAGGAGCACGATCCCGGCCAGCACCAGACTGAACAGCAGGAACCGGAAGAAGCCGGCCAGGCCGCCGCCACGGGGGGACGGGCCCCGGAGACGACGACGACGGCCGCCGTTCGTCGGGATTTCCTTCGACCAGTCGATATCCATCGGATGCGCCTGGTCGGGCGCGCCCGAATCGCGGCCGCGCGGTGGTCCCCCACGGCGGATCGTCACGACGTGCTCCCTGTGGTGGCGCGGCTCACGGCGGCCGACCGGGCGTCCAGCTCGTCCTGGAGGATGATCGCCGCCGCCTCCCGGTCCACCCGGGCCCGATAGGCGTTGCGCTGGTGGGCGGTGGGCGGCCCGCCGGAGCGGCCCCGCGGCATCGGGCCCAGGCGCTGCTCCGCGAGATGGCTCGTCAGTCGCTCGTCACGGTACGACATCCGACGGCCGAGCGTGGTCCCGACGGCCTCGGCCCACGTTCGGCTTCGCCGAGCCTGCTCGCCCTCGACGCCCGATGCCTCCAGCGGGAGTCCCACGATCAGCTCGTCGATCCCGTGCCGGTCGATGAGCGCCGCGATCGCCATCGCGTCGACGGCCGGCGTGCGGCCACGCCGAATCGTGACCAGCGGCATGGCCGGGGCGCCATCGGAGTCGGCCAGGGCCAGTCCGATCCGCCGCTCTCCCAGGTCGATTCCAAGGAGGACCGTCATGGACTGGCGCTCTCGCCGGCGTCCGACGGCAACAGGCCGTCCACTCCTCCTGAACCCTCGGGAGAGGCTCCGTCACTGCCACCGTCGATGCCCTGGCTGGGGCTCGATCCGGCGCCCTCGACCGGAGCCGGCGCGTTGATGCTGAGGTCCACGCGGAAGTCGTAGGTCGGGATGCTCGACACGAACCCGGGCCATGTGTCGATGGAGACCTGACCGTAGGCGCTGAGGGCGGCACGGGCGTCGGCAACGGTTCGGCCGCGGACCTGCGACCGGAGCTGGACGGGATCGAGGCGACGCAGGCGGCTGGCGGAGGCGTTGACGGAAAAGACGATCGCCGCATCCAGGACGCTGCCCCGGCCGACGCTGATCCGGAGCGAATCGCGGACCAGATCGTGGTCGGCGCCCACGCCGGCCCGCAATCGGGCTTCGGCAACCTCGCGCACGGCGCTCTCGTCGACGGTCGTGACGCTCCCGGTCGCGCGGAGGCCGTAGCTGAACGTCTTCATTGCCTTTCCCAGGAGGGTTGCGGGATCGACCGTCGGTACCGGCTTCGTCAGCTCCTTCGTCTCAGGGAAGACGGTGACGTCGGGCAGGACTCCGGCCGGATTGGCCAGGACGTTGGCGAGATCGTCGGCCAGTCGCTTGTTGAGCGTGGCCGTCGCCCTCTCGATGTCCTTCTGGGCCACGACGAGCGTTTCGGTGTGCGTACCGCCGGACGTTGGAGCGGAGTTGTTGACCGGATCGTCGCTGTTGACGAGCCTGGCCTGGATGGCCGATGACACGCGGGTGATCGAGCCGGCCGGCACGTTGCCGTCGGTGCCGGGCTCGACCGCACGGATCGGGGCATCCGCCGTTCCCGGATCGATGATCACGCCGTGGGTCTTGGCCTTCGGCACCTCCACCGCGGCGGTCGTGATAAAGACGATCCCCGATGTCGTGGATACCTGCGTCCCGGCCGGGATAGCCACACTCTCGGAGTTGTTCTTGTTGGTGAAGGTGACCTCTCCGCCTGCCCTGGTCTCGGTGACCTTCGTGCCCGTGGCCGGGAACTCGCCCGACTCCTCCAGTGGGAGCGTGGCCACCGCCGCCGGCACGACGCCGGCCAGGGCGTCGGGCGCGGTGACCGCCGTCTCCGCGCGAACCGGGAACGTCAGTGGCCCGATGGCCTCGATGCGCGGCGTCACCACGATCGTCGCGGCAGGCAGGAACACGTAGCCGAGCACCGCGCCCACGACGACGAGCATGCCCACGACGCCGAGGATGGCCGCCATCGCCGTCCGGCGCCCGCGATCCGGCCGGGTTGCGACCGGCACGTCCGGAAGACGGAAGCGTTCGGTGGCGTCGCCTTCCGGGGTTCGGGGCTCGGTGGCTCGGGGCGCCATGGCTCGGGGCGCCGTGGCTCGGGGCTCCCTGGCTCGGGGCTCCGTCGCTCCGCCGTCTTCCGGCCTGACCCTCGCGGTACGAGGTCCGGCCCCCCTGGCCGCTCGCCCGGCGGGCAGCGCCGCCGCGCCTGCCACGATCGCCCCAGAGGGGCCCAGCGCCGCCGCAGAGGTCCCGACGGCGCCGCCGTGGTCTTCCGGGACGGTCAGGGGACCGGGGGCTGCTCCGAGCGTCGGCGCCCCGCCAGGCGCGTCCGGCGGGGGCGCCGGGCTCGTCTCGGCTTCCAGCTCGCGGACCGATGCATAGACCGGCAGCCCGGCTGACGCCGCCAGAGCGCGCGCCGCCGCGTCCGGCGCCACGATCAGCAGCTGGCGACTCCGGCCCTGGGCCTCCCTGGCGAGGAGCCGGAAATTGATCCGGGACGTGGCCAGGTGCGACCCGGCCGGCAGCACGAGAGCGATCCTGACGGCCTCTGCCGCGCGAATGCGCGCCGCCGCCGAGGTGATCTCGTCGTCGATGTCGAGATAGATGACGCTGGCCATCGTCAGACCTTCATTGCCCGGAGGACCCGCCGCAGGGCGGCATCGAGAGGATCCTCCACCGCCTGGAGCTCGATCGCCTGGAACGCCAGGCCGAGCGGCGTGACGTCCTGCTGGTCGATCAGGAGTTTGGTCGCGTCGCGGACGGTCGTCACCTGGTCGGGAGACATCACGGTGACCTCGGGCGGACGGCTGAAGGGCAGGCCCTTCCAGAATCGCTCCGCGGCGAGGACCTCCTGGATCTCCGGCAGGCGCGACCCGCCGCCGCACAGGAAGATCCTGCCGGGCAGCTGCTCGCCGGCCGCCAGTTCCTCCGTGACGAGCTCCACGCCCGCGGCCCAGACCGTGACATCGTCGGCGATGACCTCCGCGACCTCGTCCCGGTCGGGCACCGGCAGGCCGCGGGCATAGTCCACCTTGAGCGACTCGGCGCGCGGAAAGGGCAGGTCCAGCCGGTCGGCCAGCGACTTCGTGAATGCCCGCCCGCCGAGCGCGAACATCCGGGTGCCTTCGATGCCGCCCTGGCGAACGAGCGCGACGTCCGTCGTCCCGCCGCCAACGTCCACGAACAGCGCGCCGGCCTGCTGGAGCTGGTCGGCGCCCAGGACCCGGGCCACCGCGTATGGCTCGGCGACCACCTGGAGCAGCTCCAGGTCGAGCTGGCTTGCGACCGATTGCAGCGCGCCGAGGTGGACCAGGGGGGCGAACGCGTTGAAGATGCTGATCGTGACGTGGCGGCCCTGGAAGCCGACCGGGTTGGTGAGCGCGTAGCCGTCGATGCTGGCCCCGGTGATGGCGGCGTGGACGAGCCGGACGTCGACGTGCGGCAGCCCGGTCTCCCAGGTGATCGCCCGCTCTGCCGATCGCAGCGCGGCGCGCTGGACCGAGTCGATGAGCCGCTGGAGCTCACCTTCGGAGATCGGGATGTCCGGCTTCTTTCGTTCCTGGCTGTGGCTCGTCGTGAAGCCCTTGACCAGCTCGCCGGCGATCCCGATGACCACCTGGGTCGGCCGGAAGCCGGCCATCTCCTCGGCCTCCTGGAGCGCCACCGAGCAGTTGTCCACCACGGCCGCGATGTCCGCCACGGTGCCCGACTGCATGTGGGACAGGCCCTGGCGCTTGCGGCCCACGCCGCGAACCGTGCCGTGGGCGTCGTCATCGATCTCGAAGACGAGGGCCTTGGCGAATTCCGTACCGACGTCGAGCGCCGTGCAGGCCGCCAGCGCAGGCTCGTCGTCGCGCTGCCAGATCCGGCGCCAGAAGGCCATCAGTCAGACGACCTTCGGGCGCTGATGGCCCTCGATTCGGGTCAAGCCCAGAAGGAATCCCAAGAAGCCAAGGATAAGGACGAGACCAACGTCGCTCAGGGCCCGCGCCCCCCCGATTGCACCAGATAACAGCAGAATTGCTGTTACGCGCGAGCGCTCCGCGGAAACTGGCCGCGATGGCCAGACGGACGCCGATGGATAGCCGGATGCGGCTAACCATGCGCGGGGTGAGCCTCGCATCTTCGTGGCGTGCGTAACAGCAGTGGGGCTGCCATATGGGGCCGACCGGCCGGCCGCACCGAGTCGGCACGCCACGAGCCTGGGGCTGGGTGTCATGTGGCGCCATTTCGGAGCGCATCGTGAATCAACCGGATCGCCTCCGGCAGACCCTCTCGCCGGCTGCCCTTGCCCTGCGCCATCTCGGCTCGCCCGCCGCCGCGGCCGGCGATCGCCGGGACGGCGGCCTGGACGAGGGTTCCGGCGGAGATGCCGCGGGCCGTCAGGTCGTCACTGACCGTCACGAACAGCTGCGGCTCGTCCGCCTCCAGCCCGAACGCGATGACGCCCGAGGGCAGCAATCCGCGGACATCCTTGGCAGCCGCCTTCATCGACTCCACCGAGTCGAACGGCGCGGCGTGGGCCACGAGACGGACGCCCGGCGCCACCTCGTTCGCGTGCGCCACGAGGTCGGCCGGTCGCGAGCCTCCGCCCTGGCCAGCGGCACCGCCCGTGCCGGCCGCCTTGAGCCGCCGGCGCGCCTCGCGCAGCTCCTCCTGGAGGACGGTCACGCGCTCCGGCACCGCCTCGGCCGACTGCGCACCGAGCAACTGGGCGGTTCGCTCCAGTGCCGCCAGGCGGGAGGCCAGCCAGGCGTCCGCGCCCTCCCCCGTGAGCGCCTCGATCCGGCGCGTGCCCGATCCGATGCTCCGTTCCCCGGTGATGACGAAGCTGCCGATCTGGCCGGTGTTCGAGCAGTGTGTCCCACCGCACAGCTCATGGCTGTAGCCCTCCACCCGGACGGTCCGCACCCGCTCGCCGTACTTCTCGTCGAAGAACGCGTCGGCGCCGGCATCGATCGCCTCGGCCATCGACATGTAGGTCGGCGTGACTGGCCGGCCGTCGCGGATGACGCGCCGGACCTCCGCCTCGATCGCCCGCAGCTCGTCGTCCGTCAGGGCGCGATCGAACGGGTAGTCGAAGCGCAGGCCCTCCGGCGCGACCTCCGAGCCGGCCTGCCGTGCCCGCTCGCCGACGACATGGCGCAGCGCGCGATGGAGGAGATGGGTACCGGTGTGGTTGCGCATCGTGCGCGCCCGCCGCTCCGCGTCGACCTCCGCCGTGACCGTCTCGCCCACGCGCAGGCGCCCCTGCAGCGTGCCGTGGTGCACGACGAGGCCCGCTCCCTGGGCGCCGATCGGACGCTGCGTGTCGTCCACCGCGAACAGGATCGATCCGCCGCCGGGCTCGCGGAGGACGCCTCGATCGCCGATCTGGCCGCCGCCCTCCGCATAAAACGGGGTCCGGTCCAGGACGATCTCCGCCTGGCCGTGCCCGGTCAGCTCGTCGTACTCGATGCCGTCGCGGACGATCGCGACGACGCGGCCCTCGGCCGTGGTGGTCTCATAGCCGAGGAACGTCACGTCCCCGGTCCGCCGGAGAATCGACTCGTAGAGCGCCGCCTGCTCGGCCTGCTTCGACAGCTCCGCCTTCCGGCCGCCCCGGCTGCGTTCGCGCTGTTGGGCAAGCGCCTCCTCGAAGCCGGCCCGGTCCACCGTGACGCCGTACTCGGCCGCCAGCTCGATCGTCAGGTCGATCGGGAAGCCGTACGTGTCGTGGAGCTTGAACGCGGTCTCGCCGGGCAGGATCGGCGCGTCGGCGGGGAGCTCCTCCGCCCGGCGGGCCACGACCCGCTCGGTGGCACCGAGAGCGGTGAGCGCCTTCTCCAGGAGCTTCGTCCCGGCATCGAGCGTCCGGGCGAACTGCACCTCCTCGCGATCGATTGCCGCGAGCACCTCCTCCTCACGCTCACGAAGATATGGATACGCGCCCTCCATAATGTCGACCACGACCCTCGCCATGGTGGCCAGGAACGGATCGCGGCGGCCGAGCAATCGGCCGTGACGCACGGCGCGCCGGACGATTCGCCGGAGGACGTAGCCACGACCCTCGTTGGAGGGCAGGACGCCGTCGGCGATGAGGAACGTCACGGCCCGCGAGTGGTCGGCGATGACCTGGTAGCTGAAGCGCTCCGCTTCGAAGGCATCAGGGTCGTGGCCCAGCAGCTCGCGCAGCCTCGCATGGATCGGCGTGAAGAGGTCCGTGTCGAAGTTGCTGGGGACTTGCTGGAGCACACTCGCGAGCCGCTCGAGGCTCATGCCCGTGTCGATGCTGTTGAACGGGAGCGGAACGCGGCCGTCTGGCCGCTGGTCGTACTCCATGAACACGAGATTCCAGATCTCGAGCCAGCGCGGGCAATGCTCACTGTGATCGGGGACGCAATGCGGGCCCTCCGACAACTCGGCGCCGCGGTCGAAATGGATCTCGCTGCATGGGCCGCAGGGCCCCGTGTCCGCCATCCGCCAGAAGTTGTGATCGTCGCCGGCGTCGACGTCGCCCCACGCCGCCATGCGCTCGGGCGTCAGGCCGATCTCGTCCCGCCAGACCGTCCTGGCGACCTCGTCGTCCTTGTAGGTCGTCGCGGCCAGGCGCTCGGCAGGGATACCCAGATCGTCGGTCAGGAACTCCCAGGCGAAATGGATTGCCTCACGCTTGAAGTAGTCGCCGAAGCTCCAGTTGCCGAGCATCTCGAAGAACGTGTTGTGGCGAGTCGTGCGTCCGACTTCCTCGAAATCGTTGTGCTTGCCGGCGACGCGCAGGACGCGCTGGTAGTCGACGGCGCGCTTGTAGCTCCGCGTCTCGGCGCCGGTCAGGACGTCCTTGAACTGGACCATGCCCGCGTTCGTGAACAGCAGCGTCTGGTCGCCGGCGGGGACGAGGCTGGCCGAGGGCACCACCTCGTGCCCGCGGGCCGCGAAGAAGTCCACGAACCGCTGCCGGATCTCCGCCGCGGGCAGGCTGACGATCCGCGGGTCGTGGTTCATCATGGGGGTCGGCATCGATCGTAACGGTACCAAAAGCGAACGGACGGACTCAGTGGGTCGCAGAGGCGCTTCGGCGGAGGGACGATCCGCATGACAGATCTGCCAAAGGGCATTCCAACTCGCGACGACGACGCACCGCCGCCAGCTCCGCCGGTCGGGCCGGCGCCGCCGCTCGCAGCGCCGCCGGTCGCGCCAGCTCCGCCGGTCGCGCCAGCGCCGCTCCCGCCGTCCCCACCGTCGCCGGTCGAACCCGGACAGCCGGCCGGCTGGGCCGCGTGGGGCCCCGGACAGACCCGGCCACCGCGGGCGCCGGGCGTCCTGCGCCATCCCGTGGCCCGCATCGTGGTGTGGGTCATCGGCCTCGCGCTGCTTGCCCTCCTCGCCCTCATCACGACCGCCGGCCAGGCCGCGGGCCGCTCGCTGAGTCCGGAATACCGGGCCGGCATGTTCGTCGGCGATCTCGGGTTCGGCCTCCTCGCCGGCGCGGGCATCCGCTGGATCTGGAATCGGGCGGGACGAGGAAAGGAGGGTGCTCGCAGGCTGAGCGCCCTGTCGATCATTCCGCTCGCCGCGATCCTCATGATCTTCCCGCTGATGACCTCGCTCGGCAGAGCTGGCACGGACACCGGCGGCCCTGGCGTCGCGCGCCAATCGCCGCCCCCGGCGGACAGCTACGTTCACATCGCGGCGCCGTTCGAGGTCGCGCCCCCAACCGATGCTGAGCGGCGGGACCTGCTGCCCGTGTTTCAGAACATGCTCGGGAAGAACGGCCTGTCCGATGCGACCATGGCTCGGCTCACGCGCGACAAGGAGCTCGTGGGCTATCTCGTCGTCGTCGTGGCCCAGGCAGCGGACTCGGATCCCAGTGGGGCACTTGACGGGCTGACCTCCGGTCTCCGCGATGCGGGCTTCTCGCCGCGCCCGACGGCGGTCGGCACGCAGACTGCCGTGGCGTTCATGCGCGCCGTCGATGAAGCCGGCCTGGCCTGGGTCGATGGGCCATTCTTCGCGCAGGTGTTCGGCGCCGACGAAGAGTCGGCGATGACGCTCGCGCAGGCCGTCCTGGACGCGAACTAGCCCTCGGGTTGGGCCACGTCCGGTTGGGACGGGTCGGGCTCGGGCGTCGCGGGTGCTTGCTCTACCCGGCGGCGGGCACGCTCCCAGATCGCCGACCCGGCGATCGCCGCCCCCACGAGGGCTCCGATCGTCAGTCCGCGCAGGAACACCGCCAGCCGCTGCGACTCATCGTTCGCGTCGGCGCGGTCCGGTGCGTCCTGGGGGCCCCGGCTCGTCATCGCAGGCCGCCTACAGGCGCCGCCGTGACGGTCCCAGGATCGCCACGACGCTCACTAGGCCCAGGCCGAGCCAAGCCACCGCGATCGCACTGAGCAGGCGGAAGTCGCCGATGCGCAGCGCGTCCACGCCGAGTCGCGCGCCCAGCGCGTCGCCCGCCCAGGATCCGAGCACGGCCGCCACGAACAGGAGCGGCAGCTGGCCGCCGGCAGATCCCCGCAGGAGCACGAACAGGGCGGTGTTGAA
>DASPWU010000191.1:0-34187 GCA_035637675.1 Candidatus Limnocylindria bacterium | reverse complement strand
CCGATCTCGAGCTTCCGCCGAAGGGTCGGCGCGCGTAGGATCCACTCGCGCTCGGGGAGGACGCCCATCAGCTCGCTGTTGGCGTGCATCTCGACGAACTTGAGGACGCCGCCACGGTATTCATCGGGCATCCAGTCGCCGGCCTCCACCTTGCCGCCGGCGTGGACATAGGTTTCGAAATGGGCGAACCGCTCGCCATCGTTCATGCCGGGATGGAACTCCAGGCGGCGGTCGCTGCGGTCCTGCTCGGACAGGACGGGGTCGAGGGCAAGCGGATCGGTCATCGCTGGAACCTCCCGGAGTGTCGGGCGGACGCTTCGGTCAGGAGACCTGACACATGGAGATCGGCGTACGCCTCGGCGACCTGATCGGCCGAAAGAGGGCCGTCGGCGCGCCACCAGCCGGCGATCCCGTTGAGGGATGAGAGGAGACTTCGCGCGGCCAGCCGCTCGTCGACGAGACGGAAGTCGCCCGCGGCCGTCCCCGCGGCGATCGAGTCGCGGAACGCCTGCTCGTGATTGTCGCGGCGAGCGAGGATCCGAGCCCGACGCTCGGGCCCAAGGAACCGCCACTCGTGGAGGAAGACCGTCGCGTCCTCGAGGTCGTCGGTCAGGACGAGAACGTGCGCCCGGATCATGCCCCGCAGCCGGGACTCGGCCGACATGCCGTCGGCGTGGAGGTAGGGACTGATCGCCGTCGCGAACCGGTCTGCCGCTCGCTCCACGATCGAGAACAGGACGTCCTCCTTCGAGCCGACGTGCGCGTAGAGGCTCGCGCCTCGGAGCTGGAGGCCTCGCGCGATCTCGCGCATGCCGGTCCCCGCATATCCGCGCTCGCGGAACAGCGCACTGGCAACCCCCTCGATCTGCCGCCGCCGCGTCTCGGCGATGGGTGTCCCTTGCTCGACCAGGCCAGACTCGGCCACGTGCCTCCTCCGCTCGGGCGGCTAACGAACGATCGTTAGGGGAGCCTAGACGTGATCGTCGCGTCTGTCAACGCGTCGCATTCAGCCGTCAGGGCGGGACTTCGGTCGCCGAGTCAGCTGATCGAGCACGCGACTGATCAGGCTCGGCGACTCCGGCTCCGGCTCGCGGTCGGAATCCTCGGGCTCGGTCGGTTCATCACGGTAGTCGTCGCTGAGCGTCCGGATCGGCGCCGGCACGAGCATGTCCGGACCGAGGAATGCCCCGGCGTTCCGCTCGCCCTGCCCTTGCTTGGATCGGCTCATCGTCGATACGGATGATACGCCTGGGCTGTCGCTGGCCCAAACCGTTGACGCCAGCATCGACCAACAAGATGGTTGGATCTTGAGTGTGAGGGTCACTCTGCGAGTCCGGTCGCAGGCGTGGGCGGTTCACCTGACGCGGACAGAAATTCCTCGAGTAAGTCGCAAAGGACCCCTATCGCGTGTTCATGCACGCCGGGTGACATCGTCATGAGGTCTCGCCGAGCTCCTTCGCTCGGGAACGCTTCATGAAGTACAGGGAGAAAAACGACTGATAGCCAAAATCTGGGTGGCGCTCAGCCAACCAACCTTGAAATGGGCCGAGAACCCGTGACCTATGGCCGTTGTCGAAGCCAACGAAGAGTGAACAGACCTCCCCATACGTCCCGTTGGGGGTGTACATGCCCACTCGTCTCCTGACCAGCCCCACAAAAGCGGAGAAGGAAAGCGATCGCTCAGAACCCAAAGTTGTTCTCCGTCGCACACCTCCGGGACCGGGAAAACCTCCCTTGCCCGGCACCGACTACCTGGCAACCACCCCACGGGCGCCAAACTCCTGACTGAGCTTGTCAACGAGTTCCAGCCACCAGCGCTCGAGTCCTCGGACCCCAACTGGATGCCCGCCCTCGGGTGGCATCCAGTAGATGAGGTGTCGAATCAGCTTGGGGTGCCCGAAGTCTTCGGAGATCCGATCGATCATCTTGAGGGGCTCTTCGTAGGTCGATCGATTCTCGAGCAACCAGGCAAGGCCGAGAAACAGCCAGACCCGCTGCTCGTCCCCGGTCTGCTGACCCTCTAGCACACGGATCAGGGCCTCCTCGCGAGTTGGATCGCGCGCCTCTAAGGGTCCCGCACTCGGTGCGCTACGGCTGGCTAGCGTCGCCGGAGATTGGGAAACAAGCCTGAGGCCGTCATCGAACGTGAGCCACTCCAGGCGAAGCCCGTAGGCAACTTCGGAAGCAGTCAGGGCAACACGCTCTGAGATGAAGTCCGCGGGGATCGTCCATTTGACTAATTCCGTCATGGCTCCAACGGCACGCCATTGATTCGAGCTGCCTACGACAGCCAATTGATGGGGCATCGGAGCTCATGGGCGACCGACGAAGGTTGAAGACTCGGCGGCACTCGCCTACATGCTCATATCAAGACTAATCCGTCTTGCTATCTGCAGACTGCGAGCGATTGGACCCGGCAAGACTGACAGAATGGTTGGATCGTGCCTTCGCCCGATGCTTCCGGTCTCGCCGACGCAGCATCCGCGATCGTCGCGGAGGTTCGTCGCCGCATGCTCGATCGCCATGGCCGTGCTCCTTTGCTCGTCGCGCTCGATGGCGGAAGTGGCTCCGGCAAGTCCACGCTGGCTGCCCTGGTGGCCGCGGAGCTGCACGCTGTGATCGTGGAGTCGGACGATTTCTTTGCCGCCGAGATCACCGATGCGGAATGGTATGCCATGGGACCGAAGGAGCGGGCGGCAGCCGCGATCGACTGGCGTCGCCTTTGCCGCGAGGCACTCGAACCGCTCCTGGCGGGCACATCGGCGTCTTGGTACCCGTTCGACTTCGCGGCGGGGACTCGTCCCGACGGCACGTACCCCTTGGCGGCTGACGCGGTGACCCGCAGGCCGGCCTCCGTAATCATCCTCGATGGTGCGTATTCCGCTCGCCCGGAGATCTCCGATCTGATTGGCCTGTCCGTCCTCCTTGACGTTCCCACGAACGAGCGTCATCGACGGATCGCCCTACGCGAGGAGGACAACGACTTCCTGGCCGCCTGGCACGCTCGTTGGGACGCGGCCGAGGACTACTACTTCACCCACGTTCGGCCAGCGTCCTCGTTCGATTTGGTCGTGGCGATATCGACCTGACGGCCCACTTGCGTGCTCATTGCGCGCCTGTCAGGTGACCGGGAGGTACTGACACTTGGCCACCTGAGCATTACCGAGCGCGACTATTGGTCGGCAGCGGCTGCGGATTGCTCATTGTGAGCTGCCGCATTGATGGGATCGATATCAGGCGCCGGAAGGCATGTCCGAAGGCACGTCCGAGACTCCCGGCTTCCTTCACCGTCGTCTACTAAAGATGGGGTCGATATCAGGTGCGGAAGGGCGGACTCAGCCGGGGGCGGCCCCTTCTGCCGCCACCGCCGGCCGGCGCGACTCGACGATCCGGAAGCGGCCGGCCACGAAGGCGCCGTCGGTCAGACACGCGTTGGCGGCCGGGTTGGCACCGGTGGCGTGGAAGTCCGAGAAGGCGGCCGACTGATTGACCCAGATGTTGCCCGTGAGATTGCACGACAGGGCCACGCCCACGTCCTGGGCGGCCAGCTCGGCAGCCCGCAAGACCGCCTCGTCGGTGGAGTAGACGGCGGCCGTGATCGCCCCGCGCCGCCGGCCCGTCCGGCGGAAGATCTCCAGGCTGTGATCCGTGGAGTCGGTCGCCACGACGAACGAGATCGGCCCGAACTGCTCGCGGCCGAACAGCTCATCGGCCGAAGCCTCCAGGCCTACGATCAGCGGCGTCCGGACCGTCGCCTCCGCGAACGCCGGATGCTCGATTGCGCGTGAGGCCAGGACCACTCGCCCGAGCTTGGGCGCCTGGTCGAGCCGGGCGAGCACGTCGTCGTTGACGATCGCGCCGGTCACCTCCACGGCCTTCGCCGGGTCGGCCAGGAGCTCCTCGACCGCGTGGGCGATGCCCTGTTCGACCGCCTCCAGGCTCATCCGCTCGCCGCCGGCGACGATCCCATCGCGCGGCACGAGCAGGTTCTGCGGCGCCGTGCACATCTGGCCGCTGTACAGCGCCAGCGAGAAGGCGACGTTCCGGGCCATGCCCTCGAAGTCGTCGGTCGAGTCGATGACGATGCTGTTGACGCCCGACTTCTCCGTGTAGACCTGCGCCTGGCGCGCCTCGGTCTCCAGCCACTCGCCGAAGGCCGACGAGCCGGTGAAATCGACGATACGGATCTCGGGCCGCTTTGCCAGGGACGAGGCCAGCCGCTCACCGTCGCCATCCGCCGCAAGGGCGACGAGGTTCGGATCGAAGCCCGCCTCCGCCAGCACATCTCGAGCGGCGGCCACCGTGATCGCCAGCGGCAGGACCGCCCGGTGGTGGGGCTTGACCAGGACCGCGTTGCCGGTGACCAGGCTGGCGAACAGCCCCGGGTATGAGTTCCAGGTCGGGAACGTGTTGCAGCCGATGACGAGGGCAATGCCGCGGGGCACGATCGAGAACGACTTGGTGAGCCGCAGCGGCTCCCGCTTGCCCTGGGGCTTCTCCCAGTACGCGTCGCGCGGGTGCCGGGTCATCTCGGCGTAGGCGTACGCCACCGCTTCGAGGCCTCGATCCTGGGCGTGCGGGCCGCCCGCTTGGAAGGCCATGAGGAACGCCTGGCCGGTGGTGTGCATGACCGCGTTGCCGATCTCGAAGCTGCGCTTGTTGAGCCGATCGAGGATCTCCAGGCACACGCCGGCCCGGGTGTCGGGGCCGGCATTGCGCCAGGCGGGGATCGCCGCCTCCATGGCCGGCAGGAGGAGCTCCGCGTCGACGTGGGGATATCGAACGTCCAGGTCGAAGCCGAAGGGCGAGCGCTCGCTGCCGGCCTCGCCATCGGTGCCAGGCTGATCGAGCGCGAGGAGCTGACCGCGGTGGGCCTCGAAGGCCGTCCGGCCGTCGTCGGCCGCATTCTCGCCGTAGGCCGATGGGCTGGGCATCTCCGGGTAGGCGCTCCAGTAGGTGCGCTCGCGGATCGCGGACAGCGCCCGATCGAGCGTCTCGCGATGGCGCTCGAACATGGGATGGTGCGTCTCGGTCCGATCGGCCGTTGCCGTCATAGTTCCTCCCGGCTGCGGCAGCCGTTTGTCGCGCTGCCCGCGTTGCCCGCCCGTGTGAAGACAGATGATCGCAGGGAAAGCCGCGATGCCACAATGCGCCATGGCTTCGAACCTGGGATCCAGGGTTGCGATCGCCACCCCGCTCGAGACGCGGCACGTCCGGGTCTGGCTGGCGGTCGTGTCCGTATCGATCGCCATCGGCACCCTGGGCTACATGCTCATCGAGGGCTGGTCGCTCAGCGACGCGCTGTACATGACGGTGTCGACGCTGGCGACCGTGGGCTTCGGCGAGGTCCGCCCGCTCGACGAGGTGGGCCGTGCCTGGACGATCCTGCTCATGGTGACGGGGGTGGGCATCATCTTCGGGACGATCGGGATCGTCGCCGAGGCGGTCGTGGGCGAGGTCTCGAGCGGCAGGCGGGAGGCGAGGCAGATGGAGCAGGAGATCGGGCGCCTGCGCGACCATTACATCGTCTGCGGCTACGGCCGGGTTGGCTCGACCGTTGCTCGCGAGCTCCGCCATGGTGGCCAGACGGTCGTCGTGATCGACGTACAACCCGAGTCGCTCGAACAGGCCCGCCGCGACGGCCACCTGGTGGTGAGCGGCGACGCCACGGAGGACGCGACGCTCGCGGGGGCGGGCATCGAACGGGCGCGAGGCCTCATCACCACGATCGACTCGGATGCGAACAACGTGTACGTCGCGCTGTCGGCACGTGCCCTCAGCCCGGGGCTGTTCGTGGTGGGGCGCGCCAACGCCGAGGGCAGCGAGGCGAAGCTCCTCCAGGCGGGTGCGAACCGCGTCGTCTCGCCGTACACGATGGCCGGCCGAAGGATTGCCGAGCTGGCGCTCCGGCCGCGAGTCGCCGACTTCATCGACGCGGCGCTGTCGCACGGCGAGCTCGCCTTCTCCATGGAGGAGCTGGAGGTCCGCGACGGTGGGCCGCTGGCCGGGCGGACGGTGGGCGAGCTGCGCGATGAGGGAATCTTCGCCCTGGCGATCGTCCACGGGGAGGGTCGCTACGAAGCGAACCCGCCCGCCGACCGCCGCCTGGCATCCGGCGAGAGCCTCGTCGTGTCGGGCTCTTCGGAACGGCTGCTGCCCTTGCGGGAGCGCGCCTGAGGCGGGCACCGATCAGCCAGCCGGTCCAGGTATCGCTGGGAGTGCTTGATTGGGCGTTGCCTGGGTCGTAAGCGGCCCATCGAGCCCGTCCGCGCCGCCGCGAGCCTGGCGATCGTGCATGGCCCGACGGTGGATGGCCGAGGGGCCGGCGCGGCTCGATGCGTAAGGTCTCGTCAGCCCTCGTTGTAGCGCTGCCAGCGATATCGGCCGGGACATGGGTATGTGCGGCGGGGCAAGCCCCCGCGCCTACGCTCGCGCCGCCCGGATATTCCGAGCATGATTACCAAGCGGCAGAAGGCATGGCCGACGGCGGTCCCTCGCTCATCCGCCTCCGTCTCCGCCCCGTTCATGCCCCGGTGGGCATCGATTGGCCGAAGAATCGGCCCGACCGGTCGTCGCATGGGCGGAGGAGGCTGGTTTGCCGCCCCATAAGCATGGCCGGAATATCTCCGGCGTTGGCTGGTGGCGCCCTGGCCCTACCCGCCCGCTGACCCGGCCGCGACTTCGCGTTCCACGTTGCCAATCAGATCGGCGACCTGATTCCGGAGCCCGTCGCCGATCCTCGAGCCGCCCATCCGGGCCAGCTGCCCGCCAAGCTGCACGTCGACGCCGTAGTCGACCCTGGTTCGGCCATCCTCGAGCGGTGTGAGGTCCAGCGGCACCGAGGCGACGAAGTCGCCGCCGATGCTGCGGACCCTCCCGGCAAGCTCCAGGCGGACGTGCCGCGGCGGGTCGGCGTCGAGCAGAGACGCTGTGACGTCGGCGCGGACCGTGAAGAAGCCGGCCTTTGCGACGAGCACTCCGCGGTAGCGGTCCGGGCCGTCAGGCTCCAGCGACTCCACGCCGGGCAGGACGCGGGCCAGGGCAGCCGGATCGTGGAGGATCGCCCAGATCGCCTCGGCCGATGCGGCGATGGTGGCCGTGTCCCGGATGGGCTCAGTCATCGTGAGCCGGTCCTCGCCCGCCCGAGTGCCTCATTTGTCCGGATCCACCTCGACCTGGGCTCGCTGGTCGGCCGCCAGCAGCGCCGCACCAACAATCCCGGCCTCGTTGCGCAACATCGCGGCGAATACGGGCGGCCGGCATGTCAGGCGGGGGATGAACTTGTCGCCCTGCTTGCTCACCCCGCCGCCGATGATGAACATCCGCGGCCAGAACAGGCGGTCGATCGCCTGCAGGTGCTCGTCGAGGTCCTGCGTCCAGGCCTTCCAGGAGAGGCCACGACGGATCCGCGCCGCGGCCGCCGATCGGCGCTCAGCATCCCGGCCGCGAATCTCCATGTGGCCGAGCTCCGTGTTCGGGACCAGGACGCCGTCGTTGAACAGCGCCGAGCCCACCCCGGTCCCCAGGGTCAGGAAGATGACGACGCCCTTGTGCGTGTCGGGGTCCGTGGCGCCCAGGCCGAAGCGCATCTCGGCCAGGCCGGCCAGGTCAGCGTCGTTGGCCAGAACGACGGGCCTCTTGACCGCCTTGCTCATCGCCTCCACTGCAGGAAAGCTGATCCAGCTCTTGTCCAGGTTCGCCGCGGTGAGCGTCTTGCCCTCGATGACCACGGAGGGCGCGCCGCAGCCGACGGGTGCGTCGGGAAGCTTGATCGCGGTGTCGGTCCGCTTGACCAGCCGGGCGATGACCCGGATCACCGCTTCTGGCGTGGACGGTATCGGCGTCAGAACCCGGATCCGGGGACTCACCAGCTTGCCGTCGCTCGTCTCCACGGCGGCGACCTTGACGCCGCTGCCGCCGACATCCACGCCGATCGCGATCGTCATGAGTCTTCTCTGTCCGTCGCGCGCGATCCCACCTCTGGATCCACCTCAGAAGTAATTGACCGTGATCCCGCCATCCACCACGAGCGAGGCGCCGTTCGTCCAGCGACTCTCGTCCGAGGCCAGGTACACGGCAAGGTGGACGATCTCCTCTGGCTTGCCGAAGCGGCCGGTCGGATTGCGCGCCAGCCGGATGCGCCTGGCCTCCTCGTCCTTGACGAGCCAGTCCATGAGCAGTGGCGTCTCGACCGGCCCGGGACAGATCGCGTTCGCGCGTACGCCCTTCGGGGCGAACTGGACCGCCAGGCTCCGCGTCAGGGCGAGGATCGCTCCCTTCGATGCGGTGTAGGCGTCCTGTGGCACCGAGCAGCCTATGAGTGCGACGAAGCTGGCGATGTTGATGATGGAGCCCGAGCCGCCTTCCACCATCCGCGGGATCGCGTACTTGCAGGCCAGGAAGACGCCCCGGACGTTGACGGCCATGACCAGATCCCACGTGGCGGCGTCGGTGTCGACGACCGAGTGATCGGCTTCGGGCATGACCCCGGCGTTGTTGTAGAGGACGTCCAGGCGACCGTATGTGTCCATCGCGTGCTCGACCATGGCCCGTGCGCTGGTCTCCCTGGACACGTCGGACTGCACGAAGCTGGCGATGCCACCGGCCTCGGTCACCAGCCTCACGGTCTCCCGGCCGGCCGGCTCGCTGAACTCGGCGACCACGACCTTGGCGCCTTCGGCCGCAAACATACGCGAGGCGACCCGGCCCATTCCTCCGCCCGCGCCGGTGATGATGCAGACCTTGTCGGCGAGTCGCACCTGGGCGCCCCTTCCTGATCATCGGTGGTTCCGCTCGGTGGCCGCCGCAAGAGTACCGCCACGGCCGCGGCCGGGATGCTATATCGCGCTATTCCACTGTGTCTCGTGCCATCCCTCGGTGAATGGAACTCGCCATGAGCGCGGTCGGCCGAGGCGCCAACTGACCGAATCTGGTCGCCCACTACGCACGGATTCGGCCAGTCCTATGCACCGTGGAATAGCCGCCGCGCGCCGAATAGCCGCCGCGCGACGAATACCCGCCGCGCGACGAATACCCGCCGCGTGCCGAGCGTAGCCTCGCCCTAGCCCCTTTCCAGGTATCGCTCGCGGTCCCAGTTGTGGACGACCGAGTCGTAGACCTGCTGCTCGTGCCGCGCGGCATTCAGGTAGTGGTCGACGACGTCCTGCCCGAAGATCTGGACCGCGGCCTCGCTCCGATCCAGCTCACCGATTGCCTCGTATAACGCACGCGGCATTCTGTCGCAGCCGGTGGCCACGTAGCCGTTGCCCTTGTACTCCGGGTCGAGCGGCAGCTCATGCTCGATACCGTACAGCCCGGCCCCGATCATGGCCGCGTACGTCAGGTACGCGTTCATGTCGCCGCCGGGAAAGCGATCCTCCACGTGGAGGGCGTCGCCGTGGCCAACCAGGCGGAAGCCCGTCGTCCGATTGTCCCGACCCCAGACCACGTTGACCGGCGCCCACGACAGCGACGCATATCGCTTGTACGAATTGACGTTGGGGGCGATGAAGATCGCGAGCTCCCGGCTGAGCTTCATCATCCCGGCCATGAAGTGACTCATCGCCTTGGACATGCCGTAGGGCAGCTCGGCGGCAGGGTCGCTCGTGAGTGACCGCTCCCCGGCCGCATCCCACAGGCTCATGTGGAGATGCCCGGACGAGCCCGTCCAGCTCGCGTCGGGCTTGGCCATGAAGGTCAGGCCCCAGCCGTTGAGGTAGGCGATCTCCTTCGCGCCGTGCTTGAAGATCACGCTCCGATCCGCCGACTCCAGGACGTGGTCGTAGCGAATGTTGACCTCGTGCTGGCCCGGCGCTGCCTCACCCTTGCTGAACTCGACCGGGATCCTGGCGGCTGTCATCTGGTTGCGAAGGAGCCGATGCAGCGGCTCGGCCTTGGTGGCCTGGAGCAGGTGGTAGTCCTCGTTGTAGTAGCCGAACCGCTCGGGGACGCTCCAGCCCTTGCGGTTGACGTCCTCCCAGGAATCCTTCAGCACGTAGTACTCGAACTCGGAGCCGGCCTTCACCGCGAAGCCGAGAGCGATCGCCCGGCCGACCTGGCGCTTCAGGATCGTCCGCGGGGCGATCGGGATCTCCTCGTGGGTCTCCTCGTCCACCGCGTCGCCCAGCACGAGCGCCGACTTCTCGAGCCAGGGCAGCACGCGCAGCGTTTCCCACACCGGGTCGGCGATCCAGTCGCCGTAGCCGGTCTCCCAGTTCATGAGCGCGAACCCGCCGGGCGTATTCATTTCCATGTCCGTGCCCAGGACGTACGTGCAGAAGTGCGCCCCGTGATCAATGACCCCGTCCAGGAACGCCTGGGCCTGGACGCGCTTGCCCATCAGTCGGCCCTGCATGTCCGTGATCGCCACGATCAGGGTGTCGATGGCGCCATCGCGGACCATCCCCTCGAGCTCCTCGAGGCGCGGATGGCGGACGTGCCTCGCGTGCTTCGTCATCGTCCCTCTCCTCTCGACGATTGCCGGATATCTGGCCGTCATCCCGCCATCGGCCACGATGCCCATCTCTTCGCTCCTCGCCCTTCGCTCCTCGAATCTCGCGCGCCAGCGACATTAGAGCCGCGAAGATCGTGGAACATAGTATTGATACTCCGCCTCTGCGCTTGCGGAGACCAGCGGCTGATCCTGGGCCTCGAGCACCCATCTGGCAGGAGGAAGCCGGCGGTCGCCCGCCGGCATCTGCCTTTCCGGTCCGGACCGGCGGCGAAGCCTAGTACAGGATCGTCGTGCCGCTCGGGAATGCGAATGCGAACGCCGTCGCCGGCAACGGGGCATCCGGCAGCAGGCTCGTCACGATCGCATCTCGGGTGACCTCGCCGCCGATGGTCTCGGTGAGCCGGACGATCACCCCGGTCTCACGGTCCACGCTGACCTGCTGATGGTGGTCCGGCCGGTCGGCGACGACCTCGATCGTCCGCGGCGAGTCGCAGTCGACGACGATCGCCTCGCGGCCGCCAACGTCGACGGTTCCGGAGATCCAGCAGCGGCCGGTTGCGAGGACGTTCTGGCAGTAGCCTCCCGGGTGGACGAACGTGTCGGGCAGGGTCTCCATCGGCAGCGGCGTAACCGGCTCGTAGACGGTCGACATCCCCGGCAGGTCGGGGTCGTCCAGCCCGACCACCTTCCGCCGGACCGGCCGTTCGGTGCCCAGGCGGTTGGCGGCCGAGTAGGTGCGTACCGAGGCCCCGTCGGAGATCCACAGCTCGTAGCTGCCGGTCGTGCCACGGGCGGGCTCAGACGTGATGACCTTGGCGTCGCCCGGATGTCGGAGCAGCGTGTCCATCACGGTGAGGTGGTCGCCCCTGGTCGTGGCGGACGTTTCCTCGATCCGCATTCGCAGCGTGCGAAATCGGAGCTCGGCATCGCGCATGAAGGTGAACAGCTGGGCGACCGTGGGCAGGCCAGACGCCAGCACGGCGATCTCCGGCCGGCGCCGGCCGTCGACCGGCACGGGCAGTCGCGAGGCGTGGTCCCAGAGGCGGGTGGAGGTCATCGCGCCGGATTGTAACGGCCAGGCTCGGCCGCTGCGGCCAGAGTGATCGGCCTGGGTGACTGGCCAGGGTCATCGGCCTGGGTCACTGGCCAAGGTCATCGGTGCCGGGCAGGCTCAGCCGCCGCCGCCTCCCTCGAAGCCCGGTGCCGTCATCCGGGCGGGATCCAGGATGCGGTCCAGCTCGTCCGGGGCGATCCCGCGTTCGAGGGCCAGCTCGCGGATGGTCCGGCCCGTTCGAAGTGCCTCCTTGGCGAGCCTGGCGGCCTCGTCGTAGCCGATGACGGGAGCCAACGCGGTCGCCAGCATCAGTCCCTGCTCCACGAGCGCCGGGCCGCGGTCCGTGGCCGTGAGCCCCTTGACGCAGCGCTCGGCAAAGTTGCGGGCCGCCGCAGCCAGGAGCCCGATCGACTCGAGGATGGCGGCCGCGGCAACCGGCATCATGACGTTGAGCTCGAGCAGGCTGCCGGTCTGGCTGAAGGCGATCGTGGCGTCATTGCCCACGACCCGTGCCACGACCATGAGCAGGCTCTCGATGATCACCGGGTTCACCTTGCCGGGCATGATGCTCGATCCGGGCTGGGTCTCCGGCAGGGCCAGCTCACCGATGCCGGCCCTGGGTCCCATTCCCATCAGCCTGAGGTCGCTACCGATCTTCCACAGGCTCAGGGCGACCGTTCGAAGTCCGCCGTGGGCGGCGATCACCGCATCGAGCGTCGCCTGGGCGTGAAAGTGAGACTCGGTCTCGCGGACCGATAGTCCCGTCAGCTCGCTCAATCGGGCTGATGCCCGGCGGGCATACTCGGGATGGGTGTTGATGCCCGTGCCGACGGCCGTGCCGCCGAGCGGCACGCTCAGCAGCTCGTCGCGGGCGGCGGTCACCCGCCGGATCGAATCCGCAAGCTGGCCGGCATAGCCTTCGAACTCCTGGCCCATCCGGATCGGAGTCGCGTCCTGGAGATGCGTTCGGCCCGTCTTGACGACGCCGTGGAGCTCGATCGACTTGGCCTCCAGCGCGGAGCGGAGCGTCTCGACGGCCGGCAGCAGGTCCTCCTGGATCGCCATGGCCGCTGCCAGCTGCAGGGCGGTCGGAATGTTGTCGTTGGAGGACTGGCCCGCGTTGACGTGATCATTGGGATGGACCCTGCGGCCGAGCCGTTCGCTCGCCAGGTGGGCGATCACCTCGTTGGCGTTCATGTTCGTCGAGGTGCCCGAGCCCGTCTGGTAGATGTCGATCGGGAACTCGTCGTCGAAGGCGCCATCGGCCACCGCCTGGGACGCTGTGGCGATTGCCTCGGCGATGTCTGCCGCCAGGACGCCCAGCTCGGCGTTCGTCTCGGCCGCCGCGCGCTTGACGAGCGCGAGCGCTCGGATCAAGTCGCGCGGCATGCGCTGGCCGGAGATCGGGAAGTTGATGACGGCCCGCTGCGTGGACGCCCCGTAGAGCGCCTCCGCCGGCACCTGCATCTCGCCCATCGAGTCGCGTTCCGTGCGTAGAGCCGGACCGGTCGCCGACCCGGTCGCCTGGGTCGCGGCGCTCCGGTCCGCGGTGTTGGTCATCGTTGAATTGTAGGCGGCCCCGCGCTGGCATCGGGGTGGTCAGGCAGGCTCGCCTACACTGCGGCGATGGAGCTCGACTCGGCCACTTTTCGCAGGGTGATGGGCCATTTTGCGACGGGTGTAACGGTCGTGACTGTGCTGACCGACGACCGGCCGCGGGGGATCACCGTCAATGCACTGACCTCGGTGAGCCTGGAGCCGGCCCTCGTCGTGATCGCCATCGACCGGCGTCGGCGGATCACCCCCGCGCTCCGTGCGGCGGGCAGGTTCGCGGTGAACATCCTCGGCGAGGACCAGCAGCGCCTGTCCGACTGCTTTGCCGGGGCGGCCATGGAGCCCGGGGTCGAGGCCTTCTGCGGCGCGGCGTGGCACCCGGGCGAAACCGGTCTCGTGCTGCTGGACGGCGCGATCGCCACCCTCGAGTGCACCACGGAGCGGACGGTCTCGGCCGGCGATCATGACATGTACATCGCCCGCGTCGATGCGCTCGACACGACCGAGCGCCACGCCCAGCCGCTGCTCTATTACCGGCGCCGCTACCTCCGGGTGGAGCGAGCCCGCGAGCTCGTGCCCGAGGGCCGGCAGGAGCAGTAGGGCAGGTGCCATTCGTCGCCGCAAACGGCCTGGAGATTGGCTACGACGTGGCCGGCGCCGGACCGCCGCTCGTCATGCTCCACGGCGCGACGTCGATCGGCCGGGAAGACTGGGCCGCCCAGGTGCCGCTGTTCGGGCGTGCCTTCCGCCTGTACCTGCCCGACGCGCGTGGCCACGGACGGACCCACTGGGACGCCGCGGATGGGTGGTCCAACGAGATGACCGTGGACGACCTGCTGGCGTTCGTGGACGCGCTCGCTCTCGAGACGTTCCACCTCCTGGGCTTCAGCATGGGCGCCATGACCGCGCTCACGTTTGCCACGCGGCACCCGCAGCGCCTCCGGACCCTGGTCATCGCGGGGATCACCACCCAGCGCGAGCCGCGGGCCAGCGTCGCGCGGCGGCTCATGGATCCCGCCCGCGCGGATGCCGATCCCGCCTGGGCCGCGATTCTCGCCCGTCGCCACGACGCCGGCCAGGGTGCCGGGGCCTGGCGCCGGTTGCTGCCGGCGATCGCGGCGGACGTTGCAGCCCAATCCCTGCTCACGCCCCGGGACATGCGGCGGGTTGAGCTGCCGGCGATGGTCTGTTGCGGCGACCGCGACCCGTTCGTGCCGGTGGACCACGCCTGGGGCATGACCCGCCAGCTGCCGGACGGCCGCCTGTTCGTCGCTCCGGAGTGCGGACACGAGGTCATGGTCCGGCGGCCCGCCCTGTTCAACGAGGCCTGCGGAGGCTTCTACAGGTCGACAGCGGCGATCGCCCACGAGCGGGCAACGCATCCAGACGCGGAACAGGCACCTCCGGCCGAGCCAATCGGGGGCGAGGACGTCACGCTCTGAGCCGCTGACGGGGAACCTGTCCAACGTGCGCACGGCGAATGTTGGGCGCCCTGGAAGGGCCCCTCCGAGTTGCGTAGCGGCGAGTGTCGCCCGCATGAAGGACGCGCTCGTGGGCGCCAAGAGGCGTCCAGCCTGCCCACGACCGTGCCGAGCGTTCGCCCACTGAACGTCATGCAGGAACCGAGGCAGCAGATGCCGCCACAGCGCCGCGGGTGTCCTCCGCCGCGGAAGCGTGGATACTGTCAGGACCACGACGAGGAGGCCCACCCGAGTGACCGACGCGCGACCTACCGCGGTGCCGCCCCAGGCCCCGGCCCAGCCATCGTCGCAGCTGTCGTCTCAGGGGTCGTCCGAGGCGCGCCTCGTGCGGGTGGCCTTCCCGGCCCCGCTGCCCGCCGGCCGCGCGGCGGGCGGCGCGATCCCGGGTCCCGCCGCGGCGAATGTCGCGCTCGTCACGCTCGATCGACCGGCCCAGCTCAATGCCCTGTCGTTCGCGCTGCTCCGACAGCTGGCCGCGGCGCTCGAGGCGCTCGACGCCGACCCGGCCTGCCGCTGCATCGTCCTGACCGGAGCCGGCGACCGCGCCTTCGCGGCGGGCGCCGACATCAACGAGCTTGCTGCCCAGACACCGACCAGCCTGGCGGCCGGTGACGAGTTCGCGGTCTGGGACCGGATCGGGCAGATTCGGACGCCGATCGTCGCGGCCGTCCGGGGCCACGCCCTGGGCGGTGGCTGCGAGCTGGCGATGGCCTGCGACATGATCGTGGCCGGGGATGACGCCCAGTTCGGGCAGCCGGAAATCAAGATCGGGGTCATGCCTGGCGCCGGCGGCACCCAGCGGCTGACGAGGGCGCTCGGCAAGGCCAAGGCGATGGAGCTGATCCTGACCGGCCGGCCGATCACCGCTGGCGAGGCGGATGCCATGGGCCTGATCACCTCGGTCGTTCCGGCCGAAGCCACCGTCGACGCGGCGCTGGAGCTTGCCGCCCGCGTCGCGGCGATGCCGCCGCTGGCCGTGCGGGCGGCCAAGGAGTCCGTCAAGCAGGCCTACGAGCTGTCGCTTGCCGCCGGCCTGGAGCTGGAACGGCGGAGCTTCTTCATGCTCTTTGCAAGTGACGACCAGAGGGAGGGGATGGCCGCCTTCGCCGAGAAGCGGCCGCCCAAGTGGTCGGGCCGCTAGGCTACGACTGAACCGCAACGAATCCAGACCGAGCACGGCGACAACGGACGACGAGCGCGCACAACGATGACGGGAGGTCGGTGATGGAGCGCGACTTTGGCGGTGGCTCCGACTACGGCCGTGACATCGAGCGCGACATGGGTGACGCGCCGCCGGAAGCGATCCGCGACAGGGCCCCGGATGTCCTGGCGCCGATCGACGACCGCGCTCCCGTCAGCGGGCACTCGATCCCCCAGCGCGTTCCGGCTGCCGCCCTCTCCCGGGCGCCTGAGAACGATTTCGGGACGGCCGCCGCGCTCATCGTTCCCGCTCTCCGCCCCGTCGGCACGCCGGGCCAGCCGGTCAGCGAGCTCGGTCAGGGCACCCCGGATCCCTCGAGCCAGGCCCATACGCGGCCGCTCCTCGATGAAGGGCCGTGCGGCCTGCCCGTCGTCTACACGATGGCCGCGGAGGGCTTCGACGTCCTGGTGAACGGGGACCACCTCGCTTCGTGGGGGGTTGGCGTGGCCGAGGTCCAGGATGCCGCGATCGCCAACCTCGCCGCCTGGTCGGCTCAGGCTCCGTGGACCGACGAGGTGTCCGGCATCCGCCGGCTCGTCTCATCCGATACCGGCGAGGGCAACGACGCGGCCCGGATTCTTCTGCCCGAAGTCCGCGACCACCTGGCGGGCGAGCTCGGTGGCGACGGCCGGGTCCTCATTGGACTCCCCGAGCGGCACCTGCTCCTGGCCGGCGCCCTGCGGGAGGGTGACGAGGAGTTCGCGGAGCTGTTCTCGGAGTTCGTCGTCGAGCATTCCGGCGGAGCCGACGAGCCGATCGATCGGCGTGTCTTCGAGCTGGTAAACGGTCAGCTGGTGGAGTTCGCCGCCACATGACCAGGGCCTCTCCGGCGCTCGAGACCGTCCGGCTGGAGACGACCGACGGGTTTGCGACCATCACGCTCAATCGGCCGGAGGCGCTGAACGCGTTCGACCGGGCGATGAAGACGGAGCTGCTGGCCGGGTTGCGGGCCGTCGAACGCGACCGATCCGTGCGGGCGCTGGTGCTGACCGGAGCCGGCAGGGCGTTCTGCGCCGGCCAGGACCTCCGCGAGCCCTTCGGCGGCGAGCATCCGACCCTCACCGACGAGCTTCGCCTCCGCTACAACCCGGTCATCCTGGCGATCAGCCGGCTGTCGAAGCCGGTGATCGCGGCCGTCAACGGCGTCGCCGCGGGCGCTGGCTGCTCCCTGGCCCTCGCCTGCGACCTGCGCCTCGCAGCGGAGGACGCCAGCTTCGTCCTGGCCTTCGGGCGCGTCGGCCTGGTTCCGGACAGCGGCGCGACCTGGTTCCTGCCCCGGATCGTCGGGCAGGCCCGGGCGGCCGAGCTGGCGCTGGTGGGCGATCCGGTCTCGGCGTCCGACGCGGCCCGGATCGGCCTGGTCAACCGGGTGGTCCCCTCCGAGTCGCTGCTCGACGAGGCCCGCTCGCTGGCGGTCCGCCTGGCGGACGGATCGCCGCTTGCGATGGCGCTCACGAAGCGGGCGTTGCGGTACTCGGCGGATGCCAGCCTGGAGGCCGCGCTCGAACACGAGGCCGCGCTGCAGGGAATCGCCGGGCGATCGAAGGACCACGAGGAGGGCGTCGCCGCCTTTCGCGCGAAGCGGACGGCTCGCTTCACGGGCGAGTAGCCTGCGCCGATGTCATCCACGGTCCGGGGAGCGGCCGCCTGGCTGCTGCCGGCAGGCTTGGCCGCCTACATCCTGTACGCGACGCGTGACTGGCACGTGCCCGCCGAGGGCGGCGTGGCGTTCGGTCCCCTGTGGGCCATCCTGGTGGTAGCCGGACTGGCCGGCTGGTGGTGGCGGGTGGGCCGACCATCGGCCGTCGCGGTCATGGCCGTCAGCGCGGCCGTGGGCATGGTGCTGACCGACGTCACATCGTTCTGGTCTCAGGGCCTCCGGGACTGGCACCTCTACCTGAAGGCCGGCATGCATTTCCTGGAGGGCGGACCCGTCTACATCCATGCCCTCTTCACCATGCGACCGGACGACCTGACCAACTACCCGTTTCTCTACCCGCCGCTGACCCTGCCGGGCTTCGCGCTGCTGTCCCTGCCGCCGCGTCCGGTCGTGGACGCCGCCTGGCTTGCCCTCTCGGCCGGCGCGGCCGTCTGGGCCCTGCGCCGGTTCGGCGTGGGCTGGGCCTGGGTGGCCTTGTTTCTCGTGTGGCCGCCCTTCGAGCAGGGTCTGTACGTCGGGAACGTGGCGATCCCGCTGTTCGCGCTGTTCGTGGCGGCGCCGGTCTTTGGCGCCGGCTTGATCCTGAGCGCGCTGTTCAAGCTCTATAGCGGGATCGCCAGCCTGTGGCTGCCACTCGAGCGGCGCTGGCGAGACATCGCGATTGGCGTCGGGCTCGTCGCCGGCTGGTTCATGCTGACGCTGCCGATCGTCGGTCTGGATCGCTGGTCGGAGTGGTTGACGTCCCTCGGGCTCTATCGGGAATCCCAACCGCTGTTGCCCGGCTCGCTCGTCGGGCTGGCGCCGGCTCGTGTCCTGCCGCAATGGCTGGCCGTGGCGATCGGCGTCGGCGTGCTCGTGCTCGCGCTACCGGGGCCAGGCGGTCGGGAGCGGCTGTGGCGGCTGGGTGTTGCGACGATTGCCACATCGCCGTCGCTCTATTCCCACGGCTATGTCGTCGCCGTGCCGGCCATCCTCCGGCTCCGCGCCGCCGCCCTGTGGCTCGTCATGGGAATCACCTCGGTGGAGCCTGGCGTCCAGTGGTTCTACGCGCTCGGGCTCATCGTCGCCTCGTGGTACGTGCCGGCGCTGCGGCGGGAGTCCGAGCCCCAGGCTGGCCCGGGCGATCGAGGTGCCGCGCTCCTGCACCCGCTGCCGCGGCACGGGTAGGCTCGAAGCGCAGCGCGATGCGTTGACGGTCCGGTCGCGCGCCGCGTAGCGTCCGCTCGTGGAGCCGCTCGTGGAGAAGGCCGCTGAGCTGCCAGTCGGCATCGTCGGGGCGGGGACGATGGGAGCCGGCATCGCCCAGGTCGCGCTCGCGGCCGGTCATCCCGTGTTGCTCTACGACGCGGACGCGGCCGCCCTGGACCGCGCCCGAGGTCGGATCGCGGATGGCCTCAACCGCTGGGCGGCGAAACGTAGCGCGACCTCCCAGACTGCTGCCGCGACGGTCGCGGGGCAGTTAGCTCGCCTGGATGTCGCGCCGACCGCGGAGGACCTGGCTGCCGCCTCAGCAGTCGTGATAGAGGCGGTCCTGGAGGACCTCTCGCTCAAGGTCTCGCTCTTCCGGGCGCTGGATGCGGCCGCCCGCCCGGACGCGATCCTGGCGACGAACACGAGTGCGCTGAGCGTGGCCGCCATCGCCGTCGAAGCCCGCCGACCCGATCGGGTCATCGGTCTCCATTTCTTCAACCCGGCGCCGGTGATGCGGCTGGTGGAGGTCGTGGCGCCCCCGGCCGCGGATCGGCTGCTGGTGGACCGGGCGGTGGGCCTGATGACCGCCTGGGGCAAGACGCCGGTGCGCTGCGCGGATGCCCCCGGCTTCATCGTCAATCGGGTGAACCGGCCCTACACGCTGGAGGCGCTCCGGATCCTCGAATCCGGCCTGGCGGGGATCGCGCAGCTCGACGGCGCGGCCCGGGCCGCCGGCTACCCGATGGGCCCGTTCGAGCTCATGGACCTCGTGGGCATCGACGTCAACCTGGCCGCGGCGCGCGGCCTCTTCGAGGGATTTGGCCACGAGCCTCGGTTCCGGCCGTCGCGCATCCAGGAGCGACTCGTGACGGCCGGCGCGCTCGGGCGGAAGACCGGCCGCGGCTTCTATCAGTACGACGATGCCGGCCGGATCGTGAGCGTATCGCCCGACCTGCCGGTCGAGGAGACTGCGCCGAAACGAGCAGCCAGGCCCGAGTCGCCCGCCCATGAACTTGTGGATCGGCTCACGCTCGGCATCGTCAATGAGGCCTACCGCGCACTTGGTGAAGGCGTCGCCTCGGCGCCCGACATCGATCTTGCCCTCAAGCTCGGTGCGGGCCATCCTCTCGGGCCGTTCGAGCGGGTCGAGGCGATGGGCGGGCCGCGAGTCGTGGCTGAGCGCCTGATCCGGTTTGCGGAGGCTCATGGCGATCGCTTCACGCCCGCCCCGGTGCTCATGGCGCTTGCCCCGGCCGGCTGACACAGATGATGCCGAGCCGACAGCCCGCAACGCGCTGGCTGGGGTAGCATCACCCGTGCCTCGGGGACGACGGCCGAATGGCGGTCCGGGCCGAATGAACAGGAGAGATCATGACCCGCACTGCTGCCCGACCATGCGGGCCGATCGTTGTGATCGCGCTGTCGCTCATCGTCGCTGCGTGTAACGTCGTCACGCTGCCTGGCCAATCCACGGCGCCCACGACGGGAGCGGCCACGTCCGGACCGGGGGCCAGCCTGGGCCTGACAGTCGGTGGCGCCAAGGACCTGGAGGCGTTGCTTCCCGACCAGCTGTGCGGCCAGCCGTCCGTCAAGAAGAGCATCGCCGCCGGCGCTGGCCCGCTTCCGGATGCCAGCTCAAATCCCTACGCGGCGCTCTTCGCAAGCCTCGGCAGCGGCGCCTTTGCGCTCGCAGCGCCGGCGTCCACGGACTCGTGCAAGGTTTCCGCGGGGGCATTCCGCCTGCAGGGGGCCAACCAGATCCTCATCCAGGCGTTCCTGCTCGCCGCGGCAGCCGACTCGAGTGGCCAGTCGACCCAGGTCAACCTGGGCGGCAAGGCCGTCACGAAGATCGACGATCAGACCGACGAGACCCTGTACATCTATGTCAAGGGCGACACGATCTTCGTGGTCGACGCCCCGAGCGACGACCTCGCCACACCCGTCCTGTCCGGCCTGCCGTAGGCGGCACTGTCCCAGCACCAATGGCCCGCGACCCCAACCGGCCGCTGCGCGACCCCAACCGGCCGCTGCGCGACCCCTGGATCATCGGGGCCGTCCGCACCCCCATCGGACGCTATGGCGGGGCGCTGGCGCGCGTTCGTCCCGATGACCTGGCGGCGGCGGTCATCGTGGCGGTCGTGGAGCGCTCGGGCATCGATCCCAAGCGGATCGAGGATGTCATCCTCGGCTGCGCCAACCAGGCCGGCGAGGACAATCGGAACGTCGCCAGGATGGCTCTCCTCCTGGCCGGGCTGCCGGTGGAGGTCGCCGGCCTCACCGTCAACCGGCTGTGCGGGAGTGGGCTGCAGGCAATCAATTCGGCCGCGCATGCCATCCAGGCCGGCGACGGCGACGTCTTCATCGGCGGCGGCGTCGAGTCGATGACTCGGGCCCCGTACGTCCAGCTCAAGGCCGAGCGCGCGTTCGATCGAGGGCCGCGCGAGACGGCCGACACGACCCTCGGCTGGCGCTTCACCAATCCGGCGCTCGCCGCGATGCACCACCCGTACTCCATGGGTGAGACGGGCGAGAACGTGGCCGAGCGGTGGGGTGTGAGCCGCGAGCGTCAGGACGAGCTGGCGTTGGCCAGCCATCGCAGCGCGGTTGCCGCCATCGAGGCGGGCCGGTTCGACGACCAGATCGTGCCGATCAGCGTCCCGCAGCCCACAGGCAAGCGTGGCGAACCCGTCGTCGTTTCCCGTGACGAGCCGCCCAGACCGGACACGTCCATGGAAGCGCTGGCGACGCTTCGGGCCGCGTTCCGAGACGGCGGCACCGTGACGGCCGGCAACAGCTCCGGGATCAACGACGGCGCCTCTGCGGTGCTCCTCGCCGAGGCCGGCGCGGCCCGAGAGCTCGGCCTCCGGCCACTCGCCCGGATCGTCTCCACGGCCGTGGCGGGCGTGGATCCGGCCGTCATGGGCATCGGTCCGGTCCCGGCCAGTCGCAAGGCACTCGAGCGGGCCGGCATCACCGCCGGCGATCTCGATCTCGTCGAGCTGAACGAGGCCTTCGCATCGCAGTCGCTCGTGTGCATCGACGAGCTGGGCCTGGACCCGGCGATCGTCAACGTCAACGGGGGTGCCATCGCGCTGGGCCATCCGCTCGGGATGAGCGGAGCGCGCCTGGTGACGATGCTCGTCCACGAGCTCCGGCGGACCGGCGGCCGCTACGGCCTGGTCACGATGTGCATCGGGGTGGGCCAGGGGATCGCCACGGTCATCGAGCGCATCGACGGGTAGCGTGCTTCGGCGGCTTCGGTCGGCCCTCGGTCGGTCCTCGGCTCGGGTCCGCTCCGGCCCGGGTCCGCTCCCGGGCCGCCGCTTCTCGGCGCTCGCCGTTCCCTGGGCGGTGCTGCTTGTTGCAGGACTCATGGTCGCACTGCTGCTGGCCCTGTCGGGCGCCTACGGCTTCCACGGCGACGAGATGTACTACATCGTGGCCGGCCGCCACCCGGCATTCGGGTACGTCGACCAACCGCCCGTGACGCCGCTGCTCTCCGCCGCGTCGGTGGCCGTGCTCGGTGTCTCGCCAATCGCCGTGCGGGTGCTGCCGGCCATCGAGATGGGGCTCGTCGTGGTGCTCATCGCACTCATCGCGCGGGACCTCGGCGGATCACGACGAGCCCAGGTCCTGGCGGCCATCACGGCCGCCCTGTCGGGCTATCTTGGCGCGGGCCACCTCGACACGACCACCGAGTTCGACCTGATGGTCTGGGCGATCGTCCTCTGGTTGCTCGTGAGGCTCCTTGCGGGCGGCGACCGGCGCCTCTGGCTCGCGGTGGGCGTCGTGACAGGGATCGGATTGGAGAACAAGGACACGCTCGTCCTCTTGGGTGCGGGGGTCGTGTTGGGACTGGTCGTCGCCAGGCGCTGGGACGTCGTGCGCTCGCCATGGGCGTGGACGGCCGTAGGAATCGCACTCCTGCTCTGGGTTCCCAACCTCGCCTGGCAGGCGACGCATGGCTGGCCGCAGATTACGATGGCCTCCCGGATAGCGGTATACGCTGCCGACAACCGCGCCCTGATCGTGCCCCTGCTCTGGCTGTTCTCCGGGCCGCTGCTCTTCCCGGTCAGCGTCGCGGGGTTGGCGTGGATCCTGGCGGCGGAGGCCGCGACACCTTGGCGCGCCATCGGGATCGCTGCTCTCGTCGCGCTCGCCCTCGTCGTCGCCAGTGGCGGCAAGGCCTACTACGCGATCGGCAGCGCCGCCGTGTTCATGGCGGCGGGCGGCATCCTCCTCGACCGTTGGCTGGCCCGCGGCCATCGGCGCCTCAAGGCTGCGGGCTTCGCCGTGGCCGCCACGCTCTCGGGCGCCCTGATCGCCTACCTGACCCTACCGATCCTGCCGGTTGCCGCCTACGCGAAGACCTCACTCCCGTCGGAGGTCCCCGACACGGCGAACCAGATCGGCTGGCCGCAGTTCGTTGCGACGGTGGAGGGGGTCGTCGCCGCGCTGCCCGCGGACGAGCGCGCCCACGCGGTGATCCTGACCAACGATTACAGCGAGGCAAGCCCGCTCGAACTACTTGGCACGGGGCTACCCCCGGTCTACTCGGGCCACAACGCATATTGGGACTGGGGACCCCCTTCGGCCGACCGCACGGTCGTGGTGCACGTGGGCGACTGGAGACCGGCCGACTGGAGTCAGTTCTTCGTGGGCTGCCGCGACGTCGCGCGCATCGACAATGAGCTCGGCATCAACAACGGCGAGCAGGGAAAGGCCGTCTCCGTGTGCATCGGCCTGCGCGAGCCCTGGACCACGATCTGGTCGAGCCTTCGGACGATCTCCTAGCGTCACGACCAGAACTGCAGTGCGACGTTGGCATGGTGTCCTGACATCAATCTCCGGCTTGCCCCATAGGACGATCGTTTTGGACGTGGTGCTTGTCGAAAGTCCTTGACATGCGTACGATTGAGCTCCGGCGCGCGGCGACCGCGCCGCCGGCCTGAACACGCAACAATGCCTCCGAAGGAGAACGCACCACGATGCTCGAAGCCCAGCCAATGCCCCTCAGCCTGACCGACGCGGCGGCCTCCAAGCTGCAGGAGCTCACGGCCGAGGAGACGAACCCGAACATCGGGCTGCGCGTCTACGTCTACAGCGGCGGCTGCTCCGGGTTCCGCTACGGGATGATGATCGAGGACACGCCGACCGAGGACGACCGGCTCCTCGAGGCGAACGGCGTCCGCGTCTACGTGGACGGCAAGAGCATCGACCTGCTCAAGGGATCCGAGATCGACTACGTCGACACGCTCATGGGCGCAGGCTTCACCGTGAACAACCCCAACGCCGTGGCCGCCTGCGGCTGTGGCTCGAGCTTCCGGACCGCGGACGACGCCGGCTCCGCCCGCGGCTGCAGCCACTGACCGCCAGTCGCAGAGCCGCCGCCGGCTCGCATCCCGACTCTCACAGCCGAAGCCGCCGGCACCGACCACCGGCGGCTTCCGGATTCTCGGGGAGCCAAATCCGCCCCGCGTATTCCAAGCAATGCTATGGCTGGCAAAGTGCGGCGCGCAATCGAGGACGCGAGTCGGAACGGGCTCCCATGGTGCGCCCCGCTGACCCGCCACGCACGGTTCGCCGCTGTCAAGGCCGGTTGTGGTGGCCGTCAGGGCCGGGACCGCCCGATCAGCGGCCGCGAATTGGGTCAACGCCGCTTCATAAGCTTGCGCGGAATATCCAGGCCGCAACCGTCCACGCCGCCGCGGCCGGGCGCGTATCTGGCACCTCGGTCGATCCTGCGTAGACTGGTTCGGTGGACCTGCCGCTGTTCCCGCTGCACACGGTGCTCTGCCCGGGCGTCGCCCTGCCTCTTCATGTCTTCGAGGATCGCTACCGGGAGATGATCCGGCGCTGCCTGGCCGATCGGACGCCGTTCGGCGTGGTGCTGATCCGAAACGGCCGCGAGGTGGGCGAGGTCAGTGAGCCGGTCGAGCTGGCGCTGGCCATGATCGGGACCGAGGCCGAGATCCGCGAGGCGAGCCGCTACTCGGACGGCCGCTTCGACCTGGTCGCCGTCGGGACGCGGCGATTCGCCCTGGACGACGTCGTGGTCGGGCGCGAGCCGTTCCTGGTCGGACGGGTCACCCCCCTCGAGGATCCGGTCGGAGATCCTGATCGGGCGCGTGCCCTGGTGACGCACGTCAGTCGGCGGTTCGTCCGCTACCTGGAGCTGCTGCGGCCGGCCGATGGGGAGCGTGCCGAGGAGCTCGACATCCGGGTCGAGGTCGACGTGGAGGCCCCGGATCCGGCCGGAGGGTCGACGCGGGGCGCCGGCGACGGCCCGTCCGTGGAGCCCGATGCCGCGCCGCGTGCCCGGCGGGCCAAGGTGCCCGACAACCCGGCGACGCTGTCCTACCTGCTGAGCGGGATCATCCAGGTCGAGCCGGCGCGGCGCCAGCAGTTGCTGGAGGCGAATACGGCGGAGGAGCGACTGGAGGCGGTCGACCGCCTGCTGGATCGCGAGCTCATGCTGCTCGGCCAACGCCTCAGGCACTACGCGCCCGACCCGCGACTCGCCGCGACGCGCCGCAACTGACGGGGTCCGGCTGGTTCGACACGGTCGACGCAACGCCTCGCAACGGCGATTGCATCTCGCGCACCATCTGCATCACGGCCGTGCACGGCCCTCGGCCGATTCGGTTGGAACGCGGAGCGGACCATGCACGTTCGTGCCCGGTGTGATGCGCAATCTGCAACCAACCGGGCGCGGGCGGGCCGCGGTCAGCCGAGCTCGTCGTCCGAGTAACGCTCCTCCTTCCAGGGATCGGCGTCATTGTTGTAGCCGTAGCGCTCCCAGAAGCCCAGGATGTCGTGGTCGAGGAATTCCAGGCCGCGGATCCATTTCGCGCTTTTCCAGAAATAGCGCTTCGGGGCGAGGAGGCGGAGCGGCCAGCCGTGCTCCACCTCCAGCTGCTCGCCGCCGAACGTGTCGGCCAGCAGGACGTCGTCGTCGTCGAGCACGGACAGCGGCAGATTGGCCGTGTAGCCCTGCTCGGAGTGGGCCAGAACATGAAGGGCCGTCGGGCGGACCTCCGCCAGCCGCAGGATCTCCTGGATCGGCACGCCTTCCCAGGTGGTATCCAGCTTGCTCCACCTCGTCACGCAGTGGATGTCCGTCTGGACGGTCTTGCGGGGCAGCGTCTTCAACTGCTGCCAGGTGAGCGTCAGCGGATTGTCGACCTCACCCCACACCTTGAAATCCCAGGTGGCGAGGTCCGTCCGAGGCACCGACCCGTAGTGCAGGACCGGGAACTTGGTGGTCTGGTACTGGCCGGGCGGAATCCGGGCGGCGATCGCAGGATCCTTCTCCCGACCGCCGAACAATCGCTCGAACATTCGGGCGCTCCGTGAGGGTCAGGACCATCGTCGCACAGAAACCGGGTCCCGTTACGCTACCCTTCCGACGTGCAACCGCCCGAAGAGGGTGCTCGGATCGCCGGCGCCCCGCCTGCCGCCGACGCCCCGGTGCCTCCCCGCGTCGTCATCGTCATGCCGGCCTACAACGCGGCCCGCACCCTGGAGCGCACGTACGCGGACATCCCCCACGATCTCGTGGAGCGAATCATCCTGGTCGACGACGTATCCAGGGACGAGACCGTCGACGTGGCGCGTCAGCTCGGGCTGGACGTCATCATCCACCAGCAGAATCGCGGCTATGGGGGCAACCAGAAGACGTGCTATGACGCGGCCCTCCAGGCCGGCGCCGACATCGTCGTCATGCTCCATCCCGACTACCAGTACGACGCGACCCGGATCCCCGCCCTCATCGCCCCGATCGTCGCCGGCACCCACGACCTCATGCTGGGCAGCCGTTTCCTGGGCGATCCACTGGCCGGCGGAATGCCGCGCTGGAAGTACTTCAGCAACCGGTTCCTGACGATCGTCGAGAATTTAGCCTTTGGCCTGCGCCTGTCCGAATACCACACGGGCCTCCGCGCGTACAGCCGGCGGCTGCTCGAGACGATCCCATACCAGCTCAACAGCGACGACTTCGTGTTCGACCAGGAGCTGATCGCGCAGGTCGTGGCGGCCGGCGGGCTGGGCATCGGGGAGATCGCGGTCCCCACCCGGTACTTCGAGGAAGCAAGCTCGGTCGGCTTCCGGCGCAGCGTGGTCTACGGGCTCTCGACGATGCGCGTCGTCGCCCGCTTCGTGCTTCATCGGCTCCGGCTCCGGCGGTCGCCAAAGCTCACCAGCCGCCGGCCGATACCCTGACCTTGATGCTAAGCAGAGGCACTCTCGTCCGGGCCATCGCCGGTGTAGCCATCTCTGTCGTGACGATCGTCGCGATCGTGCGTGGGATCGATCTCGCCAAGGTTGCCGAGATCCTGCGGACGGCCAGCCCTGCCTGGGTCGCGCTCACGCTGGGGGCGGTCGTCGTCGACCTCTCGATCCGGTCCCTGCGCTGGAAGAGGCTCCTGGCACCCATTCATCCTGTGCCGTATGTCCGGACGGCCGGCTACCTGCTCATCGGGTACCTCGCCAACAACGTCCTGCCGGCGCGGCTGGGCGAGCTGGTGCGTTGTCACTACCTCGGCGACCGGGAGGGCATCAGCCGGACGACGACCCTCGGGACCGTGGTCGTGGAGCGCGTCGTGGACACGGCCGTGGTCGTCGGCATCGCCAGCCTTTCGATCGTCGTGCTGCAGGTCCGAGGGCTCGTGGCGAACGCCGTCCTGTTCGGCCTGGCGGTGACCTCCTTTGGCATCGTCGTCCTGGCCATCCTCGTGGTCGCCCATCGCCTGCCCGGCGCGGACCGGCTGGCGCGCCTCGCCGAGCGCTGGCCGCGGGTGGCCGATCTCGGGCGCAAGCTCCATGGTGGGCTGGCGGTGGCGGGACGGCCGCGGACCCTCGGCGAAGCTCTCCTGCTGAGCGGTTTGGCCTGGAGTGCCACGATCGTCAGCTTCGCGGCGGCCGGCCAGTCGATCGGCATCGAGCTCTCCACCGGCCAGGCCGCGCTGCTCGTGTCCGGGGTCGCGCTGGCCACGGCCGTGCCCGCCGGCCCGGGCAATCTGGGCACGTTCGACCTGGCGGGCGTGCTCATCGCATCGTCATTCGGCCTCGAACGCGAGCACGCGGTGGCGCTCGTGGTCCTTGCCCACGCGGCCGCCCTCACGGTCACGTCCATCGGCGGCGCAACCGCGCTCCTGCGGCTGGGCTGGGCACGACGGCCGCCGGTACCCGTCGCGGAGTCCGAGCCCGCCTGATTGCCTGGCTGATTGCCCGGCTGATTGTCAGGATGCATGCCCGTCATTTGTCCGTGGTAGCCGGCGGCGCTCGACTGCAGGATCGAGCTCCGCGTCGGTGTGCAAAGGACGGATCACACGTCCTGGCGGGCGCTGGCGGCGGCCTCGCCGGCGTGAGCCGGAAGCCGCCCTGACCGTCGGCAGGGATAAGATCCGACAGGGTTTGGAGGAGTCTTGGGGGTGGGTGGCCTGCTCGCCGCTCTCATGGAACACGCAGGCAGCCTCGCCCAATTGGCGGTCGGCGGCCTGACCGGAATCGTGGCCAGCGGCGTGCTCATCGCAGCCGGCGTGGTGCCCTTCCGTGAAGCGGCGACGCCTCCCGCGCGGCTGGCGCTCGTGCAGTGCCCGGGCAGCGGCGCGGTCGTCACCGTGGCACAGCCCGGCGAGCAGATGTTGGTGACCGGGCGCAGTGTCGACGGGGCCTGGTTGCAGGTCTTCGTTCCGGGTCCGGTCAGCAGCGAAGGCTGGGTCAGATCCGACAGCATCCGGCTCCTGGCCGACGGCAGCGGCCTGCCGATCGCCAGCTGCGGCGCTGTCGCCGACGCAAGGTCGACCGAAAGCCAGGCGCCGACCCCGACGCCCGCCATCGCCACCGCCGCGCCGACGAGCTCGCCGACCGTCGCCCCACGATCGACCAACCCGACGGCCACGCCCAAGCCGGCCGCAGTCGCGACCCCGAACGCCGGTCCCGTGTTCAGCGCGCAGCCGGCCGCGAATCTTGCGACGATCGCATTCAAGCCGCTGGGCTCGGGCAGCTGCGCCACGTCTGCAGCCGTCAAGACGGCCGCCAGCGATCCCGACGGCGTCGCACAAATCCAGCTCTGGGTGAAGAAGCCGGGCGCCGCATCGTTTGCGAGGCTTGCCCATGACTTCGTCCGGACTGGCTCGACCTGGAGCAACTCCATCGAGACGGCCAAGGACGGCATCGCCGTCGCCGGGACGCTCTCGTTCTACGCGGTGGCGATCGATGGGAAGGGCGCCAGCACGACCTCCAAGGTGAAGTCGCTCAAGATCGTCCGTTGCGACACAGAGGCGTCGATCAACGGCGGCATTGACGCGCCACTGATCGATGGGCAGCGGGAGATCTTCTGCGTGTTGATCTGGGAATTCGCCATCGCCGACCCCGACGGCCTGAGAGGCGCATCGATCATCTACTCGATCCCGCCTGGAACTCCTCCCTTGACCAAACCGATCCCGTTGAAGCTCGAGGCTGGAACGACGAACGTCTGGACGGCCAGGACCACCTTCGTGCCACACGGGGTATTCACGGTGGCCTGGACGCTCACCACGACCGACGCCTTCGGCGGGACGACGTCTCTGTCGCGGACAGAGGTCGTGCACTACCAGTGCGTCACATGACCGAGGACGGGCGAGGCCGCGAGGCCGCGGAGCAACGCATCTCGGCGCTCATGGATTGAATCCGGCCAACCGGGTGCTATCGTCGAAAGCGGTGCGCCGTCCCTGCGTGCCGAGACCCGTCACCGGCTCGACCAGACGCTGATGAGACGACCTTCTGGCAACGTGGCGGGGAACCGAGCGACAAACGTGGAGCGAGCGGAGTGAGTGGCCTATTACCGGTCCTGGGGGGCGGCGCGCATGCCGCCATCCCATTGGTGGCCGGCGGCCTCAGCGGCGTGCTGGCGATGAGCGCTCTCATCGCGAGTGGCGTGGTGGCGGTCGGTGGCGGCGCACCGGCCGGGCCCCAGAACCTTGCGATTTCCTTCTGCAAGGGCGACCGCGTCCTGGCCGTGGCCCGCCCCGGCGAGCAGATGCTCGTTACGGGCAAGAGCGCCGACGGCGTCTTCTACCGGGTGTACGTGCCGGGTCCGGTTGGCGGCGGCGAAGGCTGGGTCCGGACGGCGGACGTCAGTCTCCTCGCGGACGGTCCCATCCCTCTGGCCGAGTGCGGCGGGGTTGCCCAGGCCACGGGCACGCCCGGCCCGACCGCGTCGCCGACTGCAAGCGCCACTGGCGGTCCGACCGCCTCGCCGACGCCCACCGCCAGGGCCACGGCCAAAGCGACAGCCCGGCCGACCGCGCCGCCGACGCAGGCGATCCCGACGATCGCAGCGCCGACCGACAAGCCGGGGCCCACGCCCAACCTGGGTCCGGTCTTCACGACGCAGCCCACTGCGAGCGCGACGAAGTTGGGGATCAAGCAGTTCACGGCGAGCGACTGTGGGGCGTTTGGTATCAGGACGCAGCTCGTTGCGGTCGCTCAGGATCCCGATGGAGTGGCAAGCATGGAACTGTGGGTCCAGAAGCCGGGAGCGGCGTCGTACGCGCGACTGGGCCATGACTTCTCGAAGAACGGCACGACCTGGTCGGCGTTCATCGACACGACGAAGGACCGCGTTACGCGAGCGGGCACCCTTCATTTCCGCGCCGTTGCGATCGATACGAAGGGCGTCGCGACCACGTCGAACTCGGGATCCATCACGATCTTCCGCTGCGATGCCGAGGCCACGATCAGCGGTGGCATCAGCCTGCCGCGCGACAGCCTTGGCAGGTACGTGCTGAAGGGCTGCGGCTCGTTCTCGATCCCGTGGAGCTACTACCTGTCGGACCCCGACGGCTTAACCAGAGCATCTATCCATTACACGATCACCCACACCAACGTAGATACCCTCAGGGACACGATCAAGCTGACGCATATCTTGTGGACACCCTACTGGACGGGCAAGTCGATCAAGCCTTACGTCGAGTACCCGGAAGATGACCCGTACTACGGGCTGAACAGCGTCACCTGGACGGTCACGACCGTTGACAAGTACCTGGAAACGACGACAAAGCGGGCAAAAGCGACCGTCTACTACTCGAACCAATGCGTCGAATGACGGACGAAAACATGCACGTGTCCCTGGTGACGATTCGCGTGGAGCGGGCTGATTGAGTGGCCTCCTCCCGGCCCTGGGGGGTGGCGGGGGCAACGTCCTTCAGTTGGCCGCCGGCGGCCTGAGCGGAGTGCTCGCGATGAGCGCCCTCATCGCGACCGGCGTTGTGGCGGTCGGTGGTGGCGGATCGGCAGCGTCTCCGGATTTCGTCGTGTCCGCCTGCCAGGGCAAGGGTTTCGTGGCCATCGCTCGACCGGGTGACCGCGTGCTCGTGATCGGACGAAGCGTGGACGGGACGTGGTACCGGGTGTTCGTGCCCGGCCCCGTCGGTGAAGGCTGGGTGCGGACGGTAGACGTCAGCCTCCTGGCCACGGACCCGGTGCCGGTGGCCGGTTGCGGCCAGGTCGCCGAAGTCATGGGCACGCCCGGCCCGACGGCGACCGCGAGCGAGGCGACCGACAGCCCGACCGTGACGTCGCCGACTGCCGAGCCGACGACGGAGCCAACGGGCAAGACGACCGCGAACTCGGGGGCCGAGCCCTCGGGAACCCCGACCGCGACGCCCAACGTCGGGCCGACGTTCACGCTGAATCCGCCGCAAGCAGCTCCGACCACGATCGGCACCAACCCGCTCGGAACGGGCTCCTGTGGAAGGACCGGAGTGACCTCCAGATTGAAGACCGCAGTCACGGACGCCGACGGAATTGCCAGCATCCAGCTATGGGTGCAGAAGCCAACGTCGACCTCGTACGTGCGCCTCAAGCACGACTTCAAGCAGGCAGGCGCCTACTGGGAGAACTCCATCGATACGGCCGGGGACAGCGTGAAGGATGTGGGCACCCTCCGGTTCCGTGCAGTGGCGATCGACACCAAGGGTGCCAAGACCACCTCCCGCTCGGGGTCGCTGAGGATCACGCGATGTGACACGGAGGCCACGATCAGTGGGGGCATCAACCTGACGAGTATCTTCGGTATCCACGTGCTGACGGGCTGCTCGTTCTCGATTCCGTGGCGATACACACTGGGCGACACGGACGGCCTGTCCGGGGCAAAGCTGTCGTACACCATTACGCACACCAATGCGGCGACCCTCAGGGGCACCATCACGTTGAGCCGTCGCTTCTTGTCCAGCTATTGGACGGGTAGCTCGATCCCTCCATCGGTCTCGTCGAAGGACTACAACCCGTACGACGGGCTCAACACCGTCGCCTGGACCGTCACAACCACCGACAAGTTCGGCGGAACGACGTCGGTGACGCGGTCCGCCACCGTCAACTACGAGGCCTGCCCGCCTACGCCGTGGTGACAGGCAAGAGATCGATGGCGATCGAGGAGAGGGTCCGAGACGTGGCCGAGACGTCGCTCTGCGAGCATCGCGGCGCATCGTCGAATGGCCCGTCGGCCGAGAGCCGGGGTGAAGGAGCGAACGGAGTGAGTAGCCTGTTGCCGGCCCTGTGTGGCTGCGCGAGCGGCGTCGTTAGGGGTATGTGAGCAAATGAACGCACCGTCCGTCACAGGCCGCTCTCTGGCCAGGTTCGGCATCTCGACGATCGTCATGGCCAGCCTGACCCTGGGCGTGGCCTGGGTCGTCGCGCCGCCGAAGCAGGCCCCGCAGTCCAGCCCCGGACCGGGCGCTGCCGATGGCGCGCAGGCGGGCTTCAAGACCGTCCCGACCTCGAGCCAGCCACCAACGCCGCTCGGAGCCCCACCCGAGGATCAGGTCATCCAGCTGGTCTCCTTCGACAAGGACGCCCCGCCACCGTCGTTCGGGGATCGAGCTCCGTGGTGGACCCCGGGCGGGATCCCCCGCGTGCCACAGATCACTCAGTTCGATGGCGGGAAGTTCGGGAGCGTCAACTGCGTCATGGCTGCCGGTGCGATGCTCGCGCGCCTCGCCTATGGGATCCCGACCACGGGCACGCAGCTACGCTCGCTGCAGTCCAATCAGGTCTTCGGAGGAACCACCCTGGGCAACCTGGAGGAGGCCCTCCAGAACGGCTGGGGCGTGGGCTTTCATCGCGGCGCCATCTCGGCCACCCTCTTCCGGGCGCTGATGTACGCCGGCGCGGGGGCAGTGATCATCGTGAACTACGGCGCAGCACCCGTCGGGCTGCGGGAGCAGCCCAGCTTCCTCGGTGCGCACGCGATGTACGTCGACGCGATCGACTTCTCCGGGCCGGAGCCCAGGTATTACGTGATGGATCCGATCGGTCGGCCATGGCGGGGCTACCACGGGGCGTGGTGGCCGGCCGACGCCCTCGAGCACGCGGCCAAGGCGTTCTCGGGGGGCAGCATCGTCGCCTCCTGGGAGTTCGCTGGTGGTCAGGTCCCGAAGAACTATCCACCGCTCCCAACGACGAACTTCCCGCCGTCCGAGCACACGGGCAAGAACCAGCCGACTCCGGTCCCGCCTCTCGAGTCGCCGACCCCTGTGCCGTCGGTCGTGCCGTCCGCGGCGCCATCGGCCGAGCTCCCGGTGGACGTCCCGGTCGGCAGCGACCCGGCGCCGACGACGCCTCCCGATGTCGACGACTACACCGGCCACCGACCGGTGGAGGGAATCGGTGACATCGAGTTCTTCCTCGGCCTGTGCGTCACGAAGACCCCGCCGGCGTTCTGCCCACCGGGCGTGCCGGCAGTCTATCCATCCCCGAAGGTTCCCCCTCCCACGGTGCCTCCGCTCGTCAATCTCGTTCCGCTGGATCTGCTCTATGCGGACACGCCGCAGCCCGGGCTCCAACGGACGATCTTCTCGGCCCCGCAAGACAGCGATCCATCGTTCTCGTACTGGCCGAGTGACGGATCCGGGCAGGCCCGCGAGGCTGACGTCGTGGCGGCGACGCTCAACGGCAGCTTCGTATGGATCGCCACGTTCCCTGTCCAGCCCGGCTCGTACGACTTCGTCGCGTCCACGGACAAGGGCGGTGTCCTGAGCCTCAGCAAGATCGGCCAGGTCTCGATCGGGCCATAGATCCGGCGGTGGCGCGCACATGCACCATTGATCCGAAACGTGCGGATCGGGGACCATTCCGGGCACCGGGCCCGCTACTAGGATGACGCCCGCTGCCGAAGCAGCCGGGGTGAAGGAGGACGCGGAGTGAGCGGGCTACTGCCGGCGCTGGGGGGTGGCGCCAACGGCGTCGTCTCGCTGGCGGCCGGCGGCCTGAGCGGGGTGGTCGCGATGAGCGCCCTCATCGCGACCGGGGTGGTGGCGGTCGGCCCGCCCCCAACCGGCCCTCAGACGCTGGCCCTGGTCGGCTGCCCGGGCTCGGGATCGGTCGTGGCCGTCGCCCGGCCCGGCGACCAGATGCTCGTGACCGGCCGCAGCGGCGACGGCTCCTGGCTGCGGGTCTACGTGCCCGGACCGGCCGGCCACGACGGCTGGGTCCCGGCATCCACGGTCAATCTCCTCGCCGATGGTTCGGCCCTGCCCCTCGCCGGCTGTACCGAGGTCGCCACGGCCACCGGTACTCCCGCTCCGACGGTCGTGCCGGCCACCGTCGCTCCG
>DASPWU010000190.1:0-18938 GCA_035637675.1 Candidatus Limnocylindria bacterium | reverse complement strand
AGCGCGCTCGCGACGGTGTCCTGGACGTCGCGAGTGGTCAGGGCGGGCGGACCTGGAACGAGCGCACCGTACAGCGCGACGGCGATGAAGGCGGCAGCCATGCCCCCGGCAAATGGCGTCGCTCTCCGAATGCGCGCCCCGAGGCGGCGGGGCGGCCGTTGCTCTTCATCGGGCGACGCGGAAGGATGCACCGGGATCTCTCTGGGCCGGTGGCGCGAGCCTGCGACCGCGCTCGGTTCGTTCGCTGACCGGCTTCGGGCAGTCTACCGCCAAGTTCCTTAGAGACTTCTGAGAGCGCCCCGCGGGACCGCGTCAGGATGCTTCCTCGGCCTCGGGCTCGATCGAGCCAAAGCCAAGGGCCCGGCTCGGAGAGATGACTTCACCGGTGATCGCCACGATGGTCTGTGGACGCATCGCCACGGACTTTCCCGGGGCAAGACCAAAGGTGGCGGCGTTCTCCGTCTTCATCACGCGATTCATCCACAGCGTGGCGAGATGTCGGGCGACTTCGGCCGGGCTGAGGTCACCAAGCGGGATCTCCGCATCCCTGCGCGTCACCCGCACGGCGTTCCGTGCGAGCACGTTCCGGGCGTCCTCGAGTCGCAGGTTGATGACATGGACGCCGGCCGTGGTCGTGAGGACCGCGGCTCCAGGGAGCGGGCACATCTCCACGCGCGTGTCTAATCCGCCTCCGCCGTCCGGCGCCCGATGACTCGGTCGAATGCGTCCGGCACCCACCAATGCAGGACGTAGAGCTTGCAGCCCAGGCAATAGCCGGTGATCGCGAGCAGGGCCTGGAGCCCGGCCACCGCGATAACCGGCAGCCAGCCCAGCGGGCGCAGGCCGGCCACGAGCAGGACGAACCCAAGAGCGAGACCGATCGAGCCGAGCGCCTGGGCGAAGCGCGGGCCGAATTCGGGCTCCGGACTGGCCGGCGGGCCCACCTTGAGGCGGTGCCGGATGATCGGCCAAGGGCGGCCCAGGATCGACCAGCGAGTACCGAACAAAGCGCTCACGCCCAGGGCGACGGCGACGAACGCCACCAGGGCCGGGACGTCCAGGACGATCGCTGCCGATAGGAGCACAACCGACACGCCGGCGCCGAAGCGATGGCCGCGGGGATCGATGAGCCGGACCGGAATGGGATTCGAACGGGACATGGGATGGGTCTCCGGAGGGGCGCGACGGCGGTCGCGCAGGGAAGCCGAGGTGAAGCTCTGGAGTCAGGTGGGGCAGCGAGCCTTTGCGCGGGCCGCAGCGACCGATTCCGGTCGCGAGCGTCAGCCCGCCGAGGCTCGCTTCGGACACGCGCAGGTGTCCGAGGCCGGGCTACACGGACCTGCGGTCGCGCAGCCTCCCGCACAGGCGATCGGGCCGGCGCCGCCGGCGCCTCCCGCCATGGCGGGCAGGAGCAGCAGCGTGTCGCGTTCACCCACGGGGGTGGATAGCGCCTGCAGGTGTCGAACGTCGGTGTCGTTGAGGTACACGTTCACGTACCGGTTGATGTCCCCATCGGGCGTCAGGACCTGGGTCGCGAGCGACGGATATGCCGAGGCCAGGCCGCTGAGCACCTCGCCCACGGTATCACCGGCCACCTGGACCTGCTTCTGGCCACCGGTCGCGGTTCGCAGCACGGGCGGGATCCGGACGGCGCTCATGCCTGCAGCCACCCTTCGAACGCGGAGAGGCTTGGCGGAAGGACCGGCGCAAGGCCAGGCTCCCCGGCTCGCGCTCGACGGGCGCCGGCAGCGTCTTCCGCCAGGCCGAAGGTCCGCGCGTCGGGCGTCTTGAGCCCATTGCCGGTCAGCAGGACGACCACCTCATCGTCCGCTCCGATGACGCCGGACGCCCGGGCCGCCTGCGCGGCGGCGACCGTCACCCCACCGGCCGTCTCCGAGAAGACGCCCTCGGTCGCGGCGACCGTCCGAATCGCCGCGGCCGTGACCTCGTCCGGGATCGCCTCGATCGAGCCGCTCGTCCGCCGCGCCAGCTCCAGCGCGTAGCGGCCGTCGGCCGGGCTGCCGATCGCCAGCGAGCGGACGATCGTGTCCGGCTGGCGTACCGGACGGATGACGTCCGAGCCATCGGCAAAGGCGCTGGCGACCGGGGAGCAGCCGGCGGCCTGGCCGCCGACGAACTTGACGGGCCTGGGCTCGACCAGCCCGACGGCTACCAGCTCGTCGATGCCCTTGGCGACCTTGGTGAACAGCGAGCCGGAGGCGACCGGCGCAACGATCGCATCGGGCAGCCGCCAGCCGAGGCTCTCCGCGATCTCGAACGCCAGGCTCTTGCTGCCTTCGGCGTAGAACGGCCGGAGGGTGACGTTGACGAACGCCCAGCCCAGCTCGTCGGCCACCTCCATGGACAGCCGGTTCACGTCGTCGTACGTTCCCTGGATCGGTACGACCGTGGCGCCGTAGGCGAGGGCGTGGTCGATTTTCGCCTGCTCGAGATCCGCGGGGATGAAGACGAACGCCCGCAGGCCGGCCGCCGCGGCCGCGGCGGCCGTCGCGCCAGCGAGGTTGCCGGTGGATGCGCAGGCGAGGGTGTCCGCGCCGAACTCGACCGCGCGGGCCGTCGCGACGGCCACGACGCGGTCCTTGAACGACAGCGTCGGGTTGCGGGTGTCGTCCTTGATCCACAGGCGCTCGATCCCGATCTCCCGGCCCAGGCGGTCCGCCGGCACCAGCGGTGTCGACCCGACGGCCAGTCCACGGGCGGGTGGCGCGTCGACCGGCAGGAGCTCCAGATAGCGCCAGATGCCGGCCGGGCGGGCCGCGATCGTGTCGCGGTCGAGAAGGCCGCGGATGACGTCGTAGTCGTAGGCGACCTCGAGTGGCCCGAAGCAGGCCGGACAGACATAGCTGGGCCCGAGGGATTCCGGTCGCTGACAGTTCTTACAGCGGAGGCCACGGATGCGGGGGGCGGCCGCGGCCGCGGAGCCGTCGTCGGCCAGGCCGGCCGTACCGTCGGTGCGTGCCGCGCCGAACCCGCTGGGACGCGATGGGGTGGTCAGCGTGTTGGTCGGCATCGTCGGCTCCTTCGGCCCGGCCGCGACTCACCGATCGCGCGCGTGGGCTGGGCTTCGCGGGGGACCGACAGAAAGCCGATAGATACCGAGAGACCCTTCCTGCCGGAAGGGTCCCGAAGGGAAGTCCCTTATCGTGCAGGAGAACCTGCCCGGAATTGGCACCTTGCCGGCGTCGCCGCCGGTAGGTTGTCGTGGCTTCAACGGGCCGGTCCCTCCGCCACTCTTGATAAGGCTATTCAGTTGCCCGTGATGGTACGAGCGGCCTCCGCACCGTGTCAACCAACTCGGGAGACAGAGTGGTGGGCGCACACGCAGTACGTCAGAGAGTGGCTGTCAGGCCTTGCGTTCGAGGATGGGGCGGGCGATGACCGGGTCGTCGACGACGAACGCGAACATCGCCCGATCCCCCCAGCGGCCGAGGAAGAGGTGACCCAGGATGTTGACCCCGGCGTCGGCAAGCGCGCGGGCGAGGGTGGCCATGCCGCCCGGCCTGTCCGGCACCTCCGCCAGGATCGACTCGCCCTCGATGAAGGTGTACTGGCCGGCCTCCAGCACCTCGCGCGTCGTGGGGTCGTCGGAGGCGGTCAGGATGATGTGGCCGATGTCGCCGATGCCGCCGCCGCCGATGGCGCGGAGGTCGACGCCCCGCGCGGCGAGCGCCTCGGACAGCGTCGCGAGGCCGCCCGGTCGATTGTCCAGCTGGACGACGAACTGGTTACCCATGGCCTCCTCCGTCCGCGATCGGCAACCGGCTCGATCGTATCTCGCAGCGCCTGCCCCTGGCCGTGAGTGGCCGATTGTAGTTGCATGACGCTCCTCGTCTGAGCCAACGGGAGCGCGCCGAGCAGGCCGAAGGCGCGATATCGGCCCCTGGTCGCAGTGCGATCCGCGGCCGGAAATGGTGCGGGCGACGCAAACGGGGCGCGCATCTCACGACGCTGAGCGTCAACCAGCGCGGCAGGGATCAGCCCCAGGCCCTGCGCTTCGGTTCGGCGATCGCCCGTACCAAGACGACTATGCACTCAGCCGGGGGCTCGCGCAACCAGCTTGACCTGCATCCGTAGGCTCGTGGCCTCGCTGGGCCGCCGAACACCCGTCGATATCGCTGGCAGCGCTTGCTCCGGGGTTGAAACGAGGGTAAGCCACCGAATCGGCGCCTGCCACCCGCCTCATGCGGCCGAACCGCTTCCATTCACTCATGCGGGTAACGCCGGCGCCGCATCGACACAGCTCAATGGTCCGAGCAGGACCGGGTATAGCGATGGTGGCGTTGCCGACGGGGCCAAGGCCAGCTTCACCGCGGATCACTACGGTCGGTGAGGCCGACGCCCGCGCGGGCGTGAGCGAGCGGGATCAGCTGGGGTTTGGTACCGGCGAGGCAGAGCCCGGCTCGGCCGTCGGCGCGTCGGTGGGTGCGTCGTTGGGGGTCGCGGTCGGCGTGGGTGGCGGGGAGTCGGTCGGCGCTGCGGTCGGGGCCTCGGTAGGAGCCTCGGTAGGAGCCTCGGTAGGAGCCTCGGTCGGCGTGGCGATCGGCGCGTCGGTCGGCGTGGCGGTCGGCGCGTCGGTGGGCGTGGCGGTCGGCGCGTCGGTCGCGGTCGGTGCATCCGTCGGGCTCGCGGTCGGACCCTCGGTTGGAGTCGGTGTCTCTGACGGCGTCGGCGTGGGTGGCGGAGCGACGGACCTGATCGTCATCCAGCGCTGCAGTGGCGGCACCCCGGCCGTGGCAAGCCGAGTCGTGCCGCTCAGGAGATCGACCTTGAGGATCGTCATGCCGCCACGGGCGGTAGCGGTCGCGTAGGCGGGCACCGTGAACGGCACGTCGACCTCGGTCGACGCCCCGGCCGCGAGGGCGGGCAGTGGAATCGTGGCCAGCCTGGTTCCGGGCGCATTCGAGCCGTCGTACCACGGCACGGCCGGGACCGAGCTGAGCGTCAGGCTGACCGCACCGGCCACCCAGGCTCGCGGAGAGGTATTCGTGACTCGCACCCGGGCGGACTGCGCGCTGCCTTCGTCCGCAGTGGCGGGTGGCGCCGAGATCAAGTCGTAGCGGGCTCCCCAGGTTCGGGTCGCAAAGAACCGGTAGAGCGCCTCGTAGTAGGCCTCCGCGATGACCTGCATGCCTCGACTGGACTGGAGGAGTCGGACTTCGTAGGCGGAGCCCATGGCCAGCGATTCGGGCAGGACGCCTGGCATCAGGGTCGGCCGGTCGCAGTAACCGGGCAGGTACGAGCGGAGAACGTAGAAGTCCAGCGCCTTGACGCCTCGGTCCTTGGGATACCAGGTCGACGTGCGCAGCGTCCGCAGGAACGTCATCAGCTGCGTCTGGACCGTCGTCGCCAGCGTGCGATTGGTGGCGGCGAAGGTACGGGTCCGGTCATACCAGGTCTCGGTGCCGCCCACGCCGGGCGGCGTGCCGTTGTTGTGGAGGGCGAGAAAGACGTCGGCCCGGGCGGCGTTGGCGATCTCGATCCGCGACGCAAGCTCGTCCCGGTAGACGACCTTGCCGTCGCGGGTCCAGTCCACCAGACCCCGATTGACGCGCGTATCGCTCGTCCGGGTCATCACGACCCTGACGCCGGCGCCCAGCAGCATCGCTCGCAGCCGCATCGCGATGCCAAGGTTGGCGGTCTTCTCGTAGGCGGTGCCGCGGACGGCGCCCGGGTCAGGTCCGCCATGGCCTGGGTCGATCGCCACGGTGATCGAGCCGGGATTCTGCGGGTAGATCGCGTGGCGGGCCTTGGTCACGTAGCGGTCGACCGAGAAGGTCCCCAGCCCGTTGGTCACGGTCAGCCGGAACCGATAGGCCGCGTCCTGGACGAGGCCGCCGGTGGAGCTCCGGCCGTTCCAGGAGACGTTGTATGCACCGGCGGCCTGGGCGGTGGCTACGCGGAGTGTCCGCAGCCCGCGTCCAGCGTAGTCGCGGATGGTCACGCTGACCGTCGCGCGGCGGCTCAGCTCGTAGTGCAGCCTCGTGGTGTCGGTCACGCCGTCGCCGTTGGGGAAGAACACGCGTGGCGAGACGGACGCCATGGTGACGGTATCGGCGATGGAGGCGCCCGCGGTGGTCGCCGGCAGGGCGACGAAGAGCAGCTGCGCGACGAGACCCACGACCGCGACCAGCCATGGACGGCGAACTCGGAGGCGAGCTCGGAGGAGACGGCGGGACATGGCCCGACGGTACCCGTCGCCCCCGGTCCGCAACTACGGTACGTTGGGCCCAGCCGACTCGGGCCAGGTCTGGCCGGATGGGACCAGCAATCAGCCGGACCCCGAATCGCACCGGACCGCACCACGGCTGGGTCGAGCTCGCCGTGTGTCGGATGCCCTCGTGCCGATCGAGCCGCCTTCGCCGCGCCGCAGCTCGATCGCCCGCGAGTAGGCCTCCACGTAGCGCGGGGCAGGTCCGGTCAGCCAGTCGAAATCGACCGCCATCCCCCGCGCGACGATCGCATCCCAGCCCAGCCGTCCGGTCTCCCGGGCCTCGAAACGGTCGATCGCCTGCTCGCAGGCCCACTCAAGCCCGCCCGCCGTCGGCCAGCGGAATGCGAAGCCGGTTCCCTCGCCCGGTCGGTCGTGCTCGTCGATGACCGTGTCGCGCAGGCCGCCCGTCGCGTGGACGATCGGCGGGGTTCCGTAGCGCAACGCGATCATCTGGCTCTGGCCGCAGGGCTCGAAGCGTGAGGGCATGAGGAAGGCGTCGGCGCCGGCGTAGATCCGGCGGGCCATCGTCCGGTCGAATCGCTCCACGAAGGAGACCTGATACGGACGGGCGGCTGCCAGCGCTCGAAGGCGGATCGCCAGGGCCTGATCGCCGCTCGCCTGGACGACGAGCCGGGCGCCGCGGTCGATGAGCCGGGGAGCCGCATCCAGGACCAGGTCGAACCCCTTCTGCTGATCGAGCCGTCCGACCATGCCCAGCACGGGCCCGGGTCCGTCGCGTCCAGGCCCAGTCGCGTTAGCAGATCCCGCCGGCAGACTTCCTTGCCGGCGGGTTCGGCCAGGGAGTACCGCGCGGCGACCTCGCCGTCGGTGGCAGGGTCCCATATCCGCGTGTCCAGCCCGTTGAGGATCCCGAAGAAGCGATGGCCCTTGGCCTGCAGCGTGCGGTCCAGACCGAAGCCCAGGCCGGGCGTGAGTGCCTCCGCCGCGAAGCCCGGGCTGACCGTGTTCACGAGCTCGGCCCGCTCGATGCCATCCCACAGCAGGTCGATGCCCGTCGCGTCCGGGGCAACCAGCCCGTCGCCGGGTGCCAGCCCGAGCAGACCGAGGTCGGCCCGCGGCACCCAGCCGTGATAGGCGAGGTTGTGAGCCGTCAGGAGCGCCGCGCTGCGGCCGATGACGGGATCCGCGGCCAGCCAGGCGTCACGGTCCAGGAGGGCGGGCGCGGCATGCCAATCGTGGAGATGGAGCACGTCCACCGGTCGGCCACCGGCCGCAGCGTCCGAGCGCAGGGCCTCGAGGGCCGCCCGGGCCAGGATCGTGAACCGCCACGCGTCGTCGGGATGGCCGTAGATGCCGTCGCGATCGAAGGCGGGCGGATAGTCGATGAGGCGCACCCGGTAGCCATCGGCGGCCAGCGGCACGACGCGAACCGCGGCCGACCCGCCCGCCCGGGCGTCCGGCACCCGAACCGTGATCGCCCGCCGGCGGCCTGCCGGCAGGGCGATGCCGCGGTAGTACGGCAGGAAGACGTCCACCGGCGCCTCGACGGTCGGGCCTCCCTGCCGCGCCTGAACCGGGGGATTGACTCGCGGCAGGGCTCGCGCCAGCGCGTCCACGACGTCGGCCAGGCCGCCCGTCTTGGCCAACGGCTCGCACTCGGCGGCGATCATCGCGACGCGCACGGCGGCCATGGTACGTGCCGGGACGCCTGGATTCAGTCCGCCCAGGCCTCACTCGCCGTGGCTTGCCGGCAACGGCCACGCGGGAACACCGGCCGCGACGATCGTTTGCCTGCGTATCATTCCCCGAATGGAGCCAGTCCGAATCCCGACCGAGCCGGGCGCGATTTTCCGCCTGCCACCCCAGCTCGAGGGGCTGCGCCGCCTCGCCTACAACCTGTGGTGGACCTGGCACCCGCGTGCCAAGATCCTGTTCAGCCGCGTGGACGGAACCGCCTGGACCAGGTACCGCAATCCGATCCCTGTCCTGGCCGGGCCGGTCGCCTGGAGCGAGCTGCTGGAGAACCCGGCGTTCATGGCCGAGTACCAGACCGTGATCCGCGCCTTCGACCGGTACATGACCAACGGCGCGGACCACTGGTTCCACCGCACCCACGGCGACTCTCTGGACGGGCCGATCGCCTACTTCTGCGCCGAGTACGGGTTCTACGAGAGCCTGGGCATCTACTCCGGAGGCCTGGGCGTGCTGGCCGGCGACCACATGAAGTCGGCCAGCGACATGGCCCTGCCGTTCGTTGGCGTTGGGCTCATGTACCGCAAGGGCTACTTCCGTCAGACGATCGATGCCGACGGCCACCAGGAGCACGCCTATCCCGACTTCGATCTCACCCGGCTGCCCCTGCTCCGGGTCCAGGGCCAGGACGGCGACCCGCTCCAGGTGGCGGTCGAGGTGCCCGGCCGGTCCCTGGCCGTCGCCGTCTGGCTCGCCCAGGTGGGCAGGGTGCCGGTCCTGCTGCTCGACACGGACGTCCCCGACAACGACGATGCCGACCGGCCGATCACCCACATCCTGTACGTTCGCGGCCGCGAGATGCGCCTCCACCAGGAGCTGGTCCTTGGCGTCGGCGGGGTCCGGGCGATCCGCGCCCTCGGCGTCGAACCGACTGCCTGGCATCTCAACGAGGGCCACAGCGCCTTCCTGCTGGCCGAGCGGGCCCGCGAGCTGGTCGCCAAGGGAGTGACGCTCGACGACGCCTTCGCCCAGGTCAAGCGCGACGCGGTGTTCACGATCCACACCCCGGTCGCGGCCGGCAACGAGCGATTCGATGGGGACCTCGTTCGGCGGGTCGCCGGTCCACTCCTCGACGGTGACCGCCGGCCCGGCACCGGCGGCGTGCCGGTCGAACGCGTCCTGGAAGTCGGCCGCGGCCCCGACGGCGACGAGCGCCAGTTCGACATGACCGCCTTCAGCCTTCGCCTGACCACCGTCGCCAACGCCGTCAGCCAGCTGCACGCCGTGACCGCCAACGGGACCTGGCAAGGGGTCGTGGACAAGCCGATCCTGGGCATCACCAACGGCGTACACGTACCGACGTGGCTGGGCTCGCCGGTTCGCGAGCTCCTGGAGCGCTACCTGGACGCGGACCTGGATGACCTGGATGGCACGGACGACGCGAGTCGGTGGTGGGAGCGGCTGGACCGGATTCCCGACGAAGACCTGTGGGAGGCCCACCTGCGCCAGAAGCTCGAGCTGGCGATCTTCGCCAGGGGCCGGCTGCGGGCGCAGTTCGCACGGCATGGCGAGGCCCCTTCCGTGCTCCAGGATCTCGAGCAGGTCCTGGATCCGGACGCCCTGACGATCGGCTTCGCCCGCCGCTTCGCGACGTACAAGCGAGCCGGCATGGTCTTCAGCGACATGGATCGCCTGGAGGCGCTGGTCTGGAACGCGGAGCGGCCCGTCCAGGTGGTGTTCGCCGGCAAGGCCCACCCGGCCGACCGGCCTGGCCAGCAGGTGATCCAGGAGATCTTCGCCCGTTCGCGCTCGCCCAAGCTGCGTGGCCGCGTGTTCATTCTCGAGGACTACGACATGCGGGTGGCGCGGTTCCTCGTGCAGGGCGTGGATGTCTGGCTCAACAACCCGCGACGGCCGCTGGAGGCTTCGGGCACGAGCGGCATGAAGGCCGCCATCAACGGAGTCGTGAACGTCAGCGTCCTCGACGGCTGGTGGGACGAGGGCTGGCTGGGGGACAACGGCTGGGCAATCGGCGGCCGGGACGTCAATCCGGACGAGGGAGCCCAGGACTGGGCCGACGCCCAGGATCTATACCGAATCCTGGAGGACGAGGTGGTCCCGCGCTACTACGAGCGCGAGAAGGACGGCCTGCCCCGGGCGTGGGTTCAGCTCATGCGAGCATCGATCGCCAGCACGATCTGGCGCTTCTCCACCACTCGGATGCTCCACGAATACACCGAGCGAATGTACCTGCCGGCCGCCGGCGTGGAGCCGCCCGTCGAGGAGACGACCGAACGGCCGGGAGGCGAGACGGAACGGATCGTCGCCGAGGCCGGCTGACCGGCGCATGGCGCCCCGCATCTCGCTCGCCCTGGCGCTGCACGACCACCAGCCCGTCGGCAACTTCGGCTGGGTCGTGGCCGACAACTACGAACGCGCGTATGAGCCGATGCTCCGGGCGCTGGAACGACATCCCGGCGTCCATGTGGCCCTCCACGTCAGCGGGCCGCTCCTCGACTGGATCGGCACCGAGCGGCCGGCGTTCCTCGACCGCTTGCGGGCCCTGGTGGCGCGCGGCCAGGTCGAGATGATGGGTGGCGGCTGGGCTGAGCCCGTCCTCATCGCGCTGCCGGATCGCGATCGCCTGGGCCAGCTGCGGCGGATGGCGGACGAGGTCGAGCGGCTCGTCGGCGTCCGACCGGCCGGGGCTTGGCTCGCGGAACGCGTCTGGGAGCCCGACCTGCCGGTGGCGATCGCCGGCGCCGGCTACCGCTGGACCATTCTCGACGACGCCCACTTCCGGGCCGCCTCGGTCCCGGAGGACGCCCTGTGGGGCGCCTACGTCACCGAGGACCAGGGCGCCCTGCTGACCGTCTTCGGAACGGAGCAGGGCCTGCGCTACCGCATCCCCTTCGGCGAGGTCGACGACGTCATCGCCCATCTCCATGGCCACGCGACGGAGGACGGGACGCGCCTGGGGGTCATGGGCGACGACGGCGAGAAGTTCGGTGGCTGGCCCGAGACGTTCGAGCACTGCTGGGGCCGGACCCGCTGGGTCGATCGATTCTTCGCGGCGCTGGAAGCGAACGCGGACTGGCTCGTCACGGTCACGCCCTCGGCGTGGCTGGCCGACCATCCGCCGATCGGCCGGGTCTACCTGCCCTCCGGCTCGTACGCGGAGATGGGCGAATGGTCCCTGCCGGCCGACGAGGCGCGCCAGTTCCAGCGCGTGGTTCGCGAGGCGGTTGCCGAGGGCCGCCCGGAGGCCAGGTTCCTGCGGGGCGGCACGTGGCGAAACTTCGCGGCGAAATACCGCGAGCTGGGCGACCTGCGGGCGCAGATGTTGCGCGCATCGGCGGCGGTCGCGGCCCTCGAGGGTGTACCCGCGGCGCGATCGTCCGATGGATCGTCCGACGACGGATCGTCCGACGACGGATCGTCCGCCGACGGATCGTCCGCCGACGGCAGGCTGCATGCCGCGGCGCTCGACCATCTGTACCGCGGCCAGGCGAACGATGCGTACTGGCATGGCCTGTTCGGCGGCGTCTACCTGCCGGACCTGCGCCTCGCAGTGGCTCATCACCTCATCGCGGCCGAGGACCTCGCCGACAGCGCGGCCGGGGATGCGCAAGGCGGGTCGCCGGGCTCGGCGGGTCCAGCCCGACTGACGACCGGCCAGCTCGACCTGGATCTGGATGGGGTCGACGAGGTCCGGCTGGTGGGGCCGGGCCAGGTCGTCATCGTCGACCCGGCCGAGGGCGGCGGCATCGGCACCTGGGACATCCGCGCGGTCCGGCACGCGCTCACCGCGGTCATGCGCCGCCGGCCGGAGGCTTATCACGGAACGCTGCTCGAGGAGGAGGCGCGACAGGCCGCTGCCGTCCAGCCGCCGCGCCCGACACCGGTCGGCGGACCCACCCAGGCCGGCGCCCAGGGCGCCGCCGCATCGATCCATGACATCGTGATGGCCAAGGAAGCGGGGCTGGGCGAGCGCCTCCACTACGACGCCTGGGAGCGCCGCTCGGGGCTCGTCCACCTGTATGCCCGGGACGTGACCCCGGACGCGGTCGCGGCGGCCCGCGCCCGCACGCTGGTGGGGCCGGACGGCCCCTGCCGGGTGGTCGCCCTGACCGACGAGCGGCTGGAGCTCGTTCGCGAGGTCGTCGACTCGACCGGCCTCGATGCGCAGGTCACCACGATCCTCACGATCGGCGGCAGCCGCCGAGCGCCGAGTCTCCGTCTCGCTGTTGAGCTGCACAATCGGGCCGCGTCGGCGATCGACGCCCGCCTGGGCATCTCGTGGGACCTCGTGCTGCTCGGCGGTGGAGGCAATCCAGCGGCCTACCACGAGATCGGCGGCGAGCGCCTCCCCCATGACGGAGCCGGCACGGCCGAGCGGCTGACGACGATCGCCGCAGGCAACGAACAGGTCGGCCTGCGAATCGAGACGCGCGTGGAACCGCCGGCCGACGCCTGGTGGGCATCGATCGACACCGTTTCCAACTCCGAATCGGGCTTCGAGCGAGTCCACCAGGGCAGCGCCATGCTGCTGTCGTGGCCGATCACGATCCCGGCCGGTGGCCGGATGTCCGCCTCGGTCGAGCACCGGGTCTCCACCGAGCGAGACGCCGCCGCGAGCGAGGGTTTCCCGGCGTGATGCCCCGGCCGCGCCTCATCGTGCACGGCCATTTCTACCAACCGAGCCGCGCCGACCCATGGTCGGACGCGATCCCGGAGGAGCCGGCCGCCGCCCCGTACCACGATTGGAACGCGCGGATCGACGCCGAGTGCTATCGGCCCAACGTCGAGCGCGGCAACCTTTCGCGCATCAGCTTCGACCTGGGGCCCACGCTGGCGACCTGGCTCGCGCGCGAGGATCCGACGACTTATGCGGGCATGCTGGCGTCCGACCAGCCCGGCGCCCGGGCGATGGCGCAGGCCTACCACCACACGATCCTGCCGCTCGCCTCGATGGCCGACCGGCGGACCGAGATCCGCTGGGGGTTGCGGGACTTCGAGCTGCGCTTCGGCCGGCCGGCGAGCGGCCTGTGGCTGCCGGAGACCGCGGTCGACATGGCCACGCTCCGGATCCTCGCCGAGGAGGGCATCGCCTACACCATCCTGGCCCCCTGGCAGGCGGCGGATCCGACGCTCGACTACCGGCGGCCGCATCGGGTTGCGCTCGGTGGCGGCCGGACGATCGTGGTCGTCTTCTACGACGCGGGAATGTCCGGCGCGGTCTCGTTCGATGGCGGCGCGACCGCAGACGCCGATCGATTCGCCGCGGAGCATGTCGCCCCGCGCCTGGCCGATGCCGAATTCGCCGACGGCACGGCGGCTCTGGCCGTGATCGCCACGGACGGCGAGCTGTTTGGTCATCATCGGGCCTTCCGGGACCTGTTCCTCCAGCGGCTCGTCGCACCCCAGGCGAGCGTCGCCCTCACCCGTCCGTTCGACGTCGTTGGCTTCGCGACGGCGCTCGAGGAGCCGGACGATCGGCCATTCCCGATGACGTCGATCGTCGACCGAACGTCATGGAGCTGCCATCACGGTGTCGCTCGCTGGACGGCCGAATGCGCGGACGCGACGGACGGCCGCTGGAAGGGCCCACTCAGGTCGGCACTCGATCGCCTGGCCGCCGGCATCGACGCGGTGTCAGGGGATCTGTTGCGCGGGCATATCGGCGCCGGATCGCTCGGACCGGAGGACATCCTCGGCCCAGCTCGCGACGCGTACGTCGACGTGGTCTTCGGCACCGTGACACGGGAGGCGTTTGCGGTCGAATGGCTCCGCGACGCGCGGGCGGACGACCGCCAGATGCTCCTTTCGGTCCTGGAGGCGCAGCGCTGGCGGCTCGCGATGTTCGCCAGCGACGCCTGGTTCTGGGACGACCCGGCCCGCACCGAGACGACACAGGTCCTGCGGGCGGCCGCTCGCGCCGTGCGAATCATCGATGGCCTGGCCGACACCCACCTGGAGCGCCGGCTGGTCGATGATCTGTTGGCTCTCACGTCGCCGTCCACCGGGCTCGACGGCGCCGCTCTCTATCGCGACGCGCTTGCCGCAGTGGGTCAGCATCCCCCGGAGTGAGGAGTGCTGGCCCCGTGCCACAGGACGATGGCCAGGAATCCGTCAGCCCGTGGCCTGCGTCACCACGGGCTGACGAGCGGCCGGCCGGCGGGCGGGAGCCGCTGGGACCTGATGGGAATGGGTCTTCGATTGAGGCCGTCGGCGAGATGCTCGGCGACGACCGGCGCCGATCAGCGAAGGGCCACCGACTTCGCAGGCTGTGTGTCAGTGGCGGTCTGCCGTGAATCCGCGCCGAAGCGCACGGCGACCGCGCCAAAGAGCGCAAGACCTGCGACGATGAGACCCAGGAGGACGAGCTCATTCATCGCGATTCTCCAGTTTGCTATAGTTGACTAGGCCAAGTCGAACGATACTTGGACCAGCAGGCTATGTCAAGATCCGATCCTCCCACGGACCCTTCAGCCATTGGTCCTGCCGCAACAGCTCCGGCGGCCTCGGCCTCGACCTCCAATGCGCTGGACGTTGAGCGCGGCTCGGACGTCCCGATCTCCACGCAGATCTATTGGCAGCTCGCCTACCAGATCGACTCTGGCCGCCTGTTGCCGGGCTCCCGCCTGCCGCCGGTCCGGGACCTGGGCGCCGCACTGCGCGTCAACCCCAACACGATCCGGGCGGTCTACAAGCGACTGGCGGACAGCGGCTACGTCCACAGCCGGCATGGGGCCGGCACGCACGTGGCCGACCGGCCCCCCCAGCGGCGCGGTGCCGAAGCCCTGGCCGGGCTCGTCGCCGAGATGCTTCGCCGAGCGGCCCAGGCAGGCTTCACGGCGGACGAGGTAGCCGCCGCGACGTTTGCCGCCGCCACCGAGCGCAAGCGGCCCGGCGCTCACGTCCATGTGCTCTTCGTCGAATGCACCAAGGCCGACGCGACATACGACGCCGAACGGGTCGCGGCGGCATTCCCGGGCGTCATCGAGGCCGAGGGTGCCCTCCTCGAGGAGGTACCCGAGCGCATCGAACGGTTTCACTACGACCTGGTCGCCACCACGACCTTCCATGCCGACGAGGCGCTGGCGATGGTCGCCGGCCAGATTCCCGTGGTCGCGATGCTCGTCGGTCCCGGCTACATCGAGCTCGTCCACGAGGTAGCCGCCCTGCCTCCGGGCTCGACCGTAGGCCTCGTCTGCGCCTCCGATCGCGGCGCGCGTAACATCGCCGAGACGCTGGCGCTGTCGGGCACGACCGGCGTCGGCCTGATCACGGCGTCCTACGGGTCCGAAGAGGATCTGGCACGAGTGGATGGCACGGCGGATCTCATTCTCCTGTCTCGTGAGGCGCTCGCCCTCCAGCTCGACGAGCGCTTCGCACATCCCGAGCGGGTCCGGGAATGGACCTACGAGTTCGATCCATCGGGCCTGGAGCTACTCCGCCGGGCGATCGAGCGAGCCCTCGCCGACCGCGCGAGCGACGCGTCTGCCTCGGCCGGCCCCTCCACATCCGCCGCGCCGCCGACCGCGGTCGCCACATCGGGATGACCCCATGAGGTCGGCGCCGCCCGGCGTCACCGGCACCCGGATCGCAGGGCAGGCGCGCAACCGGTTCGATCTCGCCGGCCTCGTCCGGCCCGACGGTCGAAGCCACCTGGCGGACATTCCCGTCGCCCGCGAGGTCGCCTATCGCCTCAACCAGACGCGCGAGCCATCGCGGGCCGTCCACGCCGGCGAGCTCGCCGGCCTGGGCCTGCTCGACGCCCTGCAGGCGGCGCTCATCCGAGCGTACGAGCGGCAGGTGGACCCGACCGCGTTTACCACAGCCCGCGAGGCCCTGGAGGAGCGGCTCGGTTCCGACGCCCTCGACGCCGTCCTGGCCGCGTCCCTGACGGCATTTCCGCCGGACGAGGTCCAGAGCGGCGAGCGGACGGCGGCCTCGTCGCTGGGCGATCCGGCGGCTCGCGAGGCCGCCCTGCGCGACCTGCTCATCACCTGGCTGGACAATGTCAATCCGGCGATCGAGCAGCTTCGCGACCTCGTCGACGACCGCCCCATCGCCAGCCAGGCGCCGGCGTATGCCAGGGTGGTCGAGGGGCTGCGTGCCCATTTCGAGGCTGCGCCGCGGTTCGGCCCAGACGGCCAGTCGCTCGTTGGCGTGCTCCGGGCGCCCGTGTTGGCGGCACCGACCTCGCTGGCCGGCCAGCTGCGATACATCCGCAACAGCTGGGCGGCATTGCTCGGCGACGAGGCCGCCGACCTGCTCGAACGACTCCAGATGGGCCTCGACGTGATCGCGGAAGAAGAGCGCGCCCTCCATCTGCGGTTCGGCGGTGGCGGCACCGGCGACGGCTTCGGCGCGCTGATCGGGGTCGGCGTCACGGAGGACGTCGGCGGCGAAGCGGAGCTCGAGCGTTTCAGCCAGGACGTCGAGTGGATGCCGCGGCTCGTCCTGATCGCCAAGAGCACCTACGTCTGGCTCGACCAGCTGTCCCGGACGTACAGCCGCGACATTCGGACGCTGGACGCGATCCCGGACGAGGAGCTCGACCGGTTGGCTCGGCTGGGCATCACCGGGCTGTGGCTCATCGGCTTGTGGGAGCGAAGCCGGGCGTCGCGCGAGATCAAACGGCGGCGCGGCGACCAGGAAGCCGAGGCGTCCGCGTACTCGCTCCATGACTACGCGATCGCCGACGACCTCGGCGGGACGGCGGCTCACGCCAACCTTCGGGATCGGGCCTGGCGTCACGGCATCCGCCTCGCCAGCGACATGGTCCCCAACCACATGGGAATCGATGCTCGCTGGGTGATCGAGCATCCGGACTGGTTCCTGTCCCTGCCGCACAGCCCGTACCCGGCCTACTCGTTCAATGGCCCCGACCTGTCATCGGACAGCCGGGTCGCGATCGTCCTCGAGGACCACTACTGGGACGGGACGGACGCCGCGGTCGTCTTCAAGCGCGCCGACCGCTCGACGGGCGACGAGCGCTACGTCTACCACGGCAACGACGGCACGAGCTTCCCCTGGAACGACACCGCCCAGCTGGACTACCTGCGGGCGGACGTTCGTGAGGCCGTGATCCAGACGATCCTGCACGTCGCGCGCCAGTTCCCGGTCATCCGTTTCGACGCGGCCATGGTGCTGGCCAAGAAGCACATCCAGCGGCTGTGGCACCCGTTGCCGGGTCACGGCGGCGCGATCCCGTCGCGCGCCGAGCATTCCCTGTCGCGGCGGGCCTTCGAGCGGGCGATCCCGACGGAGTTCTGGCGGGAAGTCGTGGATCGGGTGGCTGCCGAGGCGCCGGGGACACTGCTCCTGGCCGAGGCGTTCTGGCTCATGGAGGGCTATTTCGTCCGGACGCTGGGCATGCACCGCGTCTACAACAGCGCCTTCATGAACCTGCTCCGCGACGAGCGCAACGCCGATTACCGACGGGTCATGCGCGAGACGCTGGAGTTCGACCCCGAGATCCTCAAGCGGTTCGTGAACTTCGTGAACAACCCCGACGAACGGACCGCGGTCGAGCAGTTCGGCACCGGCGACAAGTACTTTGGCGTCGCCACGCTCATGGCGACCATGCCGGGTCTGCCGATGTTCGGCCACGGCCAGTTCGAGGGGTTTACCGAGAAGTACGGCATGGAGTTCCGGCGGGCCCGGATGATCGAGGAGGTCAACGAGGGCCTGTACGCCCACCACCAGCGGGTGATCGTGCCGCTTCTCCATCGCCGGGCGCAGTTCGCGCAGGTCGGCGACTTCCTGCTGTACGACGTCGCCGGTGACGAGGGCGACGTTCGGGAGGATGTCTTCGCCTATTCGAACATCGGACCGAACGGCGAGCGCTCGCTCGTCGTCTTCCACAATCGGTTTGCCGACACGTCGGGCTGGATCCGCGAATCGGTCGGGTATTCGGTCAAGGTCCCGGATTCCGCCGAGCGGACCCTCGTCCGCCGCACGCTCGGGGAAGGGCTGCGGCTGGGCCGCGACGGCGGCACATTCTGGGTCGCCCGCGACACTCGCTCCGGCCTCGAGCACATCTGGCCGGCGGTCGATCTCGCCGATCATGGCCTGCGCGTCGATCTCCACGCGTACGAGTGCCGGGTGTTCCTTGACTGGCGTGAGGTCCCCGACGACGCGGACGGGACGCTGCGGCGGCTGGCCGAGCGCCTCCGTGGCGGTGGCGTAGCGTCGATCGACGACGCTCGCGCGGAGCTCGCGCTGGAGCCCGTCCGCGAGCCGTTCTGGCGGCTGCTCGAGCCGGGTGTCGTTCGCGCGATGGTCGATGCCGCGGGACGTGGCGGCTCTCCGGCCGAGGCCGTGGCGGCGCTCGAGGGCAACGCCCGCTGGCTGGCCGAGGCCGCCCACGCATTCGGCGAGACGTCGGGACCGGTCACGCCGATCGCCGAGCTCGCCGCCAACCTGCTCGTTGGGCTGCGGGCGGTTGTCGACCTGGCCGCGACGCAGCCCAAGATCGTGAAGCCGGAGGCGTCGACGGTCGGCGTCCTGCTCGCCTGGCTGGCGAGCCGCGGCCTGGGGGGTGGCGCGGAGGTGGCCGATCGCGGCCGGTGGAGCGTCGAGCGCTTCGACGCGTGGCGCATCGGCGCGGTCGCCATGTCCATGTTCCGTGGTCTTGGCATGGACGAGGCGGCCGCCGGTCGGGCGGTCGACGCGGTCCGGGCGTTGCTGTCCCTGCCCCGCTGGCCGGCCGTTCGCCGCCCAGCCGCTACCGCCGCCGCGACGATTGCCCGATCCTGGCTCGACGACAGGGTCGCGCGCCAAGCCCTCCGCGTCCACGACTGGGACGGAACGCTATGGCTCGACGGTGACGCCTGGTTGGAGCTTGTGGACCGCTCGCTGGCGGTCGAGGCGGGGCGCCTCGCCGAGGAGAACGCCGCGACTCCGGCCGCACTCCGATCGGCGACTGCGGTCGCGAAGGCGCTGCGGGACCTGTGCCCAGCCTCGGGTTATCGCGTCGACGCCCTGCAGCGGCTCATCCAGCCGGCACCTGGTCGGTCGTCGCGACCCCGTCCTCGTCGAT
>DASPWU010000189.1:0-1540 GCA_035637675.1 Candidatus Limnocylindria bacterium | reverse complement strand
GGCCGTGGCGGCGACCCGCCAGACGCGCTGGCTGGCCGACATCATCGCCTCCGGCCGCCTGGGCCATCTCAGCCTGGCCGTCGCCCATCACGCCGACAGCGGACCGGCAACATGGCGGGAGTACACCGGTGACCCGACCGTCTTCTACGGGCCGGGCGTCGGTCCGGTCTTCGATCACGGCGTCTATCGACTCCACGCGATGACCGCGCTCATGGGTCCCGTCAGGCGGGTCCAGGCAATGGGCGCCATCGGCAGTCCCAGCCGGATGGTCCGGGCCGGGCCGCTGGCCGGGCAGACGATCGCGGTCACGTCCCCTGACCATGTGCTCATGAACCTCGAGTTCGCCAGTGGGGCGCTCGGGCAACTGCTCGCGAGCTTCGGGGCCGCCGCGACGCAGGCGCCCTGGCTGGAGTTCCACTTCGGCCAGGGGACCGTCAGCTTCGCCGGCGAATCGAGCGACAAGGACGCGCCGGCCAGCATCTACTTCGACGACGACAGCCCGCTTGGGCTCGAGGGCTGGGTCCACGACCTGCGGCCTCCGCCGCCCGGCGACGAGCTCGGCGTCGTGGAGACGGGCGTCGCGCATTTCATCGCCTGCCTGCTGGGCGAGGAGACGCCGATCCTCACGGCCGAGCATGCCCGGCATGTGCTGGACATCATCCTCAAGGCGTACGACTCGATTCGCGACGGGCAGTCGCACGAGACGGAGACCGAGATCGCCTGATCCTGCGGTATGCTCGGACCGAGCGAGTCGCGGCATGGACCTACTGCTTTCGATCGCGCTTCTGGCCGTGTTCATCGTCGGGGTCGAGCTGACCTCGATGGGCTGGACGGACGCGGGCCTGGCCGGGCGGTTGACCGGACTCTTCGGCAGCCGGGCGGACCTCGGCTGGCCATCCGGCGTCCAGGAGGACGACGATCACCGCTGGCCGGATCGGCTCGAGCTGCCAGCATTCGAGCCCAGCCCGTCCTCGAGCGCGTGGGTCGCTGAGATCCTGGAGGACCACGTTCGCCCGGTGCCGGTCAGTCCCGTTCGGCGGATTCGCTAGGACGCGGACCGCCGCATCGGAACGATCCGGATCCGGTGACCGGCGAGCGGAGAGGCGATTGTCGTGATGACCTGGCCGATCCGGAACTGGCGACGGAAATCGGAGGGCGTCTCGGCTGCCGCGACCCGCCGAAAGCCGAACCGCTCGAAGTAGCTTTCGGTTTCGCGTCGGGTCATGAGGTAGACGACGCCCGGCTCCCGCGCCAGGATCGCTTCGACCAGGCGGCCGCCGATCCCCGACCCCCGCCGGTCGGCGGCCACGGCCACGGAGGCCAGTTCGCGGGTTCCCCTGGCGTGGACCCGAACCTGGGCGCAGCCGACCAATCCGGCGCCGGTGTCAGCGGCGACAACGAAGCGGCGCCAGTCCAGGTCCCGGGGGTTGAGGCCGGCCTCCCGGATCAGCCCGGTGATCGCGCGCTGATCGGACTGCGTAGCCGGCCTGATCGAGATCGACTCATCGAACACGCGATCGAGGATAGAGCTCAGGGCCAT
>DASPWU010000188.1:0-16995 GCA_035637675.1 Candidatus Limnocylindria bacterium | reverse complement strand
GCGTCAGGAACGGCAGGGTTGCCGGATGGTCCTCGGCCGCGACGATTGCCGCGCCGAGCTGAAGGGCGTCGGCGGTGCGCAGCGGATGGACTCGGAGCAGGCGGATCGCGGTCGTGCGCACGGCCGTGACCGGCTGTACCTCACGCCATCCCCGTGCCAGGCCTCCCAGGCGCCGAAGACCTTCGCCGAAAGATGGCGCGTCCAGGCTGCCTTCCCGCTCGAGACGAGCGAGCGCCGACACGCACTCCGCTTCCGTCGCCCACCAGGCCACAACCTCGGGATCGAGCTCATATTCCCGCAACACGGCTGCGCTCGAAGCTTCGGCCACGAGGAGGGGTACAACGGCCGAGCTATCCCAGAACCTCATCGCCCGGACTGCCGTTCCTCCAGGAGGGCCTGTACCGCGCTCGCACCCGGCGCCAACGTCGGCCCAGGCGTACGCAGCAGATCGAGCGGAGGAGCGGCCTCGCCGACCCTGATCACCCCGGCCCGTTCGAGGCGCCGGAGGCGGCCTGTCGGATCGGGGAACGCCGCGACTGGCTCCAGCCGTGCGACCGGCACGCCTCGGTCGAGGATGAGGATGCTCTCCCCACTCCTCACCCGGTCGATGAGCGCGCTGAGCCGATTCTTGGCCTCAGTGATCGTCGCGGTCTTCATATGGCTAATATAGCCATGTCATTCTGGCCTGTAAAGCCAAGCGGCTCGGACGGCTCAAACCGCAGTGCCGTGCACCTCGTCCGCGTAGTGGCGTTCGGGTAGGCGTCTCAGGCGCTCCGCGGCCTGCTCCGGGGTCAGGTCACGCTGGGTTTCGGCGAGGAGCTCATAGCCCACCATGAACTTGCGAACGGTGGCCGAGCGCAGGAGTGGCGGATAGAAGTGTGCGTGGAGCTGCCAGTGCTCGCGATCGCGGCCGCCGGGCCGATCGTCGCCGAACGGGGCCTGGTGCCAGCCCATCGAGTAGGGAAACGGATGCTCGAAGAGATTGTCGTATCGCGACAGCAGGCCGACGAGGACCGCGGCAAGGGCATCACGCGCCGGTGACCCAAGGTCCCCAAGCCGGGCCGTGGGCGCCTTCGCGACGATCATCGTCTCGAACGGCCAAGCCGCCCAGAAGGGCACCACGACGAGCCAGTCATCGTCCTCGTGGACCACTCGCGGTCCGCCCGCTTCCTGCGCCACATAGTCCAGAAGCAATCGCCGCCCCGTCCGGGCAAGGTGCCTTCGCTGCGCGGCATCCTCTCTGGCCACCTCGCGCGGCAAGGCCGACCCGGCCCAGATCTGGCCATGTGGGTGCGGGTTCGAGGCACCCATCGCCGCCCCGCAGTTCTCGAACACCTGGACCCAGCGGTAGGTCGCGCCGAGCTCCACGGTCTGATCCGCCCACAGGGCCACGACGGCGCGGACCGCGGCCGGGCCCAGCCGCGCCATCGTCAGGTCATGTCGCGGGGTGTAGCAGATGACGCGGCATGTCCCACGCTCGCCCTCCGCCACGAGGAGGCCATCCTGCACTCGCTCGGCGCCAATATCCGGCCGCAGCGCCGCGAAGTCATTGGTGAAGACGAACGTCTGACCGTACCCAGGATTCCTGACGCCGCCGGCTCGCGCGTTGCCAGGGCACAGATAGCAGTCGGGGTCATAGGCGGGGCGATCCTCCGGGACGGGCGGGAGCCGATCCCCCTGCCAGGGCCGCGACGTCCGATCGGCCGAGACGAGAACCCACTCGTCGGTCAGAGGGTTGTAGCGGCGGTGGGGCGCCAGCAGGGCATCCGGCCGTGGGTCATGGGTTCGAGGCAGGGCCGGCGCCGAGGAGGTGGCGCCGGCCCAGTCCCGATCAGCGATGCGGTCGACTGACGACGACGGCATCGAAGTCCGCCCGGAACCCGCCTCCGCCCATGGCGACGAGCCCGATCCTCGGGTTCGCCCCGAGATCGCCGGCCCATGTTCCGCCGCGCGTCCACGTGACGCCGTCATGACTCGTGTAGGCGGTGAACCGCTGATTGCCGCCGTACGGCCCATCGACGCCGCCGAGCACGTCGGTCCGGACGACGAGACGGAGCCAGGCCCACTCTCCGGGCGGCCCGACCACGGTGTTTCCGTAGCGGGGATAGTCGACCGGCACGTCGTCGACCTCCCGCGCGAACTCGGTCTGTCTGGTGTTCCAGATCGCGACGTTGACGAGCTTGATGAACGAATCGTCGTTCTGGTACAGCACGAGGCCGGCCTGGACGTAGTTGAAGCAGCAGCCCTCGGCAGGAACGGTCAGCATCACGCGCGTTTCGACGACAAAGTCGTCGTCCGGAACGGGACGAGTCAGGACGGAGGCGTTGTTGCTGTCGACGTACAGGTCCGCGGCCTGCGTGTTCATCCAGAAGAGACCGTCCTTGACGCCGTACTCGCCTGCGGCGGGCGGACGGACCCACGTCCATGCAGGATCGAGTGACGATCCGTCGAAGTCGTCGGAGAAGGCCGCGAGCCGCGTCCCGACGGTGTCCCACCGAACAGGTGTCCCTTCCGGCGTCGCCCGGTCACCCGGTTGCGCCGCGGGGGCCAGTTGCGGCGTGTCCGAGGCGAACCGTCCGCCCCGGACCACGGGCCAGCCGTCGACCCAGCTGAGGCGGTCGAGGAGCGCGGGTCGTTTGGTGAAGCCGACGGCGCCGGCGAAGTAGGGCTCGGTCACGTCGACCGCGTGATAGATCGTCCACCACTGGCCGGCGAGATCCTGGAAGACCGTGTTGTGACCGGGTCCCACCCAGCGGTTGCCGTTCATGCTGAGGACCACGGTCCCGCCGGCTCGCCCGGCCAGGAGCGGCACGCCCTCCCGATCCACGAACGGTCCGAGCGGGCTGGCGGACCGCCCGACATAGACGCTGTACCCGGTTTGGGGACCGCGGCAGCAGTCCGTGGCCGAGGCGAAGAGGTAGTACAGGCCTCCATGCAGGACGACCTCGGCGCCCTCGAACTTGTTGTCGATGGCGACGTTCGACTGAGTCGTCGGATCTGAGGTCAATCCATCCTCGGACAGCTGGCGGATCGAGATCCCGCCGAAATAGCTGCCGTAGTAGATGTAGTCCGGACCGCTCGTACGAACGACGTCCGGGTCGTAGACCCAGCGGCGGGAATCGGGGCCGCAACAGTCGGCGCCGTGCGGCTCCACGGCCGGCCGGGCGGCATGGGTCCACGGTCCGAGGGGCGCGGGTGCCGTCGCCACTCCGATGGCGCTCCCGCCGCCGGGAAAGGTCGTGTTCGTCACCGTGTAGTAGAGGAGGTATTGGCCCGTCTCTGCGTGGTAGACGATCTCGGGCGCCCAGAGCCCTGCGTCCGAGGTGGCATAGGCGGGCCGGGACGCGAACGCGTCTCCCTCGTACGTCCAGTTCACGAGATCGGCCGACGAGAGCATCGGGATCAGGTGGAAGCGGAAGTCGCCGCTGGGCAGCTTGTCGTCGTCGTTCAGCGGATCGGTCGTGCAGTACAGGTACCAGCGGCCCTCGTTCTCCTGGCCGCGGATGACCGTGGGATCGGCGCAGCTCTCCACGATGCCGTCGCCGGCGATGGCCGGCTCCAGGGGATTGCGGTACGTCCGGTCGCCGGCCGCGGCGGCCCGCGGCAAGCCGACCAGCATGAGGGTCGCCGCGAGGACGGCGGCCAGCCGGCGACCGCCGCCCGCCGGACGGCCACTCCGAGAATGGAATGCGGAACTTCGCGAGCCGTTCGCCGGCCGGGCGATGGTCTGCATGTCGACGCTCCTCAGGCTCTGCCGTCGAGATGGGTGTCGGTTGACCGAAGGGTCCGCGCGTTCCGATCGTGTGGAATCGGGAGTTCGACAGGTATTCCTGCGTCTGTTTCCTGATAGCGTACGCCACCACGCAAGATCCCCCAGGCGCCTGGTCGCCGTTTGCTCGTGTGCTATGTTCGGCCGCATCGCTCCGGCGGAACGCGTCGGGATCGCCCCGAGATGGAGGCAGGCCAACAATGGGTCTGGCGTTCGGCGGCCGGCAGACGATCCCTCTGGACGGGCGCTGGCAGCTGATCCCGGACTCGGAAGGGCGCCTCCAAGAGGACCGCCTGCCGGACGGTGTCGCCATCGACGTACCCGGCTGCTGGGAGGCCCAGGTCGGCCGCGGCCTGATCATCGCATGGTACCGGCGCTACTTCGGCGTTCCCGCCGACTGGGAAGGGTCGCGCATCGTCCTCGTCTTTGGCGCGGTGATGTACCACGCCAAGGTGTTTCTCAACGGTCGGTCCCTGGGCGAACATGAAGGCGGATACACGCCGTTCGAGCTGGATGCCGGCGAGGCGGTCCGCTGGGGTGCGTCGAACGAGATCGTCGTGCGCGTGGTCAATCCGCTCGACGCGCTGGAGGAGTATCCAGCCACGCCGGCCGACATCGCGGCTGCCGATGCCCGAGTGCCCGAGTTCCCGATCTCCGAGATCCCGCATGGCAAGCAGACCTGGTACTCGAGCCAGAGCGGGATCTGGCAATCCGTGCGGGCCGAGCGCCGGTCACGGCCCTCCCTCGGCCCCCTCCGTGTCCGGGTCGACCTCGCGGAATCCGCGGTCTGCGTCGCCTGGCGGCTCGAGCCGGATGGCGGCCCAATGCAGGCGCGGGCCACTTCTCCCGAATCGCTCTCGGTCGAGCTCACGATCACCGGACCCTCGGGCGAGATCGCCGGCCGGGCCATGGCGAGGCCGGACGCGAAGGGGGTAGGGGAGGTGCGGTTCACGATCGCCGACCCGCGGCTCTGGGACATCGGCCGTCCGAACCTGTACGACGCCGACGCGCGGCTCGTCTCCGACGGCGTGGTCCTCGACGCAAAGAAGGCTCGGTTCGGGATGCGCGAGATCGCCACGCGCGACGGCCGGATCCTGCTCAACGGACGCCCTATCTATCTCATCGGGGCCCTGGACCAGGACCTCTACCCGGAGTCGATCTCCACGCCACCGTCGCGGGCGATGCTCGACGAGCAGCTCGCGCGCGCCCGCGAGCTCGGTCTCAACCTGCTGCGCTGCCACATCAAGGTGCCCGATCCGGCCTATTTCGACGCCGCCGACGAGGCCGGCATGCTGCTCTGGTGCGAGCTGCCCAACTGGCGCACGTTCACTCCGGCCGCCGCCAGACGAGGACGGGAAACGCTCCAGGCGATGGTCGAGGCGCACGGCAACCATCCGTCGATCGTCATCTGGACGATCGTCAACGAGGATTGGGGTACGCGCGTGCGGGAGGAGGCGCGCGATCGCGCCTGGCTGGCCGACACGTTCGACTGGCTAAAGGCGCTCGATCCCGGCCGCCTCGTCGTCGACAATTCGGCCTGCGACACCGCGAGCACCCCCAACTTCCATGTCCGCACGGACCTGGCCGATTTTCATATCTATCACGGAGCTCCTGACAACGCCGAGCCGTGGCGCAACCGGATCGACGACTTCGCACGGCGGCCGGCCTGGCTCTGGAGCCCGCACGGCGACGCCACCTCACGGGGCGACGAACCTCTCGTCCTGAGCGAGTTCGGAAGCTGGGGCCTGCCCCGGATCGACGGCCTCGGCGCGGGCGACGGCGAGTCGCCCTGGTGGTTCGAGACGGGGCGCGGTCATCTCCGTCCGGCGGGCATCCGCCAGCGCTTCTCGAGCTTCGGCCTCGACCGGATCTGGCCAACGCTCGACGACCTGGCGGAAGCCACTCAGTGGCACCAGTTCGAGACGCTCCAGTACGAGGTCGGCCAGCTTCGCAGGCACGACTCGATCCAGGGCTACGTGATCACCGAGTTGAGCGACGCGTACTGGGAGGCAAACGGGCTGCTGGACGTCGCCCGGGGTCGCAAGGCATTCCACGAACGGTCGGCCTCGATCAACGCCCAGGACGTCGTGGTCGTCGACCTCGAGCGTCGCGACGCCTGTCCGGGCGACACTCTGGCCGCGACCGTTTACGTGGCCTCGTACCGCGGGCCCTCGACGGGAGGCGAGATCGGCTGGGAGCTCCAGCAAGGGGACGCGACGTTGGTGTCCGGCCGAATGCCGCTGAGCGACTGGCCGAACCGCGGCGCCCGCACCGTGGGCTGCCTGGAGATCCCTGTCCCGGCTGGCGCGCGGCCGGGCGATGCGCAGCTGGTCGTCCGGGCCTTCGACGCGACCGGCACCGAGCGGGCGGGCGACTCGATCCGCCTCGCGGTGCTGACGTCCGGGGTCAGGCAGACTGCGTCTCCGCTTGCGATCGCCGTCGATGAGCCGCTCGGCCTGTGGGACCTCGAGGGCCGAATAGCCCCGCTGGGGCACCGGCTGACCGCACAAGCGGATGCCGACCTGGTGGTCTCGAGCGAGGTCGGTGACGATCTGCTCCGGCGGGTCGAGGCTGGCGGCCGTGCGCTCGTCCTGGTCCGGGCGCGATCGTCGATCCCGGCCGATCATCGCCTGTCGCGTCCCGTCTCCAGCCGCGCTCGCGGCCTCCCGGATCCCGCGGCTCCGGACCAGCGAAGTCCGTGGGATGGCGACTGGGTGACGAGCTGGAGCTGGATCCTTCCCGGGGTCCTGCCCAACCTGCCCGTTCGAAACCCGCTCGACTTCGCCTACGCAGAGGTGATCCCGGACCACGTCCTGGTGGGGTATGACCCCGAGCGGCATCGGGACGAGGTGATCGCGGGGATGTTCTCGGGTTGGGTCCATGCACCCGCCGCATTGATCTGGCGGTTCCGACAAGGTGCGGGCGCCATCACCCTGACCACCTTCCGCGTGGCACCCGGCCGGGGCCCACTGTCGAGCGCCCTCCTGGAGGGCCTCATTCAGTACGCTCGGGATCAGGACCCGGATGGTGGCGGATGAAGGACGCCGCGCTCGAGCATCGCGCGGACGAGCGCGATAGCGCGCGTGGCAAGGTCCGCTCGGTCGGCGCCCGTGCCGGCGGCCACCTCGTCGACGATTCCGTCCAGGACCTGGCTGCCGTCCAAACGGAGGACGACCGGGATGAGCTCGGGCGCAACGATCACCTTCGTCCCGAGCCCTTCGTCCAGGACGAGGGTGGCCGGCTCGACGACGTACTCGCCCTCCCGCGTCGCGAGCGTCTGCTCGAGCCGGTGGGCCGCCTCGAGCCGGAACGCGCCGCGGAGGATGTCGCTCGAGTCGGCGCCACGCAGGTAATCCACGGCCGCCAACAGGTCGACGAGCTGTTGCCCACCCGAGCCCCGCGGTTCGGCGTCGAGCTCGAATCCGTGGATCCAGTTCCGGCCGGTTCGCCGGCGGAGGACGACCGCGCCAGAGGCGATCGCCTCGATCGACTCCCGCCGGTCGTAGTCGAGCCAGCGGTCAAGGATTCGGGGGAACTCGACGGGAGCGACGTACTGCGCCCGGCCGTTCCAGCGAACCGCGTACGAGATGGGGTCCTCGACCCCGTGCAGCAAGACGATTGCGTCGCATCCGCTGGAGTCGAGCCACGGCCGAATGGCATCCAGCCACGACATTTCACGAGGCACGATCCAGTTGCACAGGATCGCCGCGATGCCGCCGTCCGCCAGGTGACCGGCAGCGCCTCCCACGACCCGGCGGGAGAGCTCGTCCCGAGCCAGGCCGCCGTGGCGGAAGAGCAGGGAGCTGTCGGGCGAGATGACGAAGGGCGGGTTGGACAGGATCCGATCGAACGTTGCACCGCCGACCGGCTCGAACAGACTGCCCTGACGCACCTCGACGTTGGGCAGGCCGTTCAGTCCCGCCCCCAGCTCCGTATACCGCAGCGCGACGGGGTTGACGTCCGTGGCCAGCACGGCCCGGGCGCGTGCCGCGAGGAGCAGCGCCAGCAGGCCGCTGCCGGTCCCCAGGTCGAGCGCCGTCTCCACGGCCCCGGGAACCAACAAGGCGGCGAGCGTCTCCGCGGCGGGCGTGGGTCCGCTGACGTGTTCCGGCCAGAGCTCGCCCTCTGGGTCCGGGTCGTGGACGACGATCAGGTCCCGCCACGGCGTCAGCTGGACCGTGGGTACGACGCGATCTCCCCGCTCGGCCACGAGGCCGGCCCGGGTGAGGTGCGCCAGGTCGCCACCCAGGCGCCGCGCGGTCTCGTGCCGGTCGACGTCCTGGCCGAGCAGGAACAGCTTGACGAGCGAGGCCAGCGGCTCATCGGCCGCGAGTGCCCGGAGCAGGACCGGGATGTCCGGCCGCCTGACGCCGAGGCCGGGATCGACGCCCGCCGCCCGAATGCCTGCCTCCGAGTAGCCGGCCCGCTCCAGCAGGTCGCGGACGTGACCGATGTCCGACGCCGTGCCCGCGACGGCCATGCCCGGCCTAGTTGTGATTCCCGGATACGTTGTTGACGGGCCGCGTCCTCGGCCCGGAAGGTGTCGCAGCTACCAACCCGGGTAGTGGTGCGTCCCGAATCGCGGCGCCGAGGCGAACCGGAGCCGATCCGCCATGCACGGATCTCCCTGTTCCGCCCGCGCTGACCCCTGCCTCGCGGCCGTACCACCACTCCGGTTGGTGGATGCGCAACCCCGCCGGACGGTGCGATCGCGTCACACCAATGTCCTCGGTCATCACACCGAGTCCGGGGCCGGCTCGGGAGGGGCCGCGGGATCCTCCGCGCGCAGCGCGGTCGTGTACTCCAGTCGGAGGACCAGGTCCTGCGGGTAGTGGCCGAACCGCCGGCCGAAGAGGTTGATCCCACCGACATGCGCAGCGTCCGGCCGGACGCCGATCCTGACCCGCACTGGCTGCCGTGGCTTGAACGCCAGCGCGCGGGCGGTGACGCCGGAAAGCGGCAGGCCATCGATCGCGGTGCCCTCGCCCGTGACGTGCCAGCGCTTGAGAACGCCGAATTGCGAGTTGTCGTCTTCCCACCAGCGCGGCGTGAGCCGTCCACGCGACCCGCCGTAATCGGCGGGGCACGTCCACTCCCCCAGATGGATCCCGTTGATCCAGACGCTGATGTCGCTCGGCCAGTCGAGATCGTGGAGCGGGGCTTCGCTGGAGACCTCAGCCGTCAATTGGGCCGAGACGACCGTCGCGCCCGGGGGCACCCGATCCGGGAAGAGGTACTCCACGAAGCCCGACCTGAACCACAGGAGTTGAGCCCCGATCCGTTCCGGCTCATAGAAGGCGTTGGGGTCGTCCAGATAGCCGATCAGCCCGCTCGACGAGGCCAGGCCACAGGTCGGGGTCACCTCGAAGGCGGAGTAGGCCCCGATCGGCATGCTGATCTCGACTCGATCCAGACTGTGGTGCGCGCCACGCGGCAGGTCGATCACCAGCTCGTCGTATGTCCTGGCGCAGACCTTCTGGAGTCCGCGGCTCGCCGGCTGCAGCTCGGTATGCAGCAGCCCCGCTCGCTCGAGGATCCCGATGTGCATCGCGGTCGTGGAGGCCGGAAGGCCGAGATCCAGCGCGATCTGCGTCAGCGCCACGACGCGATCGCCCAGGTACTCGAGGATGGACATCCGGGTCTCGTTGGCGAGCGCCTTGAGCAGGGCGACCGTCGCGCCATCGGGGGATCGGGCATCCATCATCAATGCCTTGCCACTCGGCACGATGACCTGGAGGTTGGGCTTGCGCCCGGCACCGATCGGGAGGCTCACGTCGCGCATGGTACCCGGCCCCACCCTCCCTGAGAACATCGGCGCGCCGTAATCGAGAGGGCAGTCCGGGATCACGACAGAGCCTTGACGTTGCTGCTACCTTCTGCTGGAGCACTCTAGCAAACGCCGCAAGCGGTGCGCCGCGGATCACTGGACGATCCTTGGACATGTGAGGAGGAGCTTCCCGTGTCAAATGACGAGCGTCCGAGCGGTATCGAGGCCGCGGTGGCTCTTGCCGAGCGGTCGGTCACACGTCGAGACATCCTGAAATTGTTCGGCGCCGGCGTCGGCATGGCAGCGTTCGGCCCGATCATCGCCGCCTGCGGCGGACGGTCGACGCCATCTCCGGCGGGCGGGGCAAGCGCCGCCCCCGGCAGTGTCGCGCCCGGTGGCAGTGGCCTCGCCATCCAGCCACCGGCGACAGCCGTCAGCCTCGACTTCTGGAATCCGTTCACCGGCGGCGACGGACCATTCCTGCGCAAGATCGTGGATCAATTCAATACCGAGACCCCGAACGTCAAGATCAAGTTCTCGACCCAGAAGGATCTCTACGGATCGCTCCACGCGGCGAAGGCGGCGAACAAGCTGCCGCAGGTCTCCATCGTCCACCTCGACGCCATACCCCAGAACGCCGCCGACGGCATCTTCCAGCCGATCGACGATCTGATCGCGACCCTGGGCCTGAGCGACAAGGACTTCACGGCCGACGTCTGGAAGAACGGCCTGTGGAAGGACCATCGATACGGCGTCCCGCTCGACACGCACACCCTGAGCTTCTACTGGAACAAGGCCCTCTTCACCAAGGCCGGCCTGGACCCGGCGAAGCCGCCGACCAACAAGGACGAGTTCGTTGCGGCGGCCCAGGCAATCACCCAGAAGGCGGGCGTCCCCGGTTTCATGGTCGTTCAGGGCGGTGGCGGCGCCAACTTCCTTCTCGGCATCGAATGGGCGACGACCTTCTACCAGTCGGGCGGCCAGTGGACGTCCGACGACTACAGCCAGTCGATGATCAACAGCCAGGCTGCCATCGACTCGGCCAACTTCTGGAAGAGCCTCGTGGACCAGGGGATCTCGCCGAAGGGCACGGAGAGCGATTCGGAGATTGCTGCGTTCAAGCAGGGCAAGAACGGCATGGTCATGTCGGGCATCTGGGAGACGAACGGCTACATCGAGGCCTTGAAGAACGACCTCGGTGCCGGGCCCGTGCCGCAGCTGTTTGGCAAGGGCGTCTGGTCCGGGTCGCACAACATGGGCATCACGACCCGCCAGATGTCGGCCGACGAGAAGCAGGGTGCCCAGTACTTCATTGCCTGGATCTCCGAGCACTCGCTCGAATGGGCCAAGGCCGGTCAGATCCCCGCTCGCCAGTCGGTCGTCAACTCGGCCGAGTTCAAGGCCATTCCCGTCATCCCGGACATCCAGAAGCAGCAGCCCGACGCGCGGTTCTTCCCGCCGATCCCGGCGGCTGCGGACATGCTGTTCGGGCCTCAGGGCGCCGGCCAGGCGGCGGTCGCGACGGTGACCGGCAAGAAGGAGGCCAAGGCGGCCTTCGATGAAGCGGCCGCGAACATCACGAAGCAGCTGGTCGCGAACAAGGCCAAGTACGGCTTCTGATCCGCGGCTGCCGACCTGACGGGCCGCGGCAGGAAGCGGCGATCGGCGCCGCCCTCCGCGTGGCATCTCCGGGAGGTTCGCGATGACGGTTGCGCCCGCCCCTCCGGTGACGGCTGCTGCCGCAGCCCCGTCGCGATCCCTGCGCCGGCTTGGCGAGAAGTGGTACGCGGGCTATCTCTTCATCCTGCCTCACTTCGCCCTGTTCCTCTTCATGATCGGCATCCCGTTCCTGTACAACATCTACCTGAGCCTGAGCGACTACACGTTCGGCGGGAGCGAGACCTTCGTCGGGCTCCAGAACTTCCAACGGCTGGCAGATTCGACCGACTATCACTTCCCGGTCTTCTGGGGTGGGCTCTGGAACACGATCATCTTCGCCCTCCTCAGCACCCCGATGCTGGTCATCAGCGGCCTCTTCCTGGCGGTCCTCATCAACGGCAAGTACCGCGGTCGCAACGCGTTCCGGGCGATCTATTTCGCACCGTGGACGCTGGGTATCGCGGTCGTCGGGCTGCTCTGGTGGTGGATCTTCAACGGCAGCTTCGGGCTGCTGACCAACGTCCTGACGGGCCTGGGGATCGCATCGCCGCAATGGCTGACCACGAACCCATGGGCCTGGTTCTCGATCTTTCTCGCGACGCTGTGGTGGACCGTGGGCTTCAACACGATCGTGCTGCTGGCCGGGCTGCAAACGATCCCCGTTGAGCTGTACGAGGCCGCCACCGTTGACGGGGCCAACCGCTGGCAGCAGTTCCGGTCGATCACCGTACCCAGCCTCCGACCGGTCCTGCTGCTCGTGATCACGCTCCAGGTGATTGCCTCGTTCAACCTGGTCGGTCAGCCGCAGTTCATGACCGGCGGCGGTCCAGGCAACGAGACTCGCTCGGTGCTCATGTACGTCTACGAGACCGGCTTCACCGCCGGCGGTCAGTACCAGCTGGGGCAGGCTGCGGCCATGGCCCTGATCGTGGCCGCGATCATGGTGGTGGTCAGCGTGATCAACTTCCGGGTATTCCGCACGGACGCGGCGTGACACCATGACGGAACGCTCACTCGACCGCCCGATCGCCAGCGTCGCCCGAGCACCAGCAGCCGCCGCCCGGAGACGTGGTCCACGACCCGGCACGATCGGTCTTTACCTTGTATTGGCGGTCCTCGCGTTGTTCTTCGTCCTGCCCCTGGTCTGGATGTTTTCGAGCTCCCTCAAGGAGGGTGCCGAGGTCTACAGGGATCAGGGATGGATCCCACAGAACCCGACCCTCGCGAATTTCGAGGCGATCTTCGGTTCCGACTTTCCCGTCCTTCGCTGGCTCTCGACCAGCCTGGTCACGTCCGTTGTCGGTACCGTTCTCGTAGTTGCCCTGACCTCCATGTCCGGATACGCGTTCGCGCGGATGGACTTTCCGGGCAAGAACATCCTGTTCACGATTCTGATCGCCACCCTGCTCCTGCCCGGGATCATGTTCCTCGTCCCCCAGTTTCTCGTCCTGCTGAAGGTCGGAACGGTCGTTCCGGAGTTCGGCCTGGCGACCATTCCGTCGTACATGCTGCCGCATCTGGCGGGAGTGTTTGGCGTCTTCTTCATGCGCCAGTTCTTCCAGGGCATCCCGACCGAGATCGAGGAGGCGGCCTACGTTGATGGGGCCGGACGATTCAAGACATTCCGATCGGTGGTGCTGCCACTGGCCGGCCCGGCTCTGGCGACGCTCGCGGTCATCACGTTCCTGGCCCTCTGGAACGACTACCTCTGGCCACTCGTTGGCTGCAGCTTCGACAATGACGCCTGCACCCTCCAGGCGGGACTGGCCTACTTCCAGGGCCAGAACACCGCGGAGTACGGCCTGTTGATGGCCGGGACCGTGGTGGCCACCGTGCCGGTCCTCATCTTCTACATCCTGGCCCAGCGGTTCATCATCCAGAGCGTGGCCTCGTCCGGGGTCAAGGGTTGAGGGACCGACCGCCGAGCGTTCTCAATTCCCCAGGCGCGTCGGTGAGGGTCCGGACGTTGCTCGTCGTCGTGGTGATCCTCGGCCTGGGGTGCAGCCAGGCTGGGACCACGAGCCCGCCGGGTTCGGCGACGGCCACGGTCGCCACATCCTCGACGGTCCCCACGACAGGGTCTGCGTCCGGCTCCCCGAGCGCCATCCCGGCCGGCACCTTCGTCAACCCGGTCATCGACGACGACTTCCCCGACCCGTTCGTCCTCCGCGCCCAGGACCGCTACTACGCGTACGCGACCACCGACGCCGCCCAGCATCTGCAGCTGGCTCGATCGGCGGACCTGGTGAGCTGGGAGATCCTGGACGACCCACTGCCGAAGCTCGCCGGCTGGTCGTCCGGCGACACGTGGGCACCGGAAGTGCTGAAGACCTCGGCCGGATTCGTCCTCTACTACACCTCCCGGGCGCCGGAGATCAAGCGACCGGACGGGAGCGGCAGCCAGTGCATCACGCTCGGCGTGGCCGCGGCGCCGGAGGAACCCTTCGTCGACAGCTCGAGCAAGCCGCTCGTCTGCCAGGGTAGCCTCGGCGGGTCCATCGACGCCACGCCCTTCGTCGACGCAAACGGGACCCGCTACCTGATCTGGAAGAACGACGGCAACTGCTGCGGGCTGCCCACCCGCTTCTGGATCCAGCGACTGAGCGACGACGGGCTGCGCCTGACCGGCAATGCGTCGGACCTGGGCGTCGTCAACGACGAGCCCTGGGAGGGCGCGCTGATCGAGGCGCCGACGCTCATCCTCCGGAACGGCGTGTACTTCCTCTTCTATTCCGCCAACGGCTATGACACGGAGTTCTACGCCGTTGGCTACGCGACGTCGAGGAAGCTGCTGGGCCCGTATGTCGACGCACCCGAGAACCCGATCCTGGCGAGTGCCTGGGGCCGGCCGGTGACGTCGAGAGCGCGGGGTCCCGGCCACCAGTCCATCGTTTCCGCTCCCGGCGGACAGCTTTGGATGGCCTACCACGCCTGGGACCAGGACGCGGTGGGCTACGGCAACTTCGGCTCGCGGACTGTGTGGATCGACAGGCTCGACCTGAACGGCGCGAAGGCCGTCGTCTATGGGCCGACCGATGGTCCGCAGCCCATCCCATGACCGTCGCCGCCGCCGCCGTGCCGACGAGCAGGGCTCCCGAGCTCGAGGTCGATCGCGGGTTCGTAGTGGCGAGTGGCATCGAATGCAGCGCCCCACTTGTCGACGGCCGGCGGGTCGACGAGCTGGTCAAGACCGGTCACCTCGATCGGTACGCTGAGGACTTCCGGCTGGCTCGCGAGCTGGGCGTCCGCTACCTCCGCTACGGCATCCCATTCCACACGGTCAACCCGGCCAGGGGTTCGTTCGATTGGTCGTGGGTCGATCGCGCGCTAGCCGCCTGCCGGGCGAGCGGCCTGACGCCGATCGTCGACCTCATGCACTTCGGCGTGCCCGACGACGTCCGGGACTACCAGAACGCCGAGCTTCCGGAGCGCTACGGCACCTACGTCCGCGCCTTCGTGGAACGGTATCCGTGGATCCGGTACTACACGCCGGTGAACGAGCCGTTCATCACGGCCGCCTTCTCGGCTCGGTACGGCCTCTGGAACGAGCGCCTGGCGGACGAGCGGGCATTCGTCCGGGCGCTCATGCACGTGAGCCGCTGCGTCGTCATCGGCGCCACGGAGATCCGCCGGGCTCGCCCCGATGCGGTCCTCATTCAGGCCGAGACGTGCCACTACACGCATCCCCTCGTGCGCGACGCGATCGACCGGGCCGACCTGGAGAACGAGCTGCGGTTCACGACGTTCGAGCTGGCGTTCGGTCGGCCGCTGCCCGACATCGTCGTGCGGCACCTCGCGGACCATGGCGCGGACAGGGACGACCTCCGCTGGTTCGAGCGACATGGGAGCCCGGAGAGCTGGATCGTCGGCAGCGACTATTACGCCACGAGCGAGTTGGCGATCGGTGCCGATGGCATGCCGCGCTCGGACGGCGTCCGGCTCGGCTACTACGAGCTGGCACACCAGTACCACGAGCGCCTCGGCCGGCCGCTGATGCACACGGAGACGAATTCCGCCGGCTCGGGCGCCGAGGCGTGGCTCGAGTCGCAGTGGACCGACGTCGTGCGGCTCCGCCGCGACGGGCTCCCGCTCCGCGGCTTCACCTGGTACGGGCTCGTCAACCACGTCGACTGGGACTCGACGCTCACCGTCGACGCCGGCCGCGAAAACCGCTGCGGGCTGGTCTCCCTGGCCCGCCGTCCGCGGCCGATCTCTCGCCGCTTCCGCGCCATCGCCGAGTCCATCGACGCGCCCGCGTCCGGGGCATGACGCCGCCTCGGCACGTGCTCGCGGCCTTCGGCGCGGATGGTCCGCCGGTGCGGCTCGCCGGTGGAACCGGGCGCTCCTGGCGGGTCGGCTCGCTCGTCATCAAACCGGTCGATTGGCCGCTCGCGGAGATCGCCTGGCAGGCCGAGGTCCTGTCGACGATCGCCCAGGATGGCTTCCGCGTGGCGCGGCCGCGACCGGACGTCGTCGACGGGTGGATGGGGGCCGATTACGTGGCGGGCGAGCACCGGCCGGGGCGGTGGCGCGAGATCATCGCCGTCGGCGAGCGATTCCACCGCGCCCTGGCCGGGATCCCGAGGCCGGATGCCCTCATCGACGCTCGCACCAATCCCTGGGCCGTCGGCGACCGTGTCGCCTGGGGCGAGGCGCCATACCCGGAGTTGGCCGACGTCCTCTCAGCCCTGGAGCCGGTCGATGCGCCGAGCCAGCTCATCCATGGCGATCTCACCGGCAACGTGCTCTTCCACGACGAGCTTCCGCCGGCGGTCATCGACTTCGCGCCCTACTGGCGGCCGCCCGAGTTCGCGTCCGCCATCGTCGTCGCGGATGCGATCACGTGGGAGGGGGCACTGGCCGAGCTCGCGAACGCCGTCCCGCGACAGGAGCTGATCCGGGCTCTCGTCTATCGCGGCGTGACGACCCGGATCATGCGGCGCCCAGGATCGATCCCGGAGCTCGACCTCGCTCGCAGCATCCTGGCCGGAGGCTTTCCCTGAGGGCGAGGAGAGCGTGGGCGACCGGTCAGGGCCGCTCGACGCGCAGATCCGGACGGTCTGCCCGCTCCAGGCCTTGAGCGGCGCGGCTGAAGTCGGCGGCGACGGGTGCCGCCGACGCGAGCATTGCGGCGGCCACGAGCGGGGCGAGTCCGACGAATGGGCGGGTCGCCAGCCGTCCTCCGAACATGCCGCCAAGAGTGACCCACGGTGCATCGCGGCACAACCCGGACCGCGAACGACGGTGAACACGGCCGCCCGGATCGCCGACGTCACTCCGGACGGTCGGCTCTACGTTGCCGAAGCCCTCGCCTCGACCCTCCCGACTGAGCGGTACGTCCTCCGGCCCGTGGATCGCGCCGTTCTCCAGGGGATCGGGCCGGTCCCCATCGTGGACGTGACGCGTGCCGATGAGCGTTGAGTGGGTAGGGAGCCTCTGTCGGTCCATCGCCTCGACAAAGTGGCCAAATTCCCACACCAGAGGCCTCACCTGACATAGGCGGCCACATATACCCGGGAGGTGTGGCTCTAGAGGGCGGCGGGCGATTCGCGCCTGTCGATCCGGTGGAAACCCCTGTCGGTTCCGCGGAACCCGCCGAGGGCCACGATGGCTACGGCGATTGCGGCGGCGAGGATGTTGCGGATGGCCCAGGAGGCGTCGGCGTCGACGCCGCCCATGATGGGCGCGACGCCGTTGAGCCCCGCATGAAGGAGACCGGTCATCAGGACGCTGCCGCCGGTTCGCACGTTGACCCAGGTAAGCAAGATCGAATACGAGAAGATGCTCACGACGCCCGGCC
>DASPWU010000187.1:0-32235 GCA_035637675.1 Candidatus Limnocylindria bacterium | reverse complement strand
GTCGCCGGCCGTCGCTACATCGACGGCGGCGTCCGGTCCGGGACCTGCGCCGACCTCGCCGCCGGTCACGACCTGGTCGTGGTCGTGGCGCTCACCCAGCCCGGTGGCCAATGGTCGGCCCGCCAGGCGGCCGAAGTCGCGGGCCTCCGAGCGGGTGGCAGCCGTGTCGTCGAGATCCTGCCCGGACCCGAGCCGCTGGCGCCGAGCGACGGGCCGCTGGTCGAGCCCAGCCTCCTGCCGGGCGCCATCGATTCCGGTATTGCGATCGGCGCCGCGAGCGCGAGCCTCGTCCGCGACGCCGAAGCCGCGTAGCGGCCGGGCAGCACCGGCCGTTCGCCAGGTCCGCCTATGCTGTAGGCATGACCGCTCCGCATCCACCCACGTCAGCCGAGGTCCGCGAAGCCCGGCGCGCCGCCCTGCGAACGGCGCTGGGCGAGCGCATCCTGGTCCTGGACGGCGCGATGGGGACGATGATCCAGCGCCACGAGCTCGACGAGGCCGGGTTCCGGGGAGAGCGCTTCGCCGGTCGCGACGAGATATCGCACGACGTTCGCGGTGACAACGACCTCCTCAACCTGTCCCGGCCCGAGATCGTCCGATCGATCCACGACGACTACCTCGCCGCCGGGGCCGACATCATCGAGACGAACACCTTCAACGCGAATGCGATCTCGCAGTCGGACTACGGCATCGTCCACCTGGTGCGCGAGCTCAACGTCGCGGCCGCGACGCTCGCCCGGGCGGCCGCCGACGAGGCCGAACAGGCCAGCGAGCAGGCCGGGGAACGGCGTCCGCGCTGGGTTGCGGGGTCGCTGGGACCGACCAATCGGACGGCCTCGATCTCGCCGGACGTCAACGACCCGGCCGCCCGGAACGTCACGTTCGACGAGCTGGTCGAAGCGTACGGCGAGGCGGCGCGAGGGCTGATCGAGGGCGGCGCCGACATCCTCCTGGTCGAGACGATCTTCGACACGCTCAACGGCAAGGCCGCCATCTTCGCGCTCGAGGAGGTCTTCGACGAGATCGGCGAGCGCTGGCCGGTGATGATCAGCGGCACGATCGTGGACCTGTCGGGCCGGACGCTCACCGGCCAGACGACCGAGGCCTTCTGGGCGAGCGTCATGCACGCCCGGCCGCTGACGGTGGGACTCAATTGCTCGCTCGGCCCTCGCCAGCTCCGCCAGTTCGTCCAGGAGCTCAGCCGCGTGGCGCCGCTGCCCATCAGCGTCTACCCGAACGCCGGCCTGCCCAACGAATTCGGCGGCTACGACGAGACGCCGGAGGCCATGGCACAGGTCCTCGGCGAGTTCGGCAGGAGCGGCCTGCTCAACATCGTCGGCGGCTGCTGCGGGACCACGCCCGAGCACATCCGCGCCTTCGCCGAGGCCGTCCGCGGCCTGGCGCCGCGGACGCCGCCGCCCGACGACCATCGAACCCGCCTGTCCGGCCTGGAGCCGCTCGTCATCGACGACGACAGCCTGTTCGTCAACATCGGCGAGCGCACGAACGTGACCGGGTCGCGCATGTTCGCCCGGCTCATCCTGGACGGACAGTTCGGCGAGGCCGTGGAGGTGGCCCGCGACCAGGTGGCCAACGGCGCCCAGGCGATCGACGTCAACATGGACGAGGGGATGCTCGACTCGGCGGAAGCGATGGGCCGCTTCCTGCGCCTCATCGCCGCGGAGCCGGACATCAGCCGGGTCCCCGTCCTCGTCGATTCGTCCAAGTGGTCGGTCATCGAGGCCGGCCTCAAGTGCGTCCAGGGCCGCAGCGTGGTCAACTCGATCAGCCTCAAGGAGGGCGAGGACGAGTTCCTCCGCCAGGCCCGCCTCGTGCGGCGCTACGGCGCGGCCGTCGTCGTCATGGCGTTCGACGAGCAGGGCCAGGCGGACACGGTCGAGCGCAAGGTCGCGATCGCGACGCGGGCCCACCGGCTCCTGACGCAGGTTGCCGGCTTCGCACCGGAGGAGATCATCCTCGACCCCAACATCTTCGCGATCGCGACCGGGATCGAGGCCCACGCTGGCTATGCCCTCGCCTACTTCGAGGCGACCAAGCGGATCAAGGCGGAGCTGCCCGGTTCGCTCGTCAGCGGCGGCGTCTCCAACGTGAGCTTCGCCTTCCGTGGCAACGACGCGGTCCGGGAGGCGATCCACTCGGTCTTCCTGTACCACGCGATCGCCGCGGGCATGGACATGGGGATCGTCAACCCCGGCCAGCTGGCGGTCTACGACGACATCGAGCCGGAGCTTCGCGACCGGGTGGAGGACGTCGTCCTGAACCGCCGGCCGGATGCCACCGAGCGGCTCCTGGAGCTGGCCCAGCGGGTCGAGGGCACGGCCATGAGCCCGAACCGGACAGAGGATCGCGCCTGGCGCGACGCGCCGGTGAACGAGCGCCTGACCCACGCCCTGGTCGAGGGCATCGACGCGTTCATCGTCGAGGACACCGAGGAGGCCCGCCAGGCGGCCGGCCGGCCGATCGAGGTCATCGAGGGTCCCCTCATGGCCGGGATGAACGTCGTGGGCGACCTCTTCGGGGCGGGCAAGATGTTCCTGCCCCAGGTCGTCAAGAGCGCGCGGGTGATGAAGAAGGCGGTCGCGCACCTCATCCCGTACCTGGAGGCCGAGCGCTCGTCGGCCGGCGGCAACGGCCGGCGATCGGCCGGCAAGGTGCTCATGGCGACCGTCAAGGGCGACGTCCACGACATCGGCAAGAACATCGTCGGCGTCGTACTCGGCTGCAATGACTACGAGGTCATCGATCTCGGGGTCATGGTCCCCTGGTCGCGGATCGTCGAGGTCGCCCGCTCGGAGGACGTCGACATCATCGGCCTGTCCGGGCTCATCACCCCGTCCCTGGAGGAGATGGCCATCACGGCCGGCGAGCTCGAGCGAGAGGGGTTCCAGATCCCGCTCCTGATCGGCGGGGCGACCACTTCGCGGGCGCACACCGCGGTCAAGATCGAGCCGCGCTACGGTGGACCGACGATCCACGTCGTCGACGCCTCGCGGGCGGTCGGAGTGGCCGGCCAGCTCATGGGCGCGACGCGCGATGCCTTCGTGGACAAGACCCGTCAGGACTATGCGGCCATCCGGCGCGAGCGTGAAGGTCGTCACGAGGCGGATCGGTTGCTGGCCCTGGCCGACGCGAGGGCAAACCGGCCGGTCATCGACCGATCGCCAGGGACGCCTGGCGCGACGCCGCCGCGGCCGTCGTTCCTCGGCGTCCAGACGATGGACGACGTGCCGCTGAGCGAGCTGGTGGAGCGGATCGACTGGAGCCCGTTCTTTGCGACCTGGGAGCTCGCCGGACGCTATCCGGCGATCCTGTCCGATCCGAATGTGGGCAGGGCGGCGACCGACCTCTTCGAAGACGCGCAATCCCTCCTCGACCGGATCGTCGGGGAACAGCTGCTGCGGGCCTGCGGCGCGGTGGGCTTCTGGCCGGCGGCGGCGACCGCGGACGATGACATCGCCATCTACGCCGCGGACGAGGCCGGCCGTGGCGGAGCTCCGATCGCGCTCGTGCCGACGCTGCGCCAGCAGATGGCCAAGAGCGCAGGCCGGCCAAACGTCGCGCTCTCGGACTTCGTCGCTCCGCAGGACAGCGGCATCGTGGACTACATCGGCGGGTTCGCCGTCACGGCCGGGCTCGGCACCGACGATGTGGTCCGCACCTTCGAGGCCGCGCACGATGACTACGGCGCCATCCTGGTCAAGGCCCTGGCCGACCGCCTGGCGGAGGCATTCGCGGAGTGGCTGCATGAGCGCGTCCGCCGGGAGCTGTGGGGCTACGCGCCGGATGAGCGGCTGGCGAACGAGGACCTGATCGCCGAGCGGTACCAGGGCATCCGGCCGGCACCCGGCTATCCGGCCTGCCCGGATCACACCCAGAAGCGGACGCTGTTCACGTTGCTCGAGGCCGAGGAGCGGACGGGCATGACGCTCACGGAGTCATTCGCGATGCTGCCGACGGCGTCGGTTTCGGGCTGGTATTTCTGGCACCCGGACGCGCACTACTTCGGCGTCGGTCGGATTGGCCGCGACCAGGTGGATGATTACGCCCGGCGGACGGGCCTGGATGTCCCGACCGCCGAGCGCTGGCTCGCTCCAAACCTCGCCTACGATCGCTGAGATCGCGAGCCTAGGGGGTCGGCGCTTACTGGGCCACGATCGTGATGTCCCGGGCGGTACCGATGAACCGACCCAGTCCGCCCGGCGGATTGCTCGCGTTCGGTGCGACCTGGCCGGCTCCCCCGGCGGCGTTGGGCTGCAGCTGCACGATCACCGCCGTGCCGGCCGCGACGTCGGTCGCGGTTGCCGCCGCCTGGCGGTGGTAGGTCGTGTCCGTGCCGGTCGGGATGTCCACGGTCTGACCCGAATCCAGCCGGATCGTGATGTGATCGGCGGCCACGGCGGTGACGGTCCCCCTGATCGCCAGGCCGCCCAGCGCCCGACCCAGGTTCCCGAAGCCGTTGCCCTGACCGTTGCCGGGCAGGCCCTGGCCGTTGCCCTGGTCACCCCGCTGGCCCGTGCCCGGGAAACCTGCGGCGCCCGACAGGCCTGTCCGGGCGGCCGCCTGGGGTGCGCTCACCCGGCCGACCGCGAAGCTGACCCCGCCGACCGCGACGAGAGCCGCCAAGGCCAGCACGATTGGAAGCGGGTCGCGCCGCGCCGGGCGGGCCGGGACGACGGTCGGAGCAGGCTCGGTTGCGGAAGCCGGCGCAGCCGCATTCGGAGCGGTCGTGGCCTGGGCCTGGGGTGGCTTCCCCGGGACCGGGGTCGGCTCGGTGTTCGAATCCATCAGGAGCTCCTTCTCGTTGGGGATGGCGTGCGTGCGGTCATTCGTAGCGAAGAGCGGCGATCGGATCGAGCACGGCGGCCTGGCGGGCCGGCCAGACACCGAACACGATTCCCACGGCGGCGCTGAAGCCGACCGCCAGGGCCAGGGTGGCGGGGCTCACGACGAGCGGCCAGCCCGCGGCCGCGTCGATCGCGGCGGACACGAGGATGCCCAGTCCCGTTCCGACCAGACCTCCGATGATCGAGAGGGTCAGCGCTTCGACCAGAAACTGGAGGAGGATGTCGCGGCTCCTGGCGCCGATCGCCTTGCGGATGCCGATCTCGCGGGTCCGCTCGCGGACCGACACGAGCATGATGTTCATGATCCCGATCCCGCCCACGACGAGCGAGATGGAGGCGATGCCCGCGAGCAGCGCCGTGAGGATCGCGGTGATGTTGCCGACCGTGCTCAACAGCTGTGCCTGGTTGGTGATCGAGAAGTCGTCGGCGTCGGTGGCAGCCAGCTCGTGGCGCGTGCGCAGCTCGGCCGTGATCGCGTTGGTCACGTCGGTCATCTGCTCGGCGGACGCGACGCTGATGTCGATCGTCCGGAGGCTGTCGGAACCGGTGAAGTATTTCTGCACGGCCGGCAGCGGGACGAGAATCTGGTCGTCCTGGCTGGCAAACCCGACCCCGCCCTTCGGCTGAAGGATGCCGACGACGGTGAACGGCAGCCCATCGATCGAGATGCTCGAGCCCAGGGATTCCGCGCCCAGCGACAGGTCGTCCGCGGTGGTCGACCCCAGGACGGCCACCCGGAGACCGGATTTGACCGCGACCGGCGACAGGAACGTCCCCTGCCACAGGTCGAAGTTGCGGACTCGCGCATAGTCGGCCGTCGTGCCGATGACCTGGGTCGTCGTGTTCTTGCTGCCGGCGACCACCACCTGCTGCGTGCGCGCCTCCGGCGCAATCGCGGCCACGCCGTCGAGCCGTCCGATCGCGTCGACGTCGTCGACCGTCAGCGTTGTCGCCGATCCGGCCGCGCCGCGGACGAGGCCGCTGGTTGCGGCCCCGGGATTGACGGTGAGAAGGTTCGTCCCAAGCGCCTGGAGCTGGCTGGTGATTCCGGAGGTGGCGCCCTGGCCCACCGCCACGAGGGCAATCACGGAGGCCACGCCGATGATGATCCCGAGCATGGTCAGTGCTGCCCGCAGGCGGCTGACCGCCAGGCGGGCCAGGGCCAGCCGGACGAGCTCGATCAGGCTCATGCGACGAGCCTGCCGTCCCGGATGTGGACCTGCCGGGTCGCCGTCTCGGCGACGTCGGCGTCGTGCGTGATCAGGACGATCGTGCGGCCGCTGCCGTGGAGCTCGCGGAGCAGCGCCATGACCTCCGCGCCGGAGTGGCTGTCCAGGTTGCCGGTCGGTTCGTCGGCCAGGATGAGAGGCGGATCGGTGACCAGCGCCCGTGCGATCGCGACCCGCTGCTGCTGTCCGCCGGACAGCTCGGCCGGCTGGTGCGCCATGCGGTCCGCCAGGCCAAGGCGCTCGAGCGTGGAGCGAGCCCGGGCCAGGCGCTCCCGCCGGCCGACGCCCTGGTACAGCAGCGGTGCCGCCACGTTCTCCAGTGCCGTCGTTCGCGGCAGGAGGTTGTACGCCTGGAAGATGAACCCGACGAAGCGGCTTCGGACGCCGGCGAGACCGTCATCGTCGAGCTCGGCGACGGAGGTGCCCGCCAGGCGGACCTCGCCCGAGGTCGGTCGGTCCAGGCATCCGATCAGGTTCATGAGGGTGCTCTTGCCGGATCCCGACGGCCCGATCACCGCGACGAACTCTCCCGCCTCCACCCGCAGGTCGGCATCCACCAGGGCCGGGACCTCGAGCTGACCCATCCGGTAGATCCGGCTGGCCCGCCGGATGTCGATGATCGGGGCCGCCCGCTCAGGAGCGGGCGTCGTGGATTGGTGCGCGGCGCCGCTCGGGCTCTGCGTTGCGCCGCCCGGGCCCTTGGCGGTCACGGCTGGCTCGGTCCGCCACCCTGGTTCGTGCCGCCGCCCTGGTTCGTGCCGCCGCCCTGGTTGGTGCCGCCTCCACCGCCGCCGCCGAACCGGACGCCGCCGCCCGGAAACGCCCCGGGCAGCCCGGTCTGGCGCTGGGTGGTGGTTCCGACGACGACTCGGTCGCCCTCGGCCAGGCCGGCCTGGATCTCCGAGAAGGAGCTCGTGATCAGCCCGACGGTCACGAGCTGCGCTCGCGGCTGTCCGTCGGCGCCCAGGATCTCGACCGCGTACCCATCGCCCAGGCTCTGGAGAGCGGCCGTGGGGACGGCCAGCACCGCCGACGCCTGGGCCGTGGTGACCGAGACCTCCGCGCTCATCCCGGACCGCAGGGCTGCCGGCGGGCTGTCGAGATCGACCGTGACCGTGTAGGACACGACGCCGCCCGAGCTGGACGACGACGCCGGCGCGATCGCGCTGACCTTGCCGTCGATGGTGGCAGCGAGCGCCTTGACGGTCACGCTCGCCGCCTGGCCGACGTGCAGGGCGGGCAGGTCGGACTCCGTGAAGTCGGCCGTGACGTCCAGCGGGGAAACGGCAATGACCACGGCGTCGCCGCTCGGGGCGTCCGTGCCTGCCCGGACGGTCAGCTGAGTGACCGTCCCGGCAGCCGGCGCCGTGAGGGTTGCATGATCGATCGACGTCTTGAGGTCCGTCACCGAACGCGCCGCCTGGTCTCGCTGGGATCGCGCGTCCAGGAGCCGGATCAGCGCCTCGCGGCGGGCGTCCGTCTCGCTCGAATCGATGTCGTCGTACGCATTCTGGGCGCTCGTGACACGGTAGTTGGCCGCTCGGAGCTGCGTCTTGGCGGTTGCGACCTGGGCGTTGAGGTCCGCCGGGTCGGCCGTGGCCAGGACCTGGCCGGCCGTGACCGCGTCACCCACGGCGACCTTCACGCTCGTCACCTGCCACGTCCCGGAGCCGCCGCCGGAGCTGCTGCCGGTGCTGTCGCCGGAGCCGACGAGCGGGATCGCCGCCGACCCGAACGCCATCGCGTAGGACAGCGCGGACGAGACGCTGCCGTTCGCGACGGCACTGTCGACGACATCCCGGCGAGCGACCGCGGCCGTGAGGTACTGGCTCGCCTGGCCGGAGCCGGTGGAACCGCGCGTGACGACGAGGCCGACGGCTCCCACCCCGACGGCCAGGAGCACGACGACGATTCCGATCCGCAGCAGCCTCATCCGTCCCTGTCTTCCAGCGCCCGCCTGGCCGTTCGGCCTCGATGCCGCGGGTGGCCGGCCCAGACTACGCCGCGAATCGTGAGAGCGTCCTGAGACCGTTCGGCCCTCAGCCTGGGCCCTCAGCCCAAGATCTGGCGCAGCGCGAAGAGCACGTTGGCCGGCCGCTCGGCGAGGCGCCGCATGTACCACGGATACCAGGCCTCGCCGTAGGCGATGAGGCAGCGAACGGCGTAGCCCTCGCCGGCCAATCTTCGCTGCTGGTCCGCCCGGATTCCGTAGAGCATCTGCACCTCGAACGCCGTCCGCGGGAGGCCCAGCGCCTGCGCCTCGTCCGCGATCTGCTCGATGAGGCGGACGTCGTGAGTCCCCAGACCGATCCTGACCGCTCTGCCGGCGTGTGCGGCTGCCAGCATGTCGAGCGCGAGCGCCCGATAGCTGGCATCCACGTCGTTACGCGACGTGAAGGCGATCGCGGCCGGCTCCGCATAGGCGCCCTTGACGAGCCGGATCGCGGGGTTGAACGGCAGGAGCCGCTGGATGTCGGCCGCCGTCCGCCGCAGGTAGGCCTGGAGGCACAGCCCCACGTTCGCGTGATCGGCCCTGAGTCGCTCGTAGCAGGCGATCGTCGCCTCTGTGTAGGCGCTTCCCTCCATGTCGATCCACAGCGTCCGGCCGGCCTGGGCCGATCGCGCCGCAAGGCGGGCCAGGTGGGCGTCGGTTCGCCCGACGTCCAGGTCGAACCCGAGCTGCGTCAGCTTCACGGAGACCTCCCCGTCCAGGCCTCGCGCGCTGATGGCATCCAGCAGGTCGACGTACCGGTCCGCGACTCGGTCGGCCTCCTCGATCGCGGTCAGGTTTTCGCCGAGGCGCGTGTAGAGGCCGCCGATGCCGGCAGCATTGATCTGGGCACCGGCCGCCAGGGCCGATTCGGCATCCTCACCAGGCATGAACCGCCTGACCGCCCGGCGGGTGAACCGCAGCCTGGGAAGCCGCGTCTGCAGCCAGCGGTTGCCGGCCATCCACAGCAGGATCCGTCGCATCCTCACCTCGCCCGACGGGCTTCCGTCCGGATGGACGACGCCGGGACGCCAGTCTAGGGCGCACGCGCCGCGCCGATCGTCGCCGCCGGTCGACCGGCTACCAAGCCGGGTTACGCTGCCGATCGAGCCACTCGACGGGCTCCACGCGCGGTCGGAGCAGCTCGGCCCGGCCATCGCGCAGGCCGACCTCGGCAGGCATCGGATGCGACAGGAAGAGCGGCATCGACTCCGTGTAGCCGTAGGCGCCCACGTCGAGGACTGCGATCAGGTCGCCGACGGCCGGCGGAACGAGGTCGCAGTCCCGGCTGAAGACATCCAGGCCCGAGCAGAGGGGTCCGGCGATCGTGACCGGGGACGTCCCGGTCCGCGCCCCACCGCGGCCGAGCGCCCGGATGCGATGCTCTTGGCCGACGAGTGCAGGCCGCACGAGATGATGGATCCCGCCATCGATGATGACCACCGTCGTTCCGTCGACCGTCTTCCGGTCCACCACCCGGGCGAGATACGCCCCTGCCGAACCGACGAGAAACCGGCCGGGCTCCAGGAGGACCCGAGTCGACCTGGTCGCCGGGTCGTCGGCCCAGCCGGCGGCAAGGGCCCGGAGCCGGGTCCCGAGGGCCGCCAGGTCGATCGCCTCCTCGTGCGGCTCGTACGGGATGCCCAGGCCCCCGCCAACATCGACGAGCCGGAGCGGGAAGCCAATCCGTCGGGCCAGGCCGGCCGCGGCTTGCACCGTCGATCCGACGTGATCGGCGATGGCCGCCGGATCCAGGACGTTCGAGGCACCGAAGGCGTGGACTCCGAGCATCTCGAGATGGCTCGACCGGATGGCCCTGGTGGCCGCATCGACGAGGTCGCCGGCACTCATCCCGAACTTGCCCGCGCCATCGTCGCCGACGATCCGGATGCGTTCCGGGCTCGCGTCCGTCGCCACCGCTGCCCGGAGGAGAACCGGGGCCCTCAGCCGAAGATGGGACGCGATCCGCTCGAGCCGGTCGAGCTCGGCCGGCGACTCCACAGTGATCGCCCGAACACCCGCGGAAACCGCGATGGCGAGCTCCTCGTCGCGCTTGCCGGGGCCGGTGACGACGACCCGCGACAGCGGGACGCCCGCCCGCCGTGCCGTCTCCAGCTCGCCGCCGGACGCGACGTCGGCGCCCAGCCCCAGCCGTGCCATGGTCGCCAGGACCGCCAATGCAGGATTGGCCTTGACCGCATAGGCCAGCTCCATCGCCGTCGGTAGGGCTGCCCGCAAGGCACCTACCTGGTGCTCGATGACGTCCAGGTCGTAGACGTAGAGGGGCGTCCCGAACCGCTGGGCGAGCGCTTCTGGCTCGAGGTCGCCGAGGCGGCCGTCCCGGAGGATCTCCAGGAGGATCGGGCCGAGTGGCGCGAGCGAGGGGCTGGGCGCGAGCGGACGGCTGGCGTGCGGCGACCGGCTGTCGTGCGGCGGCTCGACGTCGCGGACGGCGCTCATCGAGCGCTCGTTGCGGGCCCCGAGCGAAGGGCCGACTCCAGCGCCGTCCGGGCGTCCGTTCCGGCATCGCGGTCCTTGACGATCATGGCGGTCGCTACCGCCAGGCCGTGGCGTCGTGCGAAGGAGCCGTCGAGGCGACGCGTCCCGGGCACGACGACCGAGCGAGCCGGAACCACGAGCGGCCGGTCCTGCGAACCCATGATGACCCGATCCCGGACCAGGTCGTAGAGGCGGGAGGTTCCGGTCAGAACGACTCCGGCCCCGATCACTGCCCCTGACCCCACCAGGACGCCCTCCAGGAGGACCCCGCCGGCCCCCACGAACGCATCGTCCTCGACGATCACGGGCCGGGCACCGGGCGGCTCGAGCACGCCGCCGATCAGCACCCCGGCCGCGAGATGGACGCGGGCCCCGATCTGGGCGCACGAGCCCACCAGGACGTGCGAGTCGACCATCGCATCCACGCCGATCCAGGCGCCAACGTTGACGAATGCCGGAGGCATCACGACGACGCCCGGCCCCAGATAGGCGCCCGCCCGCACGGACGTGCCACCGGGGACGATCCGGACGGCCCGATCGGCGACCGGCTCATCCGGTCGAGTCGACGTGCCGGACACGCCCGCCGCGAGTGACCTGGTCGGCAGCCCGATCCGATCGCGGAAGGCGAGCGGGCCGAGCTCCCAATCGCGGGTGGTCCGATCGGCGAAGCGAGCGAGGATCGCCGCCTTGACCGTCGGATCAATCCGCCAGCCGTCGGTGGCGGAAGCGTCCGGCCACGCGGCCCGCCTCCGCCCGGCGTCCAGGTCATCGAGGATCCGGGCAGGATCTTCGGCGTCCATTGCCGCCCGGTCCCGCACTCCGGAGCGTTCCGTCTCGGCGATCATGCGACCGATTCCCTGGGCTCCGCAGCGCCGGTGGCACGGGGGCGGACCCGGCGAGCAATCCGGCCGCTGGGCTGCTCGACCAACCCCAGCGTCCGCAGCGTCGCCGCCAGCCGCTCGCGATCGGGCCCGTCGAGGGGCAGCAGCGGGGCCCGAACGGCATCGCTCGCAATGAGGCCCATGAGCGCCAGCGCCGCCTTCGCGGGAACCGGGTTGGGGCCGCCCTGGAAGTTCGCCTGAAAGAGCGTCAGCCAGCGCTCGTGGATCCGACGGGCACCGTCAAGGTCGCCGGATCGGGCCGCGGCGCACAGCGCCACCATCTCGCCCGGGATCTCGTTCGAGGCGACCGACACGACGCCGTCGCCGCCCATCGCCATGATCGGCAGCGTCCACGCGTCGTCGCCTGCCAGGACGGCCACGGCGGCGGGGCGATCGCGGCAGATGAGCGCGATCTGGTCGAGGTTCCCGGAGGCTTCCTTGACGGCGACGATCCGGGGATGCTCGGCAAGGCGCAGGAATGTGTCGGCAGAGACGTTGGTGCCGGTCCGGCTGGGGACGTTGTAGACGACGAGCGGGAGGTCGCCCTCGTCCGCGACGGCGAGGTAGTGCGCCTCGAGCATCCGCTGGTCCGGCCGGTTGTAGTAGGGGGCGACCACGAGAGCGGCGTCCGCCCCGATGGCGGCCGCCCGGCGAGTCGCTCGAATCGTCGCCATCGTGTCGTTCGTTCCCGTCCCGGCCACGACCGTCAGGCGAGCGCGAGACGGTCGCTCGGACACGGTCTCGACAGTGATCGCGATGAGCCGATCCCGTTCATCGGCAGACAGGGTGGGCGACTCGCCCGTCGTACCGCACGGAACCAGGCCGTCGATACCGGCCAGGATCTGCCAGCGAACGAGCTGTCGGAAGGCTGCCTCGTCGACGTCACCGGTCTCGGTGAACGGCGTGACGAGGGCGGTCAAGGCGCCGCGGAGCAGGGGTCGGGCAGCGGGCCGGCCAGATTCGCGGGTTGCTGTGTCGGCGGTCGCAGAACGGTTCATCTGAGGTCTCCTTCGGGTTGATGGGCGTTTCGGGGTGTGCGTTCGGTCAGCGAACGGCGGCGAGCCGGGGACGAGTGCCCGCCAGCAGGTCGTCCACCACCGCGTCGAACTCGTGGATGCCGGGCCGCCTGGCCGCGCGGCACAGCCAGTCGGCGGCGGCCAGGGCGCCGGCGGCATACGCTGAGCGGTCCCGGGCGGTCAGACGCAGCTCCACGGTCTCTCCTGGTGCGTCGAAGCCAACGACATGCATCCCGGGGGAGGACCCGGCGCGGACGACGGCGAGCTCGAGTGCGTCGGGCTCCGCGGGGCCGTCACGCCGTGGGTCCGCAAGGCGATGCTTCCTGGGGTGCGCCGCGAGAATCCGGCGCGACAGCTCCTGGGCCGTCCCCGACGGTCGATCCACCTTCGCGGCGCGATGCCATTCGAGGAGATAGGGGTCGTAGTCGGCAAGGGGCCCGAAGATCTCCACCGCCCGATCGACCAGCCGGCCGAAGAGGCTCGTTCCCAGGCTGAAGTTCGAAGCCGCGACGGCACTTGCCTGCGCCTCCACGAGCAGCCGCTCGACGAGGCCGCGGTCACGCGCCCAGCCGGTGGTCGCGATCACAAACCGACGATTGCCGGCCGCCAGCCCGGCCGTCACATTGGCCACCACGGCATCAGCCAGGGAGGACTCGAAGATGACGTCCGCCAGCCCTACGTCGCGCGGCCCATCGGCCAACCGGCCCCGGGCCGGCAGGGACACGGGGCCGGGGCGACCGACGATCCATGGCGCCGGCTCGCCACGGTCGCGAAGCGCGGCGGCGATCGCGGTGCCCAGTCGGCCGCCCCCGAAGATGATCGTCTGCATGCTGATGCCCTCCAGTAAAGGGCCCTGGGATGGAGGTCGACCGCATCGCGGGCGAACAAAAAGACCGCGGTCACCGTGGTGTCCGCGGCCCTGGAGCCTCCGTCCCTGGAGGCCCGGTCCGGTCGTCGCCTGCTGCGCGCCGTCAGAGCCCCAGGGCCCGTGCCTCCCGGCAGGGCCGCCAGAGCTTCTTCTTCGACTCGGTCGTGAAGATGCGGCGCATGACCGGAGGGTACCGGTTCGCGGCAAAGGTTGCAACACTCTTTTCATCCGCAGCTGAATTATTCAGCCCAGACCGACGGTGCGGTCGTCGACGGGCCGCCCGACCGCAGTCCGTGGCCAACGATTCACCGGGATAGCTCGGGCCTCGCCGTTCTGGCAGTATCCGGGGCGTGGACCCGCCCGTTGCAGCTGGAGTCCGGCCCGGGACGCCTGGGGACTTCCCGGCCATCGCCTCGCTCCTGCTGGCAAGCGGCCTGCCGCTCGACGGGCTATCGGCGGACCGGCCGTTCGCGGTCGTCGCGATTCGTGATGACCGGCTCGTCGGATGTGCCCACCTCGAGCGGTACGGCTCCCACGCGCTGCTGCGCAGCGTCGCGGTCGACCCAGCCGCGCGAAGGACCGGGCTGGGCCGGCGACTGGTGGAGGCCGCCATCGCCGGAGCGGCCGGCCACGCGACGCGGGTCTACCTGCTCACGGAGACCGCGGCCGGGTTCTTCGGTCGGCTCGGCTTCCGGCGGACGCCACGGAGCGGCGTCCCGGGGCCGGTCCTAGCCTCGGTGGAGTTCACCTCGGCCTGTCCCGCCTCGGCAACCGCCATGACGCGATCCCTGTGACCGGATTGCGAGCCTGGGCGCGGAGCGCGGCCGACCCGCTCATCGTGCGCCGCGCGGTGGCGACCAGTCTCGTCGTCGGCAGCCTCCTGACTCTTGTCAACCATGGCGACAGGCTCGTCCGCGGGCTCGCCGACCCAGGCCTCGCCGACCCCGGTCTCGCCGTGCAGGTCGGGCTGACATTCCTGGTTCCATTCCTCGTCTCGACGCTGTCCGGGGTCGCCGCCATCCGATCGCAGCGGTCGGACCGGACGAAGACGCTCCAGCTCCTCGAGCGTGAGGTCGAGGCGATCAACAAGTTCCCGGACCAGAATCCGAATCCGGTCCTCCGCCTGGCCCGCGATGGCCAGCTCCTCTACGGCAACGCGGCCAGCGAGCCGATCTCCTCCGCACTTGGCCTCGCCGTGGGCGCCCCCGTCCCAGATGCCGTACGCGACGAGCTGTGGAGCGCGGCGGAAGAGCGCTCGCCACGATCGGTGGAGGTCACGAGCGGCTGGCAGACCTTCTCAGTTCTCGCGGTCCCGGTGCCTGAGCTCGACGTGCTCAACCTGTACGGGACCGACATCACCGGGGCCAAGGTCGTCGAGCGCTTCCCGGACTCGAACCCGAATCCCGTCCTCCGCACCTCGGAAGACGGCCGCGTCATCTACGCCAACACGGCCAGCCGGCCGTTGATCCAGGGCCTCGACATCGGGCTCGGCCAGCCGCTCCCGGCGGACCTCCTCCGGCAGGTCCGCGCAGCCCTGCAGCAGGCTGCTCCCGAGCCGATCGAGCTTCGGGTGGCCGACCGAATATTCGCCCTGACCCCGGTCGCGATCCCGGAGTTCGACTTCACGAACATATACGGGACCGACGTCACGGCGGCGCGCCAGATCGAGCAGGCGCATCGCGAAAACGAACGCCTCCTTCTCAACATCCTGCCGGCATCGATCGCTGAGCGATTACGCCAGGGCGAGATGGTGATCGCGGACCGGTTCGAGGAGATGACCGTCCTGTTCGCCGACGTCGTCGGATTCACCCAGCTCTCGACCCGGATGACGCCCGCCGAGGTGGTCGAGGTCCTCAACCGCGTCTTCTCTCTCTTCGACGGCCTGGCCGACCGTTATGGCCTCGAGAAGATCAAGACGATCGGCGACGCGTACATGGTGGTGGGCGGCCTGACCCCCGGCCCGAACCATCACGTCGAGAGGGTGGCCGAGATGGGTCTCGACATGATCGCCGAGGTCGGCGCGTTCGAGGTTGCGAACGGCCGCCCCCTGGAGATCCGCGTCGGGATGCAGACCGGGCCCGCAATCGCGGGCGTCATCGGCCTCAAGAAGTTCATCTACGACGTGTGGGGCGACACCGTCAATACCGCCAGCCGCATGGAGTCGCACGGCGTGCCCGGCAGGATCCACGTCGCGGAGGCCACGTACCAACACCTCAGGGACGCCTACGCGTTCGAGCCGCGGGGAACGATCGACGTTCGCGGCAAGGGTCCGATGTCGACCTATCTGCTCGTCGGGCGGAAGAATCGATCGTCGACGACGCACTGAGGCGGCCTGGTGGGCGCCTGATTTCGTATCCGCGCGACGGCGCGTTGTCCGTCAGTTGCCTCCGATTCCGTCGGGTCCAACGTTTCCCTAACGGAGGCAGAGGAGTATGGTCCCATCACCGCGGCGCACAGCCGCTTAGGGAGGCAGGGATCCATGAGTGACAGCGACTGGGGCAGCAGGTCGGACGACGAGCGTCGAAGCGACGAGTACGGCGACCAGTCCACGAGCGGCGAGTTCGGAGCAAGGGCGTACGAAGCCGGCTTCGAAGCCGGCGTGGACGCCGGCGGCGGCTACGGCGGCGGCTACGGCGGCGACTACCCCAACTTCCCGCAGCCTGGCTACGGCCAGGGGGACGGTGGATGGGGCCAGGGGGATGGCGGATGGGGCCAGCCGGATGGCGACAACAAGGAGACGACCGACGAGCAACAGGAGATCCAGGAAGCCCGCGATGACCTGATGGAGGATCGCGAGGAGATCCTCGACATGAAGCAGGATCTGATCGCCCAGCAGATGGCCCTGATCGAAGAGAAGGAAAAGCTGGCCCAAGAGCAGGAAGAGAGGCTCGACGAGCGCGCCGAGGCGTCCGAGGACAAGGACGACGATGACAAAGAGGACGAGGAAGAGGACGACGGCCAGGGCGGTCGCCGGCCCCGGCTCCGGATCCCTCGGGGAATTCGCCGGGCAATCGGGGACGCGGTCTCCCAGGACGACGACGCCCGGTAACGACGGTTCTGCGGGCCGCCGGTCGCGGCCGCTGAGGTCGGACTAGGGCTGCCAGCCCGCGGCCAGGCTCGCGAGCTGGGTCCGCCACGCATCGCCCCCGTGGGCGAGCGCGAGGATTGCCCCCTCGCGGATGCTCGCATCGCGCGTCTCGAGACGGTCGATCTCGTATCGGGCCAGGATTGCCTCCAGGATGGCCGCGCCAGCCGGGAGCACCCTGGCCCGTATGGGATTCATTCCGAATGCCCTGGCCGTGGCGTCCGCGGGCTCCCGAACGAGCAGGTCGATGGCGGTCGCCAGCCTGGCTGGCGTGAGCATCCGGTCCCCCTGGGCGTCCGGCAGGAGGCGGAGCAGGTTGGAGGCCGTACCGCCCACGACGATCACCGCATCTGGCTCGGCCTCCGGCGCGGCCTCGATCGCCCCCCAGGCGGCGCGGCGGAGGGCAGCAACCTCGGCCATGGTCGGCGGATCGCCTGAGACGTGCCGGCTCGTCAGGCTGGCTCCGCCGACCTGCACGCCGACCGCGTGAACGCTCCGGCCGGGCCCCACCAGAACGAACTCACTGCTCCCGCCGCCGACGTCGATGACCAGGACCTGGCGGTACGGATGCGAGCCCGGGTTCACCCCCAGCAGCGTCAGGTACCCCTCCTCCTCGTGCTCCAGGACGTGCACGGGAAGACCGACGAGGCGTCCGATCACGGCCGCAACCTCAGGACCGTCGATCGCCCGCCGCATAGGCTCCGTTCCGGCGCACACGATGGACCGGGCGCCGAGGGACCGGGCGCGATCCACATAGCGGTGGATCGCGACCGCGAGACGACGGCAGGCGCGGCTGCCGATCCGCCCGGTGCCGTCGACGAGGGCGCCGAGACCCAGGAAGACGGACTCGTCGGCCAGTACGTCGAGGTGATCGTCGTCGACCGAGGCGACGAGCAGGTGGACGGAATTGGACCCGACGTCGATGGCGGCGAAGACGCGCGCCGCCGGGTCCACGTCAGGGGTCGAGTCAGCCGTCCGATGCACTCAACCCGGTCGTCGTCGGCTTGGCCGATCGTCGCTTCGCCGACGCTCCGGCCGAGCCGGCCGGTCGGGTGGGCTTGCTCGGCGCCGACTTCCCGGCGGACGCCGATGGCTTGGCCGATGCCTTGACCGATGCTTTGGCGGGGGTCCTGGCCGGTGGCTTGGACGATGCCGTGGCCGAAGCTTTGGCCTGACTCTTGGCGGTCGCCCTGGCGCGAGTGGCGGTCGCCCTGGCGCGAGCGGAGGTCGTGGCCGGCGGCGATCCCTTCGCCGGGGCGGCAGCCGTTGACGCGCTCGTCGCGGCCGGGGCGGCGCCCGCGCTCAGGGCGAGGTCCCCAACCTGCGCGGATCGGACCTCGAGGCTGGCGACGAGCGCCAGCGCTTCTTCGACCTGGCGGCGGCGCTTGACCAGCAGCACCTGGGCCTTCGCAAGCGCCTTCTCGACACGAGCGCGATCGCGATTCGGCTGCTTGCCCACAGCCTTTCCCTGGTTCTTTCCCGCTCGGTCTCCGACGGCCATGACGCCTCCCGTTTTGGGGCCTGGCGGCCGATCGTCCGCTCGCCCAGACGCCGAACATGGCGTCGCCTCGTGCCCCGCGCGAGGTTACCGCCTCAGGAGGGTCCCATGCTGATCCTGCCGACCACTCGCGCCGGTCGACCGGCATCGTCGATGCCGCCAGGGCGCCCGGGCGACGGCTACAGCCGAGCGCGGGTGCCCCTCTGCAGGACAGCGGGCCGCGACCGAGCGGAGCGGCTATCGCTACGACCCGCCCGGGCACGGATTGCCCCCTAACGAACTGTTAACGACAGGGTCATGACCCGTTCATCGCCCTTCACGACGCTGGAGCCGCACCTCGACCCCTCGTGAACTCGTGCCCTCTCGTTCCGGAAAGGTGGAGGTCAGAAGGAGGATCCGTGATTCATTCGAAGCACGTCCGGCTCGGTGCCCTGGCCGGCTCCGTCATCATCACGATCGCCGCATGCAGCACCGCGTCGAGCCCGGCGGGGGGCAGCCCTGGCGGCGGTGCCCTGACCGGCACGATCACGATCGACGGCTCGAGCACCGTCTATCCGGTCACGCTCGCCGTCGCGGAGGACTTCCAGAAGGCCAACACTGGCGTCAAGGTGACGGTCGCGTTCGCCGGCACAGGCGGTGGCTTCAAGAAGTTCTGCAACGGCGAGACCGACATGAACGACGCGTCGCGGCCGATCAAGGCCGACGATGCCGGCGAAGGCGTCGCGTGCAAGGCGAAGAGCATCGAGTGGCTCGAGCTCGGCATCGCAACCGACGCGCTTTCGGTCGTTGTCAACAAGGACAACGACTGGGCGAAGTGCCTGACCAAGGACCAGCTCAAGAAGATCTGGGACCAGGGCAGCACGGTCAGCACGTGGTCCGACATCGACCCCTCGTTCCCGGCCCAGCCGATCAAGCTCTTCGGCCCCGGCGCGGACTCGGGCACCTTCGACTACTTCACCGAGGCGATCAACGGCAAGGCGAAGCAGAGCCGTTCCGACTACACCCAGTCCGAGGACGACAACGCCCTGGTGACCGGCGTCGCGGGCGACAAGTACGCCCTCGGCTACTTCGGCTTCGCCTACCTGGAAGAGAACCTCGACAAGATCAAGGCGGTCGACATCGATGGTGGCGCCGGCTGTGTGGCCCCGTCCGCCGAGTCGGTCAACGGCGGCACCTACAAGCCGCTCGCCAGGCCGCTCTTCATCTATCCGTCGAAGGCGGCGCTGAAGCGCCCCGAGGTCGCCGCGTTCGTCCAGTTCTATCTCGACAACGTGAACAAGTACGTCGACGAGACCGGCTACATCGAAGCGCAGCCGGCCGTCCTCGCCAAGTCGAAGACCGATTTCGCGGCCGCCCTCAAATAGCTCTCCTCCTCCGACGCGCCGGCCCGATGCTCGGATCGGGTCGGTGCGTCGCATCCTTTCCGATTAGGGTGTACGCGTCATGACCGCAGCCAGTCGACCGCTCACACGCCGGCAGCCGATCTCGGAGCGGGTCATCGAGACCTTCCTCTTCCTGGCGGCCGCCCTCGGGGTGGTGACCACGGTCGGGATCATCATCGTCCTGGTCGCCCAGGCGGCGGAGTTCTTCGCCCAGGTCAACCCGATCGACTTCCTGACCGGCACCGTGTGGTCGGCCTCGATCCAGCCATTCCGGTTCGGCGTGATCCCGCTCGTCGTCGGGACATTGGCGGTTTCGCTGATCGCCCTTCTCGTCGCCGTCCCGCTGGGACTGCTCGCCGCCGTCTACCTCGCCGAGTACGCCACGATGCGGACCCGGAACCTGGTCAAGCCGATGCTCGAGACGATCGCCGGCATTCCGACCATCGTCCTCGGCTTCTTCGGCCTGAACTTCGTCACGCCGCACCTGCTGAAGCCGATCTTCGGCAGCGCCATCGGCACGTTCAACACGCTGGCCGGCGGCCTCGTCGTCGGGCTGCTGATCACTCCGCTCATCGCGTCTCTCAGCGAGGACGCCCTGCGGGCCGTGCCGCGCGGCCTCCGCGAGGGTTCCCTGGCAATGGGCGCGACCAAGTTCGAGATGGTCCGGCGCGTCGTATTTCCGGCCGCGCTGTCGGGGGTGATGGCCTCCATCATCCTGGCCCTGTCACGGGCGATCGGCGAGACGATGGCCGTCGTCCTGATCGTGGGCACCAGTCCCAAGCTGACCTTCAACCCACTCGAGAGCACCCAGACGATGACCGCCTTCATCGCCCAGATCAGCGCCGGCGACACGCCCCAGGGCTCGATCCAGTTCAAGTCGCTGTTCGCCGTCGCCCTCGTCCTCTTCGGCCTGACGCTCGTGCTGAACCTGATCAGCAACCGGATCGTCAGGCGTTACCGGAACATCTACTGATGACCGCCGTCACCCCGCCCGCCGCGGCGGCTCCCCGCTTCGAGCCACAGCTCATGCGCCGCAAGCTATCCGGGACGATCTTCCTGGGGGCCTGCCTGCTGGCGATCGGGCTGCTGCTGCTTGCCCTCATCCTCCTGCTTGTGAGTGTCCTGACCGCGGGCGTGCGGTGGCTCGATACTCAGTTCCTGACCAGCATGCCCTCGCGGCACCCGCAGAACGCCGGCGTCCTGCCGGCGATCGTCGGCAGCCTGGAGATGGGGGTCATCATCGGCCTGATCACGTTCCCGGTCGGCGTCGCCGCGGCAATCTACCTCCAGGAGTACGCTGCCGACACGTTCCTCAACCGTCTCCTCCGGACGAACATCTCGAACCTCGCCGGCGTCCCCTCGATCATCTACGGCATTTTCGGCCTGGCCCTGTTCGTCCGGGTTCTGACCCTCGGCGACTCCCTGCTGGCGGGCGCCCTCACGCTGGCACTCTTGATCCTGCCGGTCGTGATGATCGCCAGCATGGAGGCGCTGCGCGCGGTCCCCAACAGCCAGCGGGAGGGCGCACTCGCCCTGGGGGCGACGCGCTGGCAGATGGTCCGCGGGTCGGTGCTCCCTGCGGCAGCGCCCGGAATCCTGACCGGAATCATCCTGGCCATGGCCCGGGCGATCGGCGAGGCGGCCCCGCTCATCATCGTCGGGGCCGTCGGATTCGTGACGTTTCTGCCGGCGCCGATCGGCGACCGCTACACGGTCCTGCCGATCCAGATCTTCGACTGGGCCAGCCGTCCGCAGTCCGACTTCCAGGGAATCGCGGCCGCTGCGATCATCGTTCTGCTCGTCCTGATGGTGCTGCTCAACGCCCTCGCACTGGTGATCCGAGTGCGCCTGTCGAGAAATATCCAGTGGTAGAGGAGTCACCCGTGAATGCGTCGTTCGTCGAGACGCCGGCCAAGACAACCGCGCAGCCGGAGACGGCACCGCGAGTCCACATCGCAATGGCCGGCCAGCCGGCCGCACCGTCCGGGCCGGTCGGCGAGCGGGAGATCGCGGTCGAGCTCAAGGACGTGACGTGCTGGTATGGCTCGTTCCGCGTCGTCCACGACATCAACGTCCGGGTCGCCGCTCGCGAGGTGACGGCCCTGATCGGCCCGTCCGGCTCCGGCAAAACGACCGTCCTGCGCACGATCAACCGGATGAACGACCTCGTCTCGACCTTCCGTCTCCAGGGCAGCATCCTCCTCCACGGCCAGGACCTGTACGCCGCCAGGACCGACCCGGTCGAGGTCCGGCGGCGCGTCGGCATGGTCTTCCAGAAGCCGAACCCATTCCCCAAGTCGATCTTCGACAACGTCGCGTTCGGGCCGCGGATCAACGGCTTCAAGGGCAACATCGGCGAGCTTGTCGAGGCAAGCCTGCGCCGGGCGGCCCTCTGGGACGAGGTCAAGGACAAGCTGAAGCAGAGCGGCATGTCGCTCTCGGGCGGCCAGCAGCAGCGGCTGTGCATCGCCCGGGCGATCGCGACCGAGCCGGAAGTGATCCTCATGGATGAGCCGTGCTCGTCGCTGGACCCGCGAGCGACGCTGCAGATCGAGGAGCTCATGGCCGAGCTCAAGACCCGCTATACGATCGTCATCGTCACCCACAACATGCAGCAGGCGGCCCGAGCCTCGGATCGGACGGCCTTCATGACGATGGGCGACGATCGAGCAGGCTTCCTCGTGGAGCAGGGGCCCACGATCGAGATCTTCACCAATCCCAAGAACCGCCTGACCGAGGACTACGTGTCCGGTCGTTTCGGCTGAGCCGGGGTGCTGAACACATGATGGAGAACGACCGCCCCACCGCCGAGCAGGTCGAGCGGCAGGTGGATGAGATCCTCGATCGAGCCAGACAGACCATCGCGACGACCGGGGGCGGCCTGCACGCGCGCCGCGAGACGCTGGACCGCGAGCTGCGCGAGATCAAGGACAACGTGCTGCGCATGGGCAGCCTCGTCGAGATCGCCCTCCGCGACGCGATCGCCGCACTCGTCGCGCACGACGCCCAGGCGGCGTCCGCCGTGATCGAGGGCGATCGGCACATCAACGCGGCGCAGCGGGCGATCAGCACTCTCATCACGACCACGATCGCGACCCAGCAGCCGGTGGCCCGCGACCTACGGTTCCTGCTCACCCTCGACCACGTGAGCTACGAGCTGGAACGGATGGGCGACCATGCCGGCAGCGTCGCGAAGCAGGTCCGCAAGCTGGCGCCGGAGCCGCCGCTCAAGGAATACGTGGACCTGCCCGCGATGGGCGAGCTGGCGGCCGAGCTGGTGCACGGCATCCTCCGTGCCCTGGTGGACGTCGACCAGGACAAGGCGCGCGAAGTGGCGACCGGTGATGACGCGATCGACGCCCTCTACCACCGCACCTTCGACGAGGTGCTCGAGCTCATGCGCGCCGACCCCGCCAACGTCGATCGCGGCGCCCGGATCCTGTTCGCCGCCCACTACCTGGAGCGGGTCGGCGATCGGGTCACGAACATCGCCGAGGACGTCGTCTTCCTCGCCACTGGCGAGATCGAGGACCTGAACCCGTGACCGCCGGGATGGGCCCGCGGCCGGACGGCCCGCCGATTCGCGTCCTCTTCGTGTGCACCGGCAATTCGGCCCGCAGCATCATGGCCGAGGCGCTCCTGCGCAGACGCGGCGGGGCGGACTTCGAGGTCTCCAGCGCGGGCACGGAGCCGAAGGGTATCAACCCGTTGACCATTCGAATCCTCGAGGAGGCCGGCCTGCCGACGACCGGATTCCGATCGAAGTCCGTCAACGAGTTCCTGGACCAGTCGCTCGACTATGTCGTGACCGTGTGCGACCAGGCGCGACAGGTCTGCCCGGTTTTCCCGGGCAGCCACCAGTCGCACCACTGGGGGTACGAGGATCCGGCGCTCGCGACCGGAAGCGACGAGGAGCGGCTGGCCGTCTTCCGGCGGGTCTTCACACAGATCGGCGAACGAATCGGCTTGTTCGTGCCGCTCGCCCTGCGCGCGCGAACCGAGGGCGGGCACGTGACGGCGGATCCCGCAGGAGTGGGCCGCGGCCAATGAGTCGCACCCTGCTCGTCGTCGAGGACGAGCCGACCTTGCGCGAGACGCTGGCAGACAACCTCGAGCGCGAGGGCTTCCGCGTGGTGACGGCCGACGACGGTCGCCAGGCGCTGGCGCGGTTTCGCGAGAGCCGTCCGAACCTGGTCCTGCTGGACCTCATGCTCCCCGAGCTGTCCGGGACCGAGGTCTGCCGCATCATCCGGCGCGAATCCGACGTGCCCATCCTCATGCTCACCGCCAAGAGCGGCGAGGTGGACAAGATCGTCGGCCTGGAACTGGGCGCCGACGACTACGTGACCAAGCCCTTCAGCCTGGGCGAGCTGCTGGCCCGCATCCGGGCGCTGCTCCGCCGGAGCGAGGCGCACCGGGTGGGCGAGAGCCCGCCGGTCGTGGATCTCGGGGGTGTCCAGGTCGACGTCGCCGGCCACCGCCTCCTGCGCGACGGAGAGGCCCTGCCGATCAAGCCAAAGGCGTTCGAGCTGCTCGCATTCCTGCTGTCCAACCCCGGCCGGGTCTTCACCCGGGACCAGCTCCTCCAGAACGTCTGGGGCTATGACTACGCCGGCGAGACGCGCACGGTCGACGTCCACATCCATGCCCTGCGCGCCCTGGTCGAGGCCAATCCCGGCACCCCAAGCCTGATCCAGACCGTGCGCGGCGTGGGGTACGTCCTGCGCCGACCGACCGGCTGAAGGCACGAGCCCGCCGCCTCCGAGCCTCGTCGATAGTTCTCGGCAGAAGGCAGGCCGTTGATCTCGGGGAAACCTCAGGCCGGCTGGAGCGACCGCCAGGTCTCGACCGCCCACTGGTAGTCAGCCGGGCTGTCGAATACGATCTTGACCGCGGCCCCGCTGCCGACCACCGCCGAATAGCCGTCGAGGACGGCCACCTCGATCCCCGAGCTGGCGTCCGTGGTCAAGCGTGCCTTGCCGATGACCGGCCCCTGGCGATGCGGGATCGAGCCTTCGCCCAGCTGTCCGGCGACCTGGTCCAGGAACACCTCCGGCGGCATCGGGCCGCCTGCGGTTCCGGTCCTGGTGGCGGCGAGGGTAACGCTGCGGCCCGCCTGGCCGCCCCACCACTCGTCCGCGCCGCGCCGCTCGGCGAACGAGCCCGGGACGGAGATCGACCAGCCTTCGTGGAGAGCGATCACCTGTCCGCGGCGATAGCCGATGAGCGGCGCGTCTTCGGCCTGTCGGGCTGCGGCGTTGATACGCTCCGCCAGCGGGTCGTCGCCACCGCGTAGTCGAAGGAGCTCGGCCCATTCACGCCACGGGTAGGGCAACGTCGGGTCCAGGCCGTGTGCGCGCCGGAGATAGCCTCGGACCTCGTCGATGAGCTCGGCTTCCTCCACGATCCCGGGCGGCCGCCAGCGGACGTCGGTCCACATGAGGCACAGCGCCCTGTTCAGCAGGTACCGCGCATCGGTCGCGTCGCTCCACCAGGGCCAGACCTCCACCGCGGTCAGCGGCTGCCGGATGGCCGTCTCGATCCAGGCCTCATCGTGCGGTCCGAGGACGGTCGCCAGCGCTCCGGGTAGCGTGAATCGGGTCCCAGCGGGCAGCCCCAGGTTGACCATATCCGCTCCGCGTGCGCGGGCAGCCCGGGCGGCGTGCAGGGCCGGCATGAGCCAGGCGAACATGTCTCGTTCGACGGAGGGTCGGTCCGCGGGCTCGAACAGAAACTCGTCTGTCTCGATCATGCCGTCATACAGCGCCCAGGTCACGTCGAGGTCCGTGCCCAGACGGCGCACGAGCTGGGTCAGGAAGGTGTGATAGCCGGGTCCGACGACGGCTGTGGAGGCTGTGAGGACGAGCCGGCCGGTCTGTGAGGCCACGATCGCGACGTCACCGGCCGCGGGATGGAGCATCGCGAACAGGGCTGGCCGGTTTGCCTCGTCAACGCCGAGGCGCGAGCCTCGAACCGTCTCGCGAGGCTCGTTTCGAAGCCAGGCGTCGGCCTCGAGCAACAATTCTTCGGGTGCCGGTACCTGCCGGAGGACGCCGCGCTTGTCCGGCTGACCTACCAGAGAGAGCCCGGGCTCCATGCCCAGCCGTTTGGCAGGCATTGCGTCCTGATCCGAGGCGTCCTTCGCCTGAAGTTCCCGCGACTCCCTTGCGAGCCGCCTAAGACGACCGGAGGCATCTTCCTCTTCGGCGACGGCGGAGCGACCGCCACGCAATCGGGGGCGGATCACGCCGGAGATCTCCTGATGGGGGACACGAACGGCTTCCGGGTCGTGCGTCGTTGGGCCACCCGGGCACCTCCTGGGTCATGGAGCGCGAGCGCGCGTCACGATCGTAGCCAGTGCGATGCGCGTGGCGCATCACCCGAACGGGCAGTACTCCGACCCCCTTTCGTCCGGGATGCCGAAGCCGGCAGGGCCCTCGCTGCATCACTGAGGGCCAAGACGATGCCCCATGCCTCGGTGGGGCATGGGGCATCGAGCCATCCGTCGGCGGCGGCGTCAACCGCCGCCAGGGGTCATCTAGCGGCTGTACGTCTCGACCAGGAGCCACTCACTGAGGGCATCCCGGGCCTTGGTCGGGTTGTCGGTCGCGAAAGCGACGTGGACATTGTTCCCGGACATGCCGGTCGGGACGGCTGCCTCGATGTTGACCCCGGCATTCGCGAGCCGGCGAGCAGCCTGGGCGAGGGTGCCCGGCTGGTTGGCGAGCGCGGCCGTGATGAGCTCCACCGGGCGGTGCTTCCACTGCCCGTCGCTCAGCGCGCGCCGCGTGCCGGCCTCATCACTGGTCAGCAGCACGACCGAACCGCTCTCGCCGCAGGTCGCCCCGCTGAAGGCGGTGATGTCGATCCCCTTCTCGGCGATCGCTTCGGCCACCTTGGCAAACTCGCCTGGCTTGTTCTTGAGGTCCACGATGAACGCATTCATAGGGGCACCTCCATGGCAACACCAACCCGTACGACCGGCGGAGTTGTCCGTCGTAGGGGGTCAATGGCGAGCCTCTATTTTACTCCCGTCTGTCTCGCCGGTCGAGCCGCGCACGATCATGAACGAGCCCGCGGTGACCTTCCTCGAGCGCCGCCGCATCTGGGCGCGAGTGCATCTGACGCATCAAATTCGAGAGGATCGAGCGTGACCGCCACACGAATTGGCCAAAGCTCGCGACCGGCCACGCACCTTCATGGCGCTGCTGCTGCGCGTCCTGCAATTCTTTGATTGCGCGACGCGAGGTCGCCGCCGCGAAATCGCCGCTGGTCGCGGGCTCTGGCCACTGCTCCGCCGAAGGCGCGTCGTCCCAGTTGACATTCGAGCCCGCGCGCGGTTTGCTCAGCCGCAGGACGGAGGACCAGATGAGCGAGCGATTCGTGACCAGGGGATTCGTCGGTCGGCGCGGCACGGCGGAGGGCGGCGCCGACATCGCGTCGAGGATCCCGCCGGGCCAGTACCTGACGACTGACTTCCCCGTCCTGTCCGCGGGCCCCACGCCGCGCACGCCACTCGATCGCTGGACGTTTTCGATCGAGGGCCTCGTGAACGAGCCCGTCCGATGGACATGGACGGAGTTTCTCGCTCTGCCGGCCCGCGACTGGACCGTCGACATCAGCTGCGTCACGAAATGGACGAAGCTCGACACGCGCTGGCACGGCGTGAGCGTGGATACGCTGCTCGAGCACGCCGAGCTGGACCCGGCGGCCGCCTTCCTCATTGCCTGGTCCGACGGCGATTACACGACGAACCTGCCGATCGCGGACGTGCTCAACGGCCAGGCGTTCGTCGCCTATGAATACGACGGCCGGCCGCTCGCCCCAGAGCACGGTGGCCCCGCCCGCCTGGTGGTCCCCGATCGGTATTTCTGGAAGAGCGCGAAGTGGATCCGGGGCCTCCGCCTCCAGTCGACGGACGAGCCCGGCTTCTGGGAGTCGCTCGGCTACCACAACCGGGGCGACCAGTGGCTCGAAGAGCGCTACAGCGGTGACTAGGACTGGGACCGGAACGATGGCAAGCACCGTGGCAAGCACTGTGGCAAGCCCCATCGCATGGCAGCTCGCCACCGTGGCCGCGATCCGGGTCGAGACCCCGACCGTCCGCTCGTTCAGCCTCTCGCTACCGGCGTGGCTCGGGCATCGCCCCGGCCAACATGTCGACGTGCGGCTGACTGCCGAGGACGGCTACAGCGTCGAGCGGAGCTACTCCATCGCGTCCGAGCCGGAGCTGGCGAACACGATCGAGATCACGGTGGAGCGGATCGAGGACGGCGAGGTGTCGCCGTTCCTCCACGACGTCGTGGTGCCCGGCGACCGGTTCGAGATTCGCGGGCCGATCGGCGGCTATTTCGTCTGGGAAGCGACGCTCGGCGGGCCGCTCTTCCTCGTCGCGGGGGGATCCGGCGTGGTGCCGCTCATGGCCATGCTCCGCCATCGCGCGCGGTCCGGATCGGGCATCCCGACCCGCCTGCTGTTCAGCTCGCGACATGCCGAGGAGATCATCTATCGCGAGGAGCTCGATCGCCTGGCGGGAGCGCGAGACGGGCTGGACGTCATCCACACCCTGACGCGATCGCAGCCGGCGGGATGGACCGGTTACCGGCGCCGCATCGACGACCGGATGCTGGCCGAGGTCCTCGAGCCGCTGGGAATCTCCGCCCGCGTCTACATCTGCGGCCCGACGGCGCTCGTCGAGACCGCCGCCAATGCGCTCGTTCGGTTGGGCCTGCCGCCGAGCCGGGTTCGGACCGAGCGCTTCGGCCCGACCGGCACGTGAGTTCCCAGGAGAATCGAGCGATGGACGAGGACCGCACGATGGACCCGGTGGCCGAGCAGGTCCTGGATGGCAACGCGCTGGCCGGGACACTCGCCGCGGCCTTCGGATCGGACATGACTATGGTTCCCGGCCGATGCGCGCACTGCGGCACCGTGAGCCTCGTGGCCGAGCTGCGCGCGTATGTGCGCGCGCCGGGAGCCGTCCTGCGCTGTCCCACCTGCGACGGCGTGGTCCTCCGGATCGTCGAAACTGTCGAGGCCACCTATGTCGATGCTCGCGGAGCGGCGCACTTCCGCTTCGTACGCCGCTGACCGCGGCTTTCCCCTTCCGGCGCCACCGACGCCTGTGACGCCTCGGACACCGATCGTGGCGGACACTCGTCCACGCGAGCCTGACGCGCTCGGCCGATCGCGCCTGGTAGAGCGGCGGCCGAATGAGGGATTCTCGTTCGCCCGTCGTCACACTTCGATGGTAGCGTCACAGCGGCCGCGCTCAGTCGTCTTGAGACCATCATGACGAACAATCGGGCGCCTTGGCTGGCTTGCCTGGTGCTCGGCTGCCTGGCAGTCGCGTGCTCGGGCGGAGCCTCGGCGACGCCGGGCGGACCGACCCTCCAGCCGCCGACCGACACGCCTTCGGCCGCTGTGAGCCCCACCCCGAGCCCACTCTCGGGCTCCTCACAGGCTGCACGGCCGGCATTCTCGGAGGCGCAGGTTCCGAAGGTGGCCGCCGGCGTCCCGCCTGAGAACGTGCCCGTGGTCTTCGAGGAGACAGGTGTGCCGGGCCAGACGATCAGCTACACGCTGACCGCCGATGGAATGGCGTCCTACCACTGCTGGAATCCGCAGACGCAGGAAATCGACACGCAGAAGGAGACCGTCTCGCGGACGGTGACGGCCACGGCCACCTTGACGTCTGATGCCAGCGGGAGGGTTCGGGGGACGCTCCAACTCGCACCTCCACGCCCGGAGAAGCTCGCGTGCCTCTTGGGGTATCGGGCCGTGCCATACGCTGGCACGTATAACCGTGTAGTCCTTGCCGACACGACGAACCACCTGTCCGTCGAGCTTGGTGACCACGAGTTCGTCGGCGGCTGATTCAGGGCCCGCATTCGAGCGGGTTGTCAGCGACGCATGTCACGCGGCCTGTTGACGATCGGCGTGGTGGTCGTTGCCGGAGGAGTCCTCATCCTGGCCGCTGGCCGGTTCGTCCGCAAGCGCCGGCGCCGCATCTGAACGCGGTCGACGGTAAGGCGACGGCCGACAATTACGGTTGCCGTCACGCACCGTGCGTAGTACTTCCTGGGGCCTCCGATAGTACGGCGGGGGTATCCTCTCCCCGAACTCAACAGGCGAGTCGCGCCAGCGGCTCGCGCGCGGGGCCCGGTCATACGGGATCACCGCTCAACGAGAAGTAGCGACGCAAGTCCGAGTGAGGTATAGGTCATGTCCCTGCTCCAACGGGTTGAGCGGGTTCGACAGGGAGCCAACATCCAGGATGCCGGCGTAGCGGTACCCGTCGCTCCTCCGACTCCGCCGCCGCCGCCGACGCCGGCCCCTGCGACGACGACCCGCGGCTCACCTCGAGACGAGTTGCTTCGGGACGTCCGGATTCGGCTGCAGGCCGAAGTCATCAGCGCGTTCGGCTCGGTGCTCGACGTCCCACCGAGTGAGCTACGCAGCAAGATCGAGCCCATCGTCGACCGGATCCTCGGCCTGCACGGCTTCGCCGTGACGCGGGACGAGCGGCTGCGCCTGATCGACGAGATGGTCCATGAGGTCACCGGGTTCGGGCCCCTCGAGCCGTTCCTTCTGGATGAGTCGATCACCGAGGTCATGGTCAACGGCCCGGACCATGTCTACATCGAGCGGGACGGGAAGATCGAGCGCGTCGACGTCGTGTTTCAGAACGACGAGCACGTTCGGCGAATCATCGACCGGATCATCACGCCGATGGGACGACGCATCGACGAGTCGAGCCCGCGGGTCGACGCCCGCCTCCCCGACGGCTCGCGCGTGAACGCGGTCATCTCACCGCTCTCGCTCGTTGGACCGGTGATCACGGTCCGCAAGTTTGCTGCCACGCCGTACACCGTCGAGGATCTCATCCGCTTCGGCACGTCAACGGCCGATATGTTCGACTTCCTGAAGGCCTGCGTGGAGGCCCGACTCAACGTCTTCGTCTCGGGCGGCACCGGATCGGGCAAGACGACGACGCTCAACGTGCTCTCCTCGTTCATCCCCGAGGAGGAGCGGATCATCACCATCGAGGACGCGGCCGAGCTGCAGCTCCGCCAGACCCACGTCGTGACGCTCGAGTCGCGCCCGCCCAACCTGGAGAGCGAGGGTGAGATCACAATCCGCGACCTGTTGCGCAATGCACTGCATATGCGCCCCGATCGCATCATCGTCGGGGAGTGCCGCTCGGGCGAGGCCCTGGACATGCTCCAGGCCATGACCACCGGCCAGGACGGCTCGCTCTCAACTGGGCACGCGAACAGCCCGCGGGACATGCTCCGGCGGATCGAAACGATGGTCCTCATGGCCGGCTATGAGCTGCCGCTGCGGGCGATCCGCGAGCAGATCGCCTCGGCCGTCGACCTGATCGTTCACACGGCGCGCCTCAAGGACGGCTCGCGCAAGATCGTCAACATCACCGAGGTGTACGGGATCGAGGACGACGAGATCCTCACCCAAGACGTGTTCGCCTTCGAGCAGACCGGCCTTCGAGACGGCAAGGTCGAGGGCGAGCTCAAGCCGACCGGGATCCGGCCCACGTTCATGGGAACGTTCCAGGCCAACGGAATCCAGCTGCCGCCCGGGGAGTTCGGCATCCCCTCCGAAGATTCCGCGCGGCCAGGTCCGTCACGCCAGGGCAAGGGGAGATTGGTCGCGAGGTCGACGAATCAGGTGCCCGATACATCACGAGTCCCGGTCGGAAACGGCCGAACGGTCACGGCCGGGGGAATGGTCTATGTCTCGTCGCTGGGGCCCGTCGATCCGGAAACTGGCCAGGTCGTCAGCGGAGCGATCAAGGAGCAGACACGCCAGTGCCTGACCAACCTGAAGGCAACCCTTGAAGCCGCCGGGAGCTCGCTCGAGAAGGTCGTCTGGGCGAACTGGTCGTTGCGTGACCCGGCAGAGTTCGACATCTTCAACGAGGAATGGGTGCGTTGGTTCCCGGGTGACGCGCCCGTTGGCCAGGGTACGCTGATGCCCGCCCTGCAGCGCCGCGCCGGTTTCAGGATCTCCGTCGGGGTCATCGCAGAGGGGTAGGCGGGTCGGGCGGCTCGGGCTTGCGCTTCGAAAGCCTGCCGCAGAAGTCGGTCGTTCGTGTGTACGTTTGGTTCCTGACCCTTCCCCTGAGCCTGCCGGTGAAGGCGCCAGGCAACTGTCTCGGGACGTTCAGTCTTTCGGGGGCAGGGGTGGACCAACAAACTCCTGGCTGTAGCGACTCGCGATCTCCTTGAGGGCTTGTCTGTCGAGGAACTGCTCATCGGCGGGAGGCAGTCCCAGGGACCGAGCCGGCTTCCCGCCCTCGCGGAAGAACCTCTCAACACCCGCTGGCCCGAAGAACAAGAGCAGACGGGCTTCCGCCGAGTCGACGTGGAAGGCATGAGCGACATCGCGAGGGCTATAGACAAACGAGCCAGTCACCGCTTCGACCACGGCTTCACCGTGCTGGACGCGAACCTCGCCCGAGAGGACGACGAAGAACTCGTCCTCCGCTCGGTGGATATGGAGGGGTGAGGCGAATCCCTTGGGCATCAGGAACTCGATCGCGGCGAAGCGGCCCTCGGTTTGGTCTCCCGTCGCCTTGAGGACGCCGAGCCCGCCGTTGAACCACAACGCCTCGCCTTCACCGGGCCTCAATCCGTAGCCACCAACTATTTGCGGAAGAGACACCGCTTCACTCCTTCCACACCACGGCCCCACCAATCAGCATAACCACGCGTGAGCAGAGGCAGGCCGTCTCCCACCATGGCCGACACGGGCCCCTGCTCGGCGCACGCAGATGACCCTATGTGTCGCAAGTGCGGATCAAGTGGCGGTGGTCTCTGCGGACGCCGGCTCGCTGATAGTCGCTTCGGCCCGTGAGCCCGACCGCCGACGATTCCGCCCGCGCGAACCTTCCCCCGTTCGT
>DASPWU010000186.1:0-81781 GCA_035637675.1 Candidatus Limnocylindria bacterium | reverse complement strand
ATCCGTCCAAGCTCGACCGCTGCGGGGTTCTTGACGGGGGTGGGCGGGTCAGGCTCGCGCTCACCAGTCGCAAAGTCCACAACGGCTTTGGCGAATTGGTTCGGATCGCGGGGCATTCGGGAGCGCTTAGGCATGCTCGGGAGTGTGCGCCCGACCCTAGCCGCGCGTCAAATCTCGGGAGGCTCAAATTGAGCCACTACCCGACCGGGGGCTCGCTCGGCGGCCGCAGGGGTCGGTGCTAGCATCGGCTCGACGCTCGGGCGCCCGACCCGGGCCTGTGCCCAGGAGTCCATGCCAGTCGAAATCGTCCTGGTCCTGCTCGCGGTCGTAACCGTCTCGGCCATCGCGCTGCGCGTCAGCCGTGCTCGTCGTCGCGGAAGCCCTGGCCGACGTGCCCTGCCCGGCGAACGGCACCTGGTGTGGCTCGGCGATCGCATCGACGACTCGATCGCCATGTGGGCCCTGCGGAGCCTGCTCGGGCGACCGGACGACGAGGACGATGCTGCGCTGCCGCCGCCTCCGGTGCTGTCGCCCCACCGCCTGACGAGCGTCGGGCTGATCGGCAACGGGCCCGGACGGGATCGCCTTCCGCATGCCCGTCAGCGGGTCGACCCACGGGGTCGGTTGTGGCGCGATGCGGCGATCGTCCTCTTCGTGTTCTCCTCGCTTGCGATCGTGGTCGTCACCATCCAGCAGGCCGGCCTGTTCGGCGGGGTCGCGTCCCTGACGGCGACGCCGGAAGGGTCGCCGCCTTTCGTGGCGATCGGTGCGAGCGCGGAGCCGGCAGCCACGCCCGGTCCGTCGTCGATCGCGAAGTCCCGTTCGACCGCGAACCTCACGCCGAGCCCGATGCCGAGCCCGACGCCGAGCGCCACGCCAGGGCCCACGATCGCGCCGGGGGCCACGGCCACGTCGCGGCCGACGCAACGCCCCAGCGCGACACCCACACCCCGGCCGACGCCCACTCCGACGCCCAGGCCGACCGCCAAGCCGACCGCCACGCCGACTCCGACGCCGGCGCCGCCGGTCGCCGTCATCACCGTCTCGCCTCCACTCGGGCCGTGCAGCGCGGATAGCCTCGCCTCCTACAGCTTCACGGGCGCCACGTCCGTTGGCGCTGCGTCATACGCCTGGACATTCAGCGGCGGCATCGCCGGCTCGACGGCCGTGGCCGTGACCCGAGATTTCCCGGGCAGCACGGCCGGGATCGCCTACACGATCACACTGACCGTTCAGAACTCCGGCGGAGCATCGGACACCGATGCCACCGAGATCACGGTGATCTGCCCGTGAGACCGCCCTTTGGGCGCCGCAGCGCAGAGGGGTCCGGATGATTCACGTCGGCTCGATCGTGGCGGGGGAGGTCGAGCGCTTGATCCGGGTGGGGGCCACCGAGGCCCACTGGGACAGGCGACCGCCGGACGCCGACTACATCATCCTCGCCGATCCGGAGGGCAACCGCTTCTGCGTCGTGGACATCAGCTAGCCCTCGTTCCGGGCGCTTGCTGGTTCAAATCGGACCCACCACCTCCCGCCGGATCGTTTGCGGGGCCAAAATGGCAGCTGCTATACTCCGGCGGCCTTGTCAGGGAGTCCATGATCGAGCCCGGTCAGGCGGGAGCGTATCTCGCCCTCTTCTCCGAGATCGGGATCGTCCTCCTGGTTACCACCCTGGTTGGCGCCCTCGGGGGCTACTGGATCGACAACCAGCTTGGGTCCCTCCCGATCCTCACCATCACGGGCTTCCTGCTCGGCGCCGCGGTGGGGGCCAGGGCCATGTACAAGCTGGTCATGAGGTTCCTCGCCCGGTTCGATTGAGTCGAGCCGGCGTCGAACGGAGCGAGGCGAGCGCGGCGGAACCGCCGCGCTCATGTGTGTGGAGCGAAGCGTGTCGAGCGACCTGGGCGCAGCGACCGGACCGACCGACGCGGCACCGCCGCCCGCGGCAGGGGACACCGGCACCGGCGGCGACAGCGGACGACCGCGGATCAGCATCGTATGGCTGGTGATCGCGGTCATCGTCCTCGACGTTCTTGCCTTCTTCCTCATCCCGCCGTTTCCCAAGGGCGAGCCCGGCCAGCGGATCAGTGGCATCGCCGACCTCATCAACGCGAACCTGGAGCTGCCCGCGCCGCATGTCGTGTGGGATTTCGCGCCAAACGATCCGGTTGGGCCGAAGGCCATCGTGTTCAACCACCCGAGCATCTCCGCGCCCATCTTCACGACCTGGCTGGTCATGCTGGTGGTGCTCGCCCTCGTCTTCATGTGGACGCGTGGCATGACGAGCGTCCCCGGCCCGCGGCAGAACATCCTCGAGTTCGCCTACGAGTCGCTGGAGAACTGGGCCATCGCGCTGGGCGGGCCAGGAGCCGCCAGGCACGTGCCCCTCTTCGCGTCCTTCTTTCTGTTCATCCTGTTCTCGAACTGGAGTGGCCTCATTCCGATCTTCGGGAAGTTCGAGGAGCTGCGCGCGCCCACCAGCGACGTGAACGTGACGATCGGGCTCGCGCTGGTCGTCTTCATCTACTACAACTACCAGGGCTTCCGTGTGCTGGGGGTGCGCGGCTATCTGGGCAAGTTCTTCGTGCTCAGCGGTTTCCGGCAGGGGATCGGGACAGGACTCATCGACCTCTTCGTGGGTCTCATCGAGCTGATGCTCGAGTTCATCAAGCCGGTCACGCTGTCCATGCGACTCTTCGGCAACATCTTCGGCGGCGAGGTGGCGCTGGGCGTCATCACGGCGCTCACGATCGCGTTGATCCCAGTGGCGATGCTCTCCCTGGAGCTGCTGCTCAACTTCGTCCAGGCACTCATCTTCTCGACGCTCATGCTCATGTACACGATCATTGCCGTCGAGGCACCCCACACTGAGGAGCATCAACCGGCAGATCACGTGGAAGAGCCCGACGCGCGGCACGAGGCCGACGTCCCAGGCGCCGCGGCGGATGCCGCCGCCTGACCACTCGACGGGGGTCCGTCGCCCATCGTCATCGGAGGAACCCGGGCCGCCGCCCGGACGTGAAGGAGGAACGCTCACATGGAGCACATCGGCGCCGGCCTGGCGGCCCTGGGGGTCATCGGGCCCGGTATCGGCATCGGCATCCTGACCGGCCTGGCCGCGTCCGCGATCGGCCGGAACCCGGATGCAACCCCGAGCATCCGGGCGCAGTTCATCCTGGGCGCCGCGTTCGCCGAAGGGCTTGGCGTCCTGGCAATCGTGGTCGCGATCCTCGCGATCGTCCTGTAAGCAGCGGACCGGTCGCAGGGGATCCGCCAGTGGACGTGCTCGCGATCGCCGGTAGCCTGCCTCGCGATGCCCTCGGGGCGTTCGCGGCGGAGGAGGGCGGCGGCCTCGCCATCAACCTGTTCTGGATCGTCGTCTCGTCACTGAACTTCATCGTTTTTGCCGTCGTCCTGAACCGCCTGTTCGGGGGCACCGTCCGACGGATGCTCCAAGAGCGACGGCAGCGCATCGAACAGGGCCTGCGCGATGCCGACCAGGCCCGGCAGGACCGCGAGCGGGCCGAGGCCGACCGGCTGGCCACGCTCAAGGAGGCGCGCCGCGAGTCCAGGGAGATCCTGGATCGCGCCCAGCGGCTCGCCCAGGAGACGCGCGATGCAGACATCGCCGCGACGAAGGCCGAGCTGGAACGGCTGCGCGAGCAGGCGGCATCCGAGATCGAGTCCGAGAAGCAGCGGGCCCTGGCCGAGCTCCGGGCGGAGGTGGCCGACCTGGCCCTGGCCGCTGCCGGCAAGGTCCTCGGCGAGGAGATGACCGGCCAGCGGCAGCGGCGACTGGTGGAGGATTTCCTCCGCGAGACGGCGTCGCCCGGATCGTCGAGCTGAGGCCGACCGATGCCTCGACCCACCACTGCTGCCCGCCGCTACGCCGAGGCTGCCTTCGAGCTTGCTTCTCGCGATGAAACGCACGACCGCTGGGACTCGGACCTGCGCACCGCGGCCGAGCTCCTCGCCGATGAGCGGGTGGCCCGCGTCGTCGACAACCCGGCCATCCCCCTGGTCGACCGCGAGGCGGTCCTCAAGCGCCTCCTGGGCCGCCGGCTCGCGCGACCGGCCTTCAATCTCGTCCGGCTCCTCGCCCGGCGCGGACGGATCGACATCGTGCCTGCAGTGGCGGCTCAGTTCGGCCGCCTCCTCGACGAATCGCGGGGCATCGTCGCCGCGACAGTCAGCAGCGCCGCGCCGCTGGACGAGGACGAGGAAGCCGCCGTCCGCTCGCGCGTCGAGGCGATGACCGGGCGCGAGGTCCGGCTGACCACGGCGGTCGACCCCGACCTCATCGGCGGGCTCGTCGTGCGAGTCGGCGACCAGTGGATCGATGCCAGCGTGCGCGGCCGCCTCGAGCGGCTTCGCAATCAGCTCGTGGCGGGCACCCAGAACCGCTAGCGCAGCCCGACACGGAGGACCGGAGACACCATGGCCATCAGATCGGACGAGATCACGACCATCATCAAGTCCGCGATCGAAGGGTTCGAGGCGACCGTCGAGACGCGCAGCGTGGGCACCGTCGTCGAGGTGGGCGACGGCATCGCCCAGATCTACGGCCTGGACGGTGCGCTCGCGTCGGAGCTGCTCGAGTTCCCGAACGGGGTCCGGGGCTTGGCCCTCAATCTCGAGGAGGAGACCGTCGGCGCTGTGATCCTTGGCAACGCCGAGGCGATCAAGGAAGGCGATACGGTCAAGACGACCGGCCGCGTCGTGGAGGTGCCTGTCGGACAGGCGCTGCTTGGCCGGGTCGTGGACCCACTGGGTCGGCCCATCGACGACAAGGGCCCGATCGCCGCCAAGAAGACGCGTCCCGTGGAGCGAATCGCCCCCGGCGTCATCGTCCGGCAGTCGGTGGACACCCCGGTCCAGACGGGCATCAAGGCGATCGACGCGCTCATTCCGATCGGCCGCGGCCAGCGCGAGCTCATCATCGGCGACCGCCAGACAGGCAAGACCGCGATCGCCATCGACACGATCATCAATCAAAAGGGGAAGGGCCTCGTCTGCATCTACGTGGCCATCGGCCAGAAGCTGTCCACCGTCGCCACGACGGTCGCCATCCTGGAGCGCCACGGCGCGATGAATCACACGATCGTCGTCGTGGCCGGGGCGGAGGACCCAGCTCCGCTGCAGTACCTGGCGCCGTATTCCGGCGTGACGATGGGCGAAGAGGTGATGGAGCGGGGCGTCAAGCTGGAAGGGGCGACGGTCAAGGACGCGCTCTGCGTGTACGACGACCTGTCCAAGCACGCCTGGGCCTATCGCGAGATGTCGCTCCTGCTGCGCCGCCCGCCGGGCCGGGAAGCCTATCCCGGTGACGTCTTCTACCTCCACAGCCGTCTCCTGGAGCGGGCCGCCCGGATGAACGAGGAAAACGGGGCCGGCTCGCTGACCGCCCTGCCGATCATCGAGACCCAGGCCGGCGACGTCTCCGCGTACATTCCGACCAACGTCATCTCGATCACCGATGGCCAGATCTTCCTGGAGACGGACCTCTTCAACGCCGGCCAGCGGCCGGCCCTCAACATCGGCATCTCGGTCAGCCGCGTGGGCTCTGCCGCCCAGATCAAGGCGATGAAGCAGGTCGCCGGGCCACTCAAGCTCGATCTCGCCCAGTACCGCGCGCTGGCGGCGTTCGCCCAGTTCGCGAGCGACCTGGACAAGGCCACCCGCGACCAGCTGACCCGCGGCGAAAAGCTGTCCGAGGTCATCAAGCAGCCGCAATACGAGCCGCTCGCGGTGGAACAGCAGGTCGCCATCCTGTATGCGGCGACCAAGGGCCAGCTCGACGACATCCCCACCCCACGGGTCAAGGAGTTCGAGTACGGCATGTATCGCTTCCTCGAGACCGAGCGGCCGGACATCCTCAAGGATCTGGCCGAATCGGGCACGCTGACCGACGAGATCGCCTCGGCGCTGGACGATGCCGTGGCAGCCTACCGCCAGGGCTTCCTGGCCTGAATCCAGGCCGAGCAGACTGACGAGGAGCCCAGGAACGCGTGGCTAGCCAGCGAGACATCCGGCGGCGCATCGGGGCCGTCCGGAACATCAAGCAGATCACCCGCGCGATGCAGTTCGTGGCGGCCTCCAAGCTCAAGCGGGCGCAGGACGCCACGCTCTCCGCCCGCCCCTACAGCGAGGCGATCGACGAGGTCATCGCCGACGTGGCGGCCGTTCTGGGGAAGGAGGCTCACCCGCTGCTGACCGCGGGCGCCGCCGGCGGACGGCGGCTGCTGGTCATGTTCACGACGGACCGTGGCCTCGCCGGCCCGCTCAACACCAATGCGATTCGGTTCGCCGCACGCGAAATCACGGAGCATCCCGGCGACGTGGCGGTCGTGACCGTCGGCCGGAAGGGGCGCGATGCGATGCGGCGCGCACGGGTTCCGCTCGAGGCGCATTTCAGCGGCTACGGCGACCGGCCCACGTTCGCCGACATCCTGCCCCTTGCCCGCCTCATCTCGGACGACTTCCTGGCAGGACAGACGTCGCGCGTGGACATCGTGTACAGCCACTTCGTCTCGACGTTGACCCAGAGGCCCACCCTGGCCCCGCTCCTGCCGATCGTGCCCCACGAGGACACGGTCATTCCCGGCAACCAGTTCATCTTCGAACCGGAGGCCGGCCGGCTTCTGGAGCAGCTCGCGCCGAGGTACATCGCGACCCGGCTCTACCAGGCTGTCCTGGAGAGCAAGGCCAGCGAGGAATCGAGTCGCATGGTCGCCATGAAGAACGCGACAGAAAACGCCGAAGAACTCATCGAAGACCTGACGCTGTCGTACAACAAGGTGCGGCAGTCCAACATCACCCGCGAGATGATCGAGATCGCGACGGGCGCCCAGCGGCGCTAGCCGCGAACTGAACCACGGAGGACGAACCACCGATGGCAACCGCCACCGCCACGAAGCCGGCCACGGGCAAGGTGATCCAGATCACCGGCCCGGTCGTCGACATCGAGTTCCCGGCCGGCCAGCTGCCGGCGATCTACAACGCCGTGGAGATCCAGCGGACGGACCAGGACCCACTCGTGTGCGAGGTCCAACAGCACCTGGGCAACAACTGGGTGCGCACCGTGGCCATGACCACGACGGACGGCCTGGCCCGCGGGGTCGACGTCAAGGACACCGGCGGTCCGATCAGCGTCCCCGTCGGCGAGGTCACGCTGGGCCGGGTGTTCGACGTCCTGGGCAAGCCGATCGACGGCAAGGGAACGGTCGATCGCACCAAGACCCTGCCCATCCACCGCCTGGCGCCGGCATTCGATCAGCAGACCACGGACGTGGAGGTCTTCGAGACGGGGCTCAAGATCATCGATCTCATCTGCCCGTTCAAGAAGGGCGGCAAGGTTGGCATCTTCGGCGGTGCCGGCGTGGGCAAGACCGTGATCATCCAGGAGTTGATCCGCAACGTCGCCCAGGAGCACGCCGGCGTGTCCGTCTTCGCGGGCGTGGGCGAGCGAAGCCGCGAGGGCAACGACCTCATCCATGAGATGACCGAATCGGGCGTCATCGAGAAGACCGCCTTCGTGTTCGGGCAGATGAACGAGCCGCCCGGTGCGCGCCAGCGGGTGGGCCTGACCGGGCTGACGATGGCCGAGTACTTCCGCGACGAGGAAGGCCGCGACGTCCTGCTCTTCATCGACAACATCTTCCGGTTCACCCAGGCCGGCTCCGAGGTGTCCGCACTGCTCGGCCGGATGCCGTCAGCGGTGGGTTATCAGCCCAACCTGGCGACCGAGATGGCCCAGCTCCAGGAGCGAATCACCTCGACCAAGGACGGCTCGATCACATCGCTCCAGGCAGTCTTCGTGCCGGCCGACGACTACACCGATCCGGCTCCCGCCACGACGTTCGCCCACCTCGACTCCACGATCCGGCTCGAGCGATCGATCGCGGAGCTGGGCATCTACCCGGCCGTCGACCCGTTGACGTCAACCTCGCGGGTGCTGGATCCGCTCGTCGTCGGCCAGGAGCACTACGACGTTGCCCGCGAGACCCAGCGTGTCCTGCAGCGCTATCGTGACCTGCAGGACATCATCGCGATCCTGGGCATCGACGAGCTGTCCGAGGACGACAAGGCAACCGTTGCCCGGGCCCGCCGGCTGCAGCGCTTCGCGAGCCAGCCGTTCTTCGTGGCGGAGGTGTTCACCGGCCGGCCCGGCACCTACGTCGCGATCAAGGACACCGTCGCCTCCTTCAAGGAGATCCTTGAGGGCAAGACGGACACGCTGCCGGAGCAGGCGTTCTTCCTGGCGGGCACGATCGAGGATGTTCGGGCCAACGCGGAGAAGCTGTCGTCATGACACGTCACGCACGGGTGCGCTGATGCCGCTCCATCTCGAGATCGTCACGCCCGAGCGGCTGGCCTACGACGACGAGGTCGACAGCGTTCAGCTGCCCGGCTCGGAAGGCGAGCTCGGCATCCTGCCCCACCACGCTCCGCTCCTGGCCACCCTCGGCGCCGGCGAGCTGCGCATCCGCAAAGGCGGGCAGGAGGAGTCGTTCGCGGTATTCGGCGGTTTCGTCCAGGTCCGCCCGGATAAGGTCATCGTCATGGCCGAGACCGCCGACCTCTCGTCGGAGATCGACCTGGAGACGGCCCGCGAAGCGCGGCGAGAAGCGGAGCGCGCGCTCGAATCGGGCTATCACGAGGGCGCCGACCTGGCCGCCGCCAGGGCGGCACTCCAGCAGGCCCTGCTCCGGATCCGCGTCGCGGAGCGACGCCATCGGGAGGGTCCGCGGCGCCGCGGCTGACGCCGCAGCCCGGATCGACCGTTTGGCCGACGCGCGACCGTTCCAATGGGAGTACCGGCCGGAGCCGGTGCAGAACGAGGACCTCATCGTCCAGGGAGGCCGGCCACTGCGTGGCACCGTCCCCATCAGCGGGGCGAAGAACGCGGCCCTCAAGCTTCTCGCGGCGGCCACGCTGACGGGGGAGCGCTGCCGGTTCACCAACGTCCCGGAGATCGAGGACGTCCGGGTCATGGCGGACACCCTCCGCGACCTTGGGGTGGTCGTCGACCATCCGGAGCCCAACGTCTACGAGGTAGCGTCCGGCGACGTCGAGTGGCTGTTCGTGCCCCTGGAGGCGGCCGCCAAGATGCGGGCGAGCTTCATCCTGCTGGGTCCGCTCCTCGCCCGCTTCGGACGCGTGATCATCAGCAACCCCGGTGGCGACCGCATCGGCCGCCGGCCGGTCAACCTGCATGTTGACGCGATGCGCGCCCTGAGCGCGGAGATCGAGTACCGCAACGGCTACTACTTTGCCCGGGCACCCGGCCGGCTGCGGGGGTCGGAGGTCCGCTTCCCGTTCGTGTCGGTCATGGGCACGGAGAACGCGATGCTCGCGGCCACGCTGGCCGAGGGCCACACGGTCATCCGCCCGGCCGCTCGGGAGCCGGAGGTCGACGACCTCATGGCCTGCCTCCAGAAGATGGGCGCGGAGATCGAGCGGACGTACCCAGACACGATCGAGGTCGAGGGCCGCAAGCGTCTCCGTGGCGCCGAGCACCGCGTGATCCCGGACCGGATCGAGGCCGGCACGTTCGTGGTCGCCGCCGCCGCGACCGGCGGCGAGGTCACCCTGCGCGGGGCGCCGTGCGAGCACCTCAAGGCGTTCCTCGACGTCCTTCGTCGATCGGGCGTCGGGCTGGATTGCAAGGGGGACGTCATCGAGGTCAAGGGCATCCCGCCGGGAGAGCGTGCCTACCGGGCGGTCGACGTGAAGACCGCGCCGTATCCCGGCTTCGCAACCGACCTGCAGCCCCCGACCTGCGTCCTCCTCACCCAGGCGGCGGGCACGAGCCGTGTCCACGAGACGATCTTTGAGGATCGCCTGGAGTTCCTGGGCGAGCTTGCCCGGATGGGCGCGGACGTCTCGATCGTGGACGCTCACCACGCGAGGATCACCGGCCCGCGCCGCCTTCGCGGGACCGAGGTTGCGATCGGCGACTTGCGAGCGGGCGCCTCCATGATCCTGGCCGCCCTCGCCGCCGAGGGCACGACGACGATCCGCGGCTCGCACCACGTGAACCGGGGGTATGAGAACATCGAACGCAAGTTCCTCGACCTGGGCGCCAGGATCGAGCGCGTCGAACGTGCGTCGACATCGGAAGGGAACGCAGTCACCACGTCATGAAGATCGGCATCGACCTCGGCACGGCCAACGTCCTCGTCTATGTCCAGGGCAAGGGCATCGTCATCCAGGAGCCCTCCGTCGTGGCCGTGAGCGACGACAACCGGATCGTGGCGGTCGGCGAGGAGGCCCGCCAGATGATCGGCCGCACCCCGAGCAACATCCAGGCCATCCGGCCGATGAAGGACGGGGTCATCGCCGACTACGTCATCACGGAGGCCATGCTGAAGTTCTTCATCGGCAAGGCGACGAAGGGCCGCATCGGCCTCACCCGTCCCGACGTGATGATCAGCGTTCCGGCCGGTGTGACGAGCGTCGAGAAGCGCGCCGTGCGAGATGCGGCCCTGAAGGCCGGCGCCAAGGAGGCCTTCCTCATCGAAGAGCCGCTCGCGGCCGCGATCGGCGCCAACGTCCCGATCAGCGGCCCCTCGGGGAACATGGTCATCGACATCGGCGGCGGCACGAGCGAGATCGCGGTCATCGCACTGGGCGGCATCGTCGTGTCGACCTCGCTGCGCGTCGGCGGCAACAAGTTCGACGAGTCGATCGCGACCTACATCCGCAAGAAGTACAACCTCATGATCGGCGACCGGACGGCGGAGGAGGTCAAGATCCAGATCGGGACCGCGCTTCCCCTCGAGCGGGAGCTGCAGATGGAGGTCCGCGGTCGCGACCTGATCGCCGGGCTGCCGCGGACGATCCCGATCACGAGCTCGGAGGTGATGGAGGCGATCGAGGCGCCGCTCCAGCAACTCGTCACGGCGGTTCGGAGCGTCCTCGAGCAGACTCCCCCAGAGCTGTCGTCGGACATCATCGACAAGGGCATGGTCATGTCCGGCGGCGGGGCGCTCCTGCGCAACGTCGACAAGCTGCTGACGCAGGTCACGGGAGTACCGTGCCACGTTGCTGAGAACCCGCTGGACTGCGTCGCGCTGGGGACCGGCCTGGCCCTCGAGCACTTCGACTTCTTCCGCAAGAGCCTGGTCCAGGCGGTCTGAATCCCATGCCGCCCAGTGTCGATGGGTGAGTCCCCGGCGTTCGTCGATCTCCACTGCCACACCAGCGCGAGCTTCGATAGCCTTGCCTCGCCCCGGGCCGTCCTCCGGGCCGCGGCGGCGCGCGGCCTGACCCACCTGGCCGTGACCGATCACGATCGGATCGACGGGGCTCTCCGCGCCCGCGACGCCGCGCCGGTGGGTCTCACGGTGCTCGTTGGCGAGGAGATCAGGACCGCCGACGGCGATCTCATCGCGGTCTTTCTGGAACGGGCGATTCCGCCCGGCCTGCCGGTCGGCGAGACGATCGCGGCGGTACGCGAGCAGGGTGGGCTGGTCGGCGTCCCCCATCCCTTCGACCGGCTGCGCGGCTCGCTGGCAGGATCCGGCGGCGGTGCCGACAGGATGGCCGGAGCGGCTGGCGCCGTCGACTGGATCGAGATCTACAACGCCCGGGCAATCGGCCGTGCCAACGAGCGCGCAGCGGCCTACGCCAGGGAGCACGACCTGCCCGGCGTGGCAGTGTCGGACAGCCACTCCACGCTGGAGGTGGCGGTCGCCTGCATCCGCCTGTCGGGCGATCCTTCCAGCCCGGCCGGGTTGCTGGCCGCCTTGCCCGGCGCGGACCTGATCACCGGCCATGCCTCCTACGCCGTCCGCCTGATCGGGCCGGTTGCGAAGGCCGTCCAGTGGGCCCGCGGCAACCGCCGGATCCAGCCGGAGGAGCCGGGCGCCGGCCGGATCGCCGGATCGGCCGAGCGATGACGAGGGATCGGCAGGACCATCGACCGATGGCGGGCGGTCACCCCGGTGGCCTACCGTCACGGCCGATGACTGCCCTCAACCCTGCCGTCCCCGCGGCAGCCGGCGACCCAGGCGAGCTCGCGCCCGGCGAGGCGGTCGCACCCGCGCCCGGCGAGGCGGTCGCACCCGCGCCCGGCGTGGAGATCGATGACCTCGAACGCCAGGTAACCCCGGAACAACTTTCGCTGGGACGCCGCCTCCGGCAGCCACGGACGATCGTATCGGTCATCGTCCCGCTCGTCATCCTCATCCTTCTGGTCCGGGCTCTGCCCGGCTTCGACCTGGCGGCCCTGCCCGGTCTAATCGGGCGGGCCAATCCGCTCCTGTTTGCAGCCGCGTTCGGCGTCTACTACCTGGGCTTCCCTTTGCGGGGGCTGCGCTGGACGCTCCTCCTCCGTGGAACGGGCTACGCGATCCGGCCGCGTGACGCCACGGAGATCATCTTCATCAGCTGGCTGGTGAACTGCGTGGTACCGGCCAAGCTCGGCGACCTGTACCGCGCGTACCTGCTCAAGATCAACAGTCCCGTCTCGCTGAGCCGGACATTCGGGACCGTGTTCATCGAACGCGTCCTGGACCTGTTCGCCATCGTCGTGCTCGGCCTGGGGGCAGGCTTCGTGAGCTTCCGCACCGGGTTGCCGCCGGCCGTCCAGATAGTCTTTGCGCTGGGCGTGGCGGTCGTGGTCCTGTTGGCCGCCGGGCTGCTCACGATGCGCAACCTGGGCCGGCGAATCCTCCTCCGACTGCCGCTGCCCCATCGGGCGCTCGAGCTGTACGACCGCTTCGAACAAGGGGTCTTCGGCGCCGTCGGCCTGCGCCACCTGCCGCCGCTGGTCGTGATCACCGGCTTCATCTGGGCAACCGAGGCCATGCGCCTGTTCCTGGTCGTCGAGGCCCTGGGCATTCCGGGTGTGCACCTCGGCATCAGCGGATCGTTCTTCGTGGCCCTGTCCGGCTCCCTCCTGACCGCGGTACCCCTGACGCCGGGCGGCCTCGGGATCGTGGAGACCGGCGTCGTGGGCCTGCTGACGCTCGTCTATCGCGTGTCGGCGCCGGCGGCAGTCGCGATCACGGTGCTGGATCGCTCGATCAGCGTCCTCTCGATCATCGTCCTGGGCGGGATCGCCTACGTCGTCTCGCCGCTGCGCCGAGGCGCGGGGCTGCGCGGGGCACGCGAGATCGGCCCAACCTCGGTAACGCCCGTCTGACCGCCCTGGTCATCGATCGTCCGGTCTGGCCGCGCCCGCGTATCCATTGGTATCGGGAGTCGACCGGAGGCGCGATTCGCGGGGCGCCCCGGACCGGCGGCCTGACCGTCCGGTCCTGGTGGCGCACGCCCAACGCACCGGACGTCCATCCACCTCACCAGACCTCTCCGGCCGTCTCTCCGAGTGGCGGACCCGGCCGGTACGAACGGGTGATACAGGCCTGACCCGCCGGACGGGATAGTGCGTATCAGAGCGGACTCGACCTCGACCGCGTTGACGGAGCGCCCACCCGCACGATGACCACCCAGAACGGCCGAGCGTTCAACGAATGGCTGCGAGCCCAGCTCAAGGCCAAGAAGATGTCGCAGCGACAGCTGGCCCAGCAGTCCGGCGTCGATCACTCGACGATCTCGCGGCTGATCCGCGGTGACCGGATGCCCTCGCTCGGCACGGCCACCAGGCTGGCCCGCGGCCTGCGCGAGCTGCGTGACGACGCCGACACGCCCGCCTACCTGGGCCTCGTCGCCGCCGGCGCGACCAACCCGACGGCCCGCGTGGAATACGCCCTGCGGGCCGACGAGTCGCTGAGCGAGCCACAGGTTCGCCAGATCATGGAGTACTACCTGGCCGTCCGCATGCGACGTTTCGGACGAGCCTTCCAGCCGTCGGAGAACACCGAGCGGCCAATCGAGCGGCCGGTCGTCCGAGGCGCCGGCGGCCCCGTCGCGGCCGGCGTCGGCACGAATGCCCGGCTGACCTCATCCCGACCCCTTGGCCGTTCGACCGGCCGCACGCAGGGTCGCTACTAGCGCATATCAGGGCACGGCCCGGTCGCCTCCACGTCCGGGTCTCGGGGACAGCGAACGCCGGCCTTCGTGGCCGGCGTTCGTTATTCCGGGCGATGACTCGAGCTACGGCGTCGCCGAGAGGTAGACCGAGATCGTCCGGCCCGGGGCTGCGCTGAAGCGGTCGGCGAGCCGGAAGAACAGGCCGTCCGTCCTGAACGAGCCGTCGGCAGCTGCGTCCTCGGCTGGTCCACCGCAATCGTCCACGAACAGGTCGTCGCAGACCACCACGAGCGCCTGGAGGCCGAGCGGATCCGGGACCCGGCCCTCGATCGCCGCTCCGATCCGGGTCAGGGGATAGAGATACGCATCCGGCGCCTTGAATTCCGGCAGGCTCACGATCAGCCCGTCTCGGGAACCGGCCGTGTCCGCGATGCGCTGGGCCGCTGCCAGGGCCGCGGGATAGCCGCCGTCCCTCGCCACCGATGGCGGCTGATGCATGGCGTTCCATGCCACCAGACTGCCGACCAGGGTGACGGCCGCGGCCGGTCCCGCGAGCCCGAGCCCCGGCCCTCGCGATCCGCCGCTCGTGGCCCACGATCGGCCGGCCAGCTGCCACAGCCCGGCTGCGCCGAACCCGACCGCCAGGATCACGAGTGGGTCGAGGAAGGCATGATAGTGGTCGACCGGCAGCGGCGTGACCGAGGCCAGACTCGACACGCCCAGGCCCAGCACGAGCCAGCTCCAGCAGATCGTGGCGGCGATCCAGCGGTCGAGCGCGCGCTCGGCCGGCGGCGCCACCCGCGCCCGCCACACGAGCAGGACCACCGCCGCGACGGCGGCGACCACACCCGCCGCGAGGGCGTCGGTCAGCAGGCCGGTCAGCGGCCACGCGACGATCCGCAGTGAGACGAACACCACGCGGAGGATCGGCTCCGGCGCGGTGGCCTGCCCGCCCCCGGCCAGGAATGCCATCGCCGAGCGCGCCTCGTGGTAGCCGGTCTGCAGCTCGGAGGCCACCAGGGGCAGGTAGCTCGCCGCGATGAGGAGCAGCCCGCCGATCCCGGTCGCGATCACGCGCTGCCGCTCAGGGCCGACGCGCCGGCGTGCGTCGACCAGGAGCCACGCCGCGAGCGGCAGCAGCAGGGTCCAGCCCAGGACATGGCATTGCATCGTGATCGCCTGGCCGGCCGCCGCGACGAGCCACCAGCCGGCTCGCCCGCTGGACCACGCTCTCCAGGCCGCGCTCACGGCGAGGGCGCTCGAGAAGGCGACCAGGTTGGGGTTCCACAGGAACGTCGACTCGTCGACGGCCGACGCCGAGACGGCCATGATCAGGCCGGCCGCGAGGCCCGCCGCCACGCCGGCAACCTGGCGGGCCAGGACTGCCACAAGACCGACCGCGACGACGCCGAGCAGCGCGATCTCGCCGACCACCACGGTCGGGTCGCCGCCGCCGACCAGGGCGGCCGGCGCCAGAAGGTAGTAGTAGAGGGCACCGTGATGGAAATCGCCGATCGAAGTCGGTGGTCCCAGCAGCGGCGGAACGCCATCGGCGACGAACGCCCGGAGGACGAGCATGTCGTGACCCTGGTCGGCGTCCCACGTGCCTCTCGTCGCGAGATCGTGGAAGCGCAGGCCGGCGGCGAGGGCGACGATCATGAGGAAGCCCGCCGGCCACGCCCAGCGATGGATCAGGGTGCCAAGGCCCATCCTCAGCCCGGCGACTGTGGCGAGTCGGGTGACGCTCGCGGCCCGCCGCGGGCTCGGCCGCCCCGCATGGTCCTGGCTTCGGGCGGCAGTTCCTCGAGCGGTTCGCCGGCCGCGATCGCATACGCCCGGGCGACGTTGACCGCGTCATACCCCTCGTCCATGCCCGGGGTCTCCAGGTAGTACGCAACCCCGGCCAGCCGCGGGTGTGAGAGCAGGCGCCGAAGTCCGGGCACCCCGATCTCCCCCGCGCCCAGGTGCTGGTGGCGATCAAGCCGGGACCCCAACGCCGACTTCGAGTCGTTGAGATGGATCATGGCCACGCGCTCGATGCCAACCCGCGTGTCGAGCTCGTCCACCAGGGCGTCGACCGATTCATCGTCTCCGATGGCCACGCCGCCCGCCCACAGATGGGCCGTGTCCAGGCACAGGGCGACCCGAGCGACATCGCCGCCGTGGCTGGCGATCGATTCCACGACCGCCTCCAGCTCGTCGAGCGACACGCCGATACCACCGCCGCCACCGGCCGAGTTCTCGAGCGCGAGGACCGCGGCTTCCGAACCGGCGTCCACCTCGGCAAGGACGCGAGCGACGCCCTCGCCGACGCGCGCGATCCCGCCGTCCAGACCCGTCAGCCGGTGCGACCCGATGTGGACGTTGACGAATCGGGCGCCGAAGCCCGGCGCCGCCCGGAGCTCGCTGGCGAGGACCTGGACGGACCGTTTCCTGAACTCGTCGTCCGGCCCCGCCAGGTTGATGAGATACGAGGCGTGGATCGCGACCGGACCCACGTCCAGCGCGGCGAGCCGCTCGCGGAAGGCCACGAGATCGTTCGGCGGCTCGGCTCGGCGCCGCCAGGCCGTTGGATTGTCTGCGAAGACCTGGAGCGTTCTCGCGCCGATCGCGTGGGCGCGCTCAGCGGCGGCGACCGCACCGCCCGCCACCGGCAGGTGGGCACCCAGGCGACGGCCGTCGGGCAGGGAGCGGGGCATCGGCCGCATCGTACCCCACGAGCGGGTCATTTGACAGGCATCAAATCATTACCCGACACTGGAGCGACCATGGATCCGGAGCTCCTCTCCACCCTCAAGGCCCTGTCGGACGCGTCCCGATTGCGAATCGTCGGGCTGCTCGCCGGTCGACCGTACGCGGTCGAGGAGCTGGCCGACGACCTGGGCCTCGCCCCGGGGACGGTCGTCCATCACCTCAAGCGACTGCGGGCCGCGGGCCTCGTGGAGGCCCGCCCCAGACGGCCCTATGTCGAGTACTCGCTGCGGCGCGATCGCCTGAACGCAGTAGGCCGCATGCTCCATGCCATGGAGACCGGCACGGAAGATCGGGCGACGCTGCCCGGGCCCGACGGCGCGCCGCTGCCGGCATTCGAGGCGAAGGTCCTCCGCGCGTTCATCGTCGACGACCGGCTGGTCTCCATCCCGGCCCAGGAGAAGAAGCGGCTGGTCGTCCTCGCCTATCTCCGTGACCGCGCCTTCACGGAGGACCGGCCCTATCCGGAGAAGGAGGTCAACCAGCGGCTCGCGCTGTTCCACCCGGATGTGGCCGCCCTGCGCCGGTACCTGGTGGACGCCGGGCTCATGACTCGCGAGTCCGGGCAGTATCGGCGCGCCTGAGCCCGGTCAGCCGGCGTCGGCCCGCCGCCCACCCGACCGCCGGACTCTCGTGCTCCGGATGGCCCGGCCGTCGGCCGCCGTTCGGCCGCTCGTGTACTGGCCGCCGATGCTCGGCTCGATGATGCCGTAGTCGCCATCGTTGCGACGATAGAGAACCGCCAGGCGCTCGGTCTCGGCGTTCACGAAGATGAAGAAGCTGTGGCCCAGCTCCTCCATCTCGGAGACGGCGTCCTCCTCGAACATGGGCTCGATCGCGAAGCGCTTCGTCTTCACGATCCGGCGCTCGCGCAGCGGCTCTGCGGTGCCGTCCGCGATCCGCCGAAGGAGCTGCTTTTCCTCGATCGGGCGGGCCCGGACGCGGGGCTTCTCCTTGTGGTCGACGGCGCGCCGCTCCACCTTGTCCATGACCTCATCCAGGCCGGCCTGGAAGCTTGCCCCGGCCGCATGGCCGCGGAGGGTCGCCCCGTCGATGACGAGGGTGACGTCGACGAGGTGGGAATCGGCTGCGCTGCGGTGCTGCTCGACTGACAGCTCCACGATCGCATCGGTCCGATCGTCGAGGAGACGCTCGATGCGCGTCAGCTTGCGCTCGGCATAGCGGCGGACCCGGTCGGGGACCTCGAGGTTCTTGCCCTTGACGATCGTCCTCATGGAGGTACCTCCGTCGAGCGCAGCTCGGTCGCATCGTTGGCATGAACCGCTGCGCGGCAGTTCTCGAGCGACCGCCGACGTCGAGTTGTCCTGGCCCGAGTATATCCTCGGCCATCTCCCGGGAGCGTCGACGAGGGGTCCGACGGACCGTGCGGGGGGAGCGGATGTGACGGTGCCTGCCGACTCAGCGCTCGCGAGCGACCGTGACCGCCGACACGCCGATCGCGCCCGAGTCCAGGAGGACCTCTGCACATGCCGCCAGCGTAGCCCCGGTCGTCACGACGTCGTCGACGAGGATGATCCATCGGCCGGCCACGGCAGACGCCGCTGCCGGACCGGCGGGCCTGAACGCCCCGGCGACGTTCGCCGCGCGTCGATCGCGTCCGAGCTGGAACTGGGCAACCGTGGCCCGGCCGCGCTCGAGGGCGGCGACGTGCGGCAACCCCAGCTCCCGGCCCACGACGCGGGCGAGGGTCTCCGCCTGGTCGTAGCCGCGCTCGCGGGCACGGTCGGCGTGAACCGGCACGTGGACGATGAGATCGCCGCCGGCGCCGGTCCGCCGCCAGCGATCGGCGATCGCGGCGCCGAGCGGCTCCGTCAGCCGGCGCTCACCCGCGTACTTGAGGTCGTGCAGCGCGCGGCGCACCAGCCCGCCGAACGGGGCGCACCACTCGAGCTGCAGCAGCGGCTCCGGCACGTCGGAGGGCAGTCCGATGGGTGCTCCGGCCGGCACCCCGTCCCGCACCGCGAGGGCCGGCCGGCAGGCCCGACAGATCGGCTCCTCCTCCCGGCCGCAGCCGACGCACGTCGCGGGCAGGGCCAGGTCGAGGAGCCAGGCACCGGCCCGACGCCATCGCGCCGGTCCCAGGCGCGGCCGGGCGGCGTCGTGCGTGGTCATGTCCATAGCCTGCCGGATGGCCCTCACCCAGCAATTGCCGCTCGGCGGCCCAGCGGCCGGGCCCGGGCGTCAGGCCCCCGGCGTCAGGCCACGACGTCAGTCCCGGCGTCAGCCGGCTTCGGCTCCCAGTGCGATGAGGTCGCCGACCTGCGTGCCGGACGAGTCGATCGCGCCGGCCGGCAGCTCCACCACGCCGTGAGCGTCCCGTACGTACCAGACGACGCCGGTCCACGGTCGAAGGGCCCGTCGCAGGGCGACCACCGGTCGCGAGCCGTCGGAGCCAGGGCGACCGACGAACACGGCATCGATCGGGAATCGCATGAACATCATGTGGATGCCGTTGCTGTCCGGCAGCCACAGCCCGTGTCCCGATGGCAGGTCCGGCCGGCCCATGAGCCCGCGGAACTTGTCCCACAGGCCGGCGGCGACCTCCAGCCGGTCCGCCAGCCGTGCCCCCCGAGTGAGGTTTTGAGCCGGCCCGCCGTCCCCCATCGAGGCCAGGACGCTACTTGGCGCCGCTGGCGCCACCCAGGTTGAGGGCGATGAGGATGATGGCGGGGCCCAGGATGATGATGAACAGCGACGGGAAGATGCAGCCCACGAGCGGGAAGAGCATCTTGATCGGCGCCTTTGCGGCCATCTCCTCGGCCCGCTGCCGGCGCTCGATCCTGAGCTGCTCGGACTGGACCTGGAGCACCTTGCTGATCGAGACGCCGAGCTGCTCTGCCTGGATGATCGCGCCGATGAAGTTGGTCAGGGCCGGCACTTCGGTTCGCGGCACGATGTCCCGCAGGGCATCGCGGCGAGCCTTGCCAACGCGAACCTCGGCCAGCGCCCGCCGGAATTCGTCCGTGAGCGGGCCCTTGAGCTTCTCGACCACCTTGCCCAGCGCGGCATCGAAGCCGAGGCCGGCCCGGACCGAGATCGTCAGCAGGTCGAGCGAGTCGGGGACCATCATCAGGATGGCCTTCTGGCGCTTGCGGACGCGTCCGCCGAGCCAGAACTCGGGAGCGATGTAGCCGAAGACGAGGCCGATCGCGCCCATCAGCACGCCGCCCGTCACGCCGGCTCCGAAGACGAACGCCGCGAGGACGAAGAACAGCGCGGAGAAGATGAAGGCCGCGATGGCCTTGATGCCCAGCCAGTCGGCGACGCGCAGGTCGCCGGGGTTGCCCGCCAATGCGAGGCGCTTCTGGGTCCGATCGGCGAACGACGCGCTGGTGATCCGGGCCACGGTGCCCGACAGCCGGCTGGCCAGGGGGCGCAGGGTGCGCTCGATGAACGGCTGCTGGAGTTCCAGTTCCTCGAGGTTCCTGGCCTGCATCGACCCGAGCTGTGTCAGGCGGGCCTGGACGGGGTCGACCGGCGAGCTGCCGGCCAGACCGACGACGATGAGGAGGATCGCGAAGGCGGCTGCCCCGGCGACGATGAGTGCTGCAACAGGCATCGTGGTCAGACCTCGATGTCGACGATGCGACGAATGATCATGAAGCCGATGAACATCATCAGCCCACCGAACATGAGAATCACCACGCCGGCTGGCAGGCCCAGGATGTCCGGGGGGTTCTTGAACATCGGATCCATGAAGCCGGGCGCGGCGACGAACAGGAACCCGGCCAGGGCGATCGGCAGGAAGCCGACGACGTAGCCGGACAGCCGCTGCTGCGCGGTCAGTGTCCGGATCTCACCTTTGATCCGGATTCGCTCGCGGATCGTGAACGCGATCGAGTCGAGGATCTCGGCGAGGTTGCCGCCGACGGTGTGCTGGATGGCGATGGCGGTGGCCATCAGCTCGAGGTCGTCGGAGCGAACGCGCCGGACCATGTTCTCGAGTGCCTGCTCGAACGGCAGGCCCAGGTTGACCTCCCGAATGACCCGCGCGAACTCCGTCGAGATGGGCGGCCGCGACTCGCGGACGACCAGCTCGATGGCCTGCAGGAACGACGACCCGGCTCGGAGCGCGTTGGCGATGAGCATGATCGTGTCCGGGAGCTGCTTGTTGAACGCATTGAGCCGGCCGCTCTTCCGGCGGCTGAGCCAGATCCGCGGAATCATGAAGCCGATCAGGGCACCAACCAGCACGAAGATCGGATTGCCCAGGGTCGGGATGAAGATCGACAGGACGAGCATGAGGATCGGCACGCCGACGGTGACGCCAGCCCAGATCCCGAGGTACTCGCTGACCTTCAGGCGGAGGTCCGCCCGGGCCAGCTCGCGGGACAGATTCGCGCCGAAGTCGCGCTGCTCGACGACCTTGTTGAGGTTGGCGAGCGCGGCGCTCTGGGCGAGGAGATCGGCGAGCCCACCCTGGCCGGTGCCGACCTTGGGCCCTTCCTCCTTGCCGGATGCGTAGCGCTCCAGGCGGGTGCTGATCCCCGAACCGCTGCCGGAGGTCGCCACCCCCAGGGCGATGAGAATGATGGCGCCGGCGGCCGCTGCGGCGACGAGGAGCGTCAAGCTGGGCATTGGAACGATCTCCTGCGGCTCAGAAGCTGAAGCCGAAGAGGCCCGGCGGCAGATGGATCCCCATCACCTCGAACTTCTCGACGAACTTCGGGCGGATGCCGGTTGGCTTGAGGCGCCCCTGGATCTTGCCTTCCACGACGCCCGTCTGCTCGAAGACGAAGACGTCCTGCATGACGATGACGTCGCCCTCCATGCCCTGGACCTCGGTGATGTTGGTGATCCGCCGGGTCCCGTCCTTGAGGCGCGCCTGGTGGACGATGAGATCCACCGCCGAGGCGACCTGCTCGCGGATTGCCCGGACGGGCAGGTCCACGCCGGCCATGAGGACCATGGTCTCGAGGCGCGAGAGCATGTCGCGCGGGCTGTTGGCGTGGCCGGTAGACATCGAGCCGTCATGGCCGGTGTTCATGGCCTGGAGCATGTCGAGCGCTTCGCCCGACCGGCACTCCCCGACGATGATCCGGTCAGGGCGCATGCGGAGGGAGTTCCGGACGAGCTCGCGGATCGGGATCGCACCCTTGCCCTCGATGTTCGGCGGGCGCGACTCAAGGGTCACCACGTGCTCCTGGCGGAGCTGCAGCTCGGCGGCATCCTCGATCGTGACGATCCGCTCGTCGTTGGGGATGAACGACGACAGGACGTTCAACGTCGTGGTCTTGCCGGAGCCGGTGCCGCCTGACACGAAGATGTTCAGGCGGGCCTCCACGCAGGCCTTGAGGAAGTCGAACATCTCCGGGGTGGCCGTCCCGAAGCGGATGAGATCGTCCACCGTGAACGGGCTGGCCGAGAACTTCCGGATCGTGATGACCGGGCCAACCAGCGACAGCGGCGGAATGATCGCATTGACGCGCGAGCCATCGGTCAGGCGCGCGTCGACCATCGGGCTGGACTCGTCCACGCGGCGGCCGATCGGAGCGATGATCCGATCGATGATCCGCATGACGTGGTCGTCGTTCTGGAAGACGACGTTGGTCAGCTCGAGCTTGCCCGACCGCTCGATGTAGACCTGGCGCGGCCCGTTGACCATCACTTCGGTGATGCTCTCGTCGCGGAGGAGCGGCTCCAGCGGACCCAGGCCGATGATCTCGTCCGTGATCTGCTCGAGCATCCGGACCCGCTCGGCGCGGGTCAGGGCAAGCCCTTCCTCGTCGATGACCTTGCCGAAGATCTCCTCGATCTGGCGGCGTACCTCGACCTGGTTGGACAGGTCCAGCTTGGGGTCTAGGTCCTGGATCACTCGGTTCTGGATGCGGAACTTGACGTCCCGGAAGGACTCGCGGACGGGTCCCGTGGTCATGAGCCGGGCGGCCTGGGCCGACGGCGGCGTGCCGGCCGGCGGCGGCGCCTGGCCCGGTCCGCCAACGGCCACCGGGACGCCCGGGGACGCCGGGCCGGATCCCGGTCGTGCGCTCTCGATCCGCTTGAGAAGGGACATCGCCTACACCCCTTGTCGCCCCGAGGGGCTGACTGCTATCGCCATGCGAAAAGTGATTTGTTCTTGGCTGCCTTCCGGGCGTCGTCGACGACCGGCTCCTTTGTCTCACCGGCCACCGACACCGCGAGGCGAAGGATGTCCTGCGAGACTTGCGCTTCCCGATTCGACAGGAAGAACGGCACGCCCCGATTGAGGGCGTACACGACGCTCCGCCCGTCGCTCACGATGGAGTGGTCCACCTTGCGACCGATCGAGTGCTCCACGTCAGACACGCGGATGCCCAGGGTCGAGTCGGCCCGGTTGAGGACCAGCCGAAGCTTGCCCGGCTCGTAGCCGAGCTGGTCGGCAACCTCCAGGAACTGGCGCATGTTCTTGATGCTCGTGATTTCGAGGGTGAGCATCGTCAGGATCACATCGGCGACGTCGAGGATCGCCAGGGTGGTGTCGTTGAAGTACGAGGAGCAGTCCACGATGACCAGGTCGTTGGTCTCGCGGAGACGCTCCAGGACCCGCTTGATGCCGCCCGGCGTGATCAGCTCGGCCATCTCGGGCGAGGGCGGCGCCAGGAGGACCCCCACGCCGGCCGAGTGGTTGATCACGAACGTGTCGAGCGATTCCGGCTCGCCGCCGGCCTCCAACTCGGGCACCAGGTCCGCGATCGACTTGTTCTTGGGGTTCAGGTTCATGAGGACGCCCACGTCCCCGAACTGGAACGAGCCGTCGACGAGGACGACCTTCTTGCCGAGCTCCGTGGCCGCGGCGATCGCCATGTTCACCGCCACGGTGGTCCGGCCGACGCCGCCCTTGGGGCTGAACAGGGCGACCACGATGCCGGGATCCGCGTCCTGGGCGGACCGTGAGGACGCCGACGGCCCGGCAGCAGCGATGACGAACCGGCTCGCCTTGTCGCGCTCGCGGGCGTAGACCTGGCGGATGGACGCGGTCAGCTCGTCGCTGCTGAACGGCTTGACGAGGAACTCGCGGGCACCCGCCAGCATCGAGCGGCGCAGGTAGTCCGCCTCGCCCTGGACGGACATCATCACAACGGAGGCCGTGGGGACCTCGGACGAGAGCCGCTCCGTCGCGGTGATCCCGTCCATGTCGGGCATGTTGATGTCCATGAGGACGACGTCCGGCTGGAGTCGACCGGCCTGCTCGATTGCCTCGGCGCCCGAGGCGGCAGAGCCGACCACGTCGATGTCACCCTCGAAGCCGAGAAGCTTCGCCAGGTGGTCGCGCGTCTCCGGGATGTCGTCGACGATGAGGACTCTGATCTGGTCGGCCATGATGCTCGTTGTGGTGGTGATGCGATGGAGACCGATGCCCGCGATCAGGGATCGCGGGTCGGTCGGTGGCTGGTCGCCGATCCAGACCGGGCGTGTCCCGCTAGCGGACGACCAGGAGGTTCGGGGGAATGACGCCGTACTTGTCGATGAGGATCTTGAGGATCATGCCGTCGGTCTTCTCGAGCGGCGGAACGATGGGGCTGGCTCCGGGGATCGGGGACCCGCTGGCGTCGATCGCCACGTAGTCCTTGGGCGAGCGGAGGACGAGGGCCATGGGGTCGGTGTAGAGCTGCGCCCAGCGGATCGCCTCGGCCTGGTTGGCCGTCACGGCCACCATGACCATCTCCTGCTGGCCGTTGAGCGTGGTGTTGGGCTGGCTCTGGGCGCCCGGCGAGGGAGAGGCGCCCGGTTGCTGCTGCTGCTGCGCCTGGGCGGGCGCCGCCGGGAGAAGCGTTCCCAGGACCTTCACGTTCTGGATGATCATCTTGACGCTGGCCTGCGGGTCTCCCACCTTGATGATCTTGGTCTTCGTCTTGTCGGTCGGGTCGGGCAGCGTCTGCTGGATCTTCAGGCCGATGACGATGTCGACGCTGTCGCCGCGGTGGATGAGCGTCCCGACGCCGGTGACCTGATCCACCTGGATGGCCATCGCCCTGAGGCCGAGAGGCAACCCGTCGGTGACGTTGCTGGTCTGGCCCAGGTCGATGAAGTCGTCATGGATCAGGATCGCTCCCGCCTTCACGTCCTTGCGGATCGTCTGACCGATGACGAAACCCGGATCCGGGAACGTGTTTGCGGCCGCGCCGATCGGCAGGATCCCGGTGTCGACCATGTCCGCGGTGACGATGGTCCCGGCCCCGATGTCCACCTTGGCCTTGACGACGTTGGTCGTCGTCGGGATCGTCGCTTGAGGGCCCGGCCCAGTGCTCGGGCCTTGTCCCAGAACGAGGACGATGCCCACGAAGGCAACGACCGCAAGCAGGACCCCGATGAGCAGGACGAGACGGTTCGACCGCTTCAATGTGTTCTCCCCAGCCGTGTGACAGGTGGCACCACTGTAGCACCGCCCAAAGGCGGCGCGACTATACCAAAGGGCTAGGACCGTTAGGAAGAATTGGCGAGAAACGGCCCGCCTGCGGTGCGTGAATCGCCGCCCGTCCGGGCGATGGTCGAGGCGGCCGGGACAGGCGAGCGGCGGCCGGGGCGCCACGGTTCAAGGTCGCCGATCGCCCGCCCGTCAGCTCGAATCGCCGGTGCCGCGGAGGCGCCTGGCGTGGACATGGAACGGCCGCCCGGACCCGCTGGGTCCGGGCGGCCGCATGTGTCGCGTCGCTGTGACTAGACCGAGTTACCGACGTTGCTGAGGATCTGGCTGACGCGGCCGCCCAGGAAGATGAGGGCGATGATCGCGACGATCGCGATGAGGGCGAGGATCAGCGCGTACTCGGCGAGACCCTGGCCTTCCTCGTCGCGACGGAAGGAAGCGATGAGAGCGGTGATAAGCGACATGGATGTGTGGACCTCCTTTCCTCGATAGTCCCTCGCCGAATCCTCGACGAGAGCTGCCGGGCGGCGGAGTCCACAAGAACCCCTGGGCCCCCGGCGCCCAATGGCCGCGCCACACTAGGCAAGGCCGGGCCGGCTGTCAAGAGACCGGCGAACGGAGCGGTGCGCCGACGCCCGTCCGGGCCGTCCGGTCGTCGAGCCGTCCAACCGGACCGCGGCCCATGGAATCCCGGCTGGCTGTGGAATCGAAGGACCGCCCGGGCTGAGCCCGGGCGGTCCTTCCAGTTCATCGATGCAGACGGCGGCTAAACAGAGTTGCCGACGTTGCTGAGGACCTGGCTTACCTGGCCCCCAATGAAGACGAGGGCGATGATTGCGACGATGACGATGAGAGTGAGGATGAGTGCGTATTCGGTGAGACCCTGGCCCTGCTCGCTCCGCCGGTGGCGGTCGAGCACGGCTCGAATGAATGACATGGGCGACTCCTTCCGTGCTTCATGGAAGGCAACGCCCCATAGAACGAAGCGGCCGTTCGGGCGCCCATCGGGGCCCGAACGGCCGCACTCGCTCAGGCGTCGCTGTGACTAGACCGAGTTACCGACGTTGCTGAGGATCTGGCTGACGCGGCCGCCCAGGAAAATCAGGGCGATGATCGCGACGATCGCGATAAGGGCGAGGATCAGCGCGTACTCGGCGAGACCCTGGCCTTCCTCGTCTCGGCGAAGCGAGCTGAGGAACATGTGGATAAGCGCCATTCGTGGCCTCCTGGATGAGTTCTGGTCCCCCGGATGAGGGCGCGGCCACTATAGGCAGGGCGTTTCTCGAAAGACCACTAGCGAGATGGTACTGGCCCATTCAGCCGGGGCCGTCGATCGCCGATCCGATCACGGACAGCACCTCGGCCAGCGTGCCCCCGAACACCACCAGGATCACGCCCGCCACGACCACCATCAGGCTGAGGATCAGGCCGTACTCGACGATCCCCTGGCCACTGCGTGCGCTCGCCTGCAGGCCGGCCGTCGGCAGGCCGTCTGCCCACCCCGTCGGGGCGATCGATCGGCCAGAGAACCGGCAAGCGAACATGCCGGGTCGGTCAGCCCGGCCGCTCAGCCGGCCCCCGGCAGGTCGACGATGTCGGCGACGAGCCGGAGCTCGGTTCGCGGCTGGGGTGCCTGACTGGTCAATGGGTCGATGGCCGTCTCGGTCGGCTGTTCGGTCGACCCCTCCGGCGTGCGGTCGTCCCAGGTCCGGAGCTCGGCCCTGATCCCCAGGGTCGCGGCCCGGTCCTGGATCTCTCGCCAGGCGGCCGCCGGCAACGGCACGATCGCGGCCCGGCGGGCTGTTTCGACGGCGGCGGCTCGATCCTCGCGGCGCTCCGCGATCATCGCCACCAGCGCGGGCGGCAGGTCCTGTTGCTTGCCCTTGCCGCGACCGCGCGAGGACTGGGGCGGGCTCGGCTCGGTGACCTCGGGTACGCGCACGGGCGTGCGCTCGGCACGCACTCGTACGTCCAGCTGGTCACTCCAGTCCAGCCGGATCGACACCCGCTCTGGACCGTTCGAGAGGAAGCCGCCCAGCGCCTCGTCCACGATCCGAAAGAGCCCGCTCTCGAGCTCCATGGACAGGCGTCGATCCAGTCCGAGCGACTCGAACTCGACCGGCACCTGGTCGCGCTTGCCACGATCGCGGGCGGCTCGCCGCAGCGTCGGGACGAGCCCCAGGTCGTCGAGAACCATCGGCCGCACGTCGAAGATGAACGACTTCGTGGCGTCGAGGGTGGTCTGGACCATGGATACCAGCTGCTGGATTCCTTCCTGGGCCCGGGCCGGGTCGTCCGTGATGAGGCGTTCCACGATCTGGGCCTGAAGGACGATGTTGGTGAGGCTCTGGGCAGGACCGTCATGCATTGCCCGCGCGATGTCCCGGCGCATGTCTTCCTGGGCCCCGAGCACGATCCTCGTGAAGGCCGGCGACACGGCCACACGCTCAGCCGCTGCCTGGCCGGCGGCGCTGGGGCCGGCGCCCAGGGCGGACAGGCCGGCGGCAATCTCGGCCACCACGTCGCGGTACCGTCCCAGCACCTTGGCCTTGCCCTCCAGGACTTCGACCTGGGCGTCCATCAGCACCGCCCGTCTCGTGAGCGTGACGAGCTGTTCGGCGAGATCGAGCTGGACCGCCGGGTCGCCGGCGCCGGCGGCCCGAGCCGCTACGAGACGCTCGGCCACCTGGGCCCTCTTCGCTTCGTGGCGGCCCGCTTCCGTCCGAGCCTGCTGGACGAGCAGCTCGATCTCGTCCAGCTCGTTCTGCATCGTCTCGGCATGCCGTGCCGTACCCGTGGCCATCTCGGCGACGGTGACCGGTGTGGGCGGCGGTGTCGCGGTCTCGCTCATGGTCGCGAATCGACGGGATTGCTGCCGTGGCTCGTCCGGCGCGGGATCAGTCTTCGGGCATCCTGATCCAGCCCTGACGCATCGCGTAGACGACGGCCTGGGTCCGGTCATTGACGGACAGCTTGCGGAGGATCGAGCTCATGTGGTTCTTGACGGTCTGCTCGCTGATCGACAGGGCGTAGGCGACCTGCTTGTTGGTCATGCCCTGGGCGATGTTGTCGAGGATCTCCACCTCGCGCGGGGAGAGCGGGGCGAAGATGGGCGCGGCCTCCTGCCCATAGACGGCCAGCTCGCGGAATTCCTTGAGGACCCGGCTGGCGACCGCCGGCTTGGCGAAGACCTTGTCGTTGATCAGGTACTCGCCCAGGAAGACACGCCGGATGATCGTGACCAGGTCGTCCGGACCGACGTCCTTGAGGATGAAGGCGGCGGCACCCGCCTTGATCGCATCGAACAGGGCGTCCTCGTCCTCGTTGACCGCCAGGACGATGATCCCGGCGGACGGCAGCTCGCGCTTGATGCGCTGGGTCGTCTCGATGCCGCCGGGCGAGGGCAGCGAGAGGTCCATGAGGATGATGTCGGGCGATGTCTCGACGGCGAGGTCGAATGCGCTGCGGCTGTCGTCGGCCTCACCGGTGACCTCGAAGTCGGACTCCTTCTCGAGGATGTTGCGGATGCCGACCCGGAACAGGGCATGGTCGTCGACGATGAGGATCTTTGTCTTCTCGCCGACGGTCCGCCGGTCGGGTCCACCCCGCCTCCGCTCGGGCCCGCTGTAGTCCATCGCGCTCATCTGCTCTCCTCTCCCGTCGGGATCGATAGCACCACGACCGTGCCCCCCGCGGGGCGCGACCGAACCTCGAAACGGGCGCCGATCAGCTCGGCGCGCTCCCTCATGAACTGGAGGCCGAAGTTGCGCCGGCCACGTGACGCCACTGCTCCGACATCGAACCCCCTCCCATCGTCGCGCACCTCCAGGTTCCAGTCCGTGCCGGCCATCCGGCTGGAGATCGTTACGCGGCTGGCTGCCGCGTGCTTGCGCACATTCTGCAGGGCTTCCTGGGCCACCCGCAGCACGACCGTCTGCTCGGCCTCGGCGAGTCGGTCGGCCGGCGCCTGCAGGTCGGTTTCGATCGGCAGGCCGGTGAGCGTCTTCATCGTGTCCACGGAATCGGCGATTGCACCGTCCAGGCCGAGCTGCTCGAGGAGCGGCGGACGCAGCTGCGTGATGAAGCTGCGGACGTCGCCCAGCTCCCGGCGCAACAGGTCGCGCAGGAAGCGCAGCTCCGTATGGGCCATCCGGCTGTCCTGGTCCAGCACCTTATCGATATATTCCACCTGAAAGATCGCATTGCTGAGGGCCTGGGCGGGCCCGTCGTGGATCTCCTGGGCCAGCCGCGAGCGCTCGGCCTCGCCGGCCTCCACGATCCGCATCTGGAGATCGGCCGGCAGGAGCGTCTCGGGGCTGGCCACGAGGCTCGCGTCGCCCCGCTCCATGAACAGCCACGCGGTCTCGAGACTGCGGTGAGCGACATCGAGCTTGGACAGCTCCGTCCGATGCATCGCCAGTTCCGCCGCCAGCTCGTCGACGTCGGCGCGAAGCGTTCGAATCCGGCTGTCATCCGCATCCGCCTCCGTCGCCGATGCCGGGTCGCCGGAACGCGTCGCGATGGCCCCGCCGGCGGACGGCCGAAACACGGCATCAAGGTTGTTGCGCAGGGCCTGCCATCTGGTCAGCTCTTCCTGGTAGGCCGCGCGATATCGCTCCCGGATCGCATGGAGCGAATTCGCAGAGTCGCCCAGCGTGGCCTTCGCCTCGGCATGAAGCCCATCGAAGCGACCGTCGCGTCCCTGTGACGGTGGTCGGGCAGTGTCCATCGGCTCCCGAGTATACGGGCGCCCCTCCCGGGGCCGATCGGGCGCGCTCACGGGCAGCCTACCAGCGTGATGAGGAAGGCGCGCGTCCCCCGCAACGCCTCCGCCGAAGCAGCATTGGCCGGCGCGGGGAGGTGCAGCTCGCTGAAACAGGCCGCGTCGGGGCCGCCGGCGTCGAGCACGGCCGGCCAGCGGCCATGGTCCGGCTTGCTGATGACGAGGAGCCGGGCCCCGAACCGGCGGGCCAGATCGAGGATCGCGGCGGGCGGCTCGTCCGGCAGGGCGAGCGCCTGCTGCCGCATCCCCTCCGCGTACCAGATCGGGAAGTCGGCGATGACCGGACTGCGCAGATCGCCCTGGCCGACTGCGGCCAGGGCCGGGACGAGGGCCGGTCCCAGGGCCTGGTAGCGGCGCTCGACCTGGCGCGCCTGGCCCGCGTAGCCGAGGATGCCGACGCTGAACAGGACGGCCATGAACACCGTCAGTGCGGGACCCAGCCAGGCGACGGGTCGAGTCCAGCCGCGCCAGGCCCCCAGCCGGGCGATGGCAGCATCGAGCGCCAGGAGGCAGCTGACGATGAGCAGGACGTGAATAGGGCCGGCCGCGTGCAGGAAGGTGCCCCACGTGGTCGAGACGGGGAACAGCAGGGTCGTCGCGACGAAGGTCAGGACCGACACCAGAACGACCGGCCGGAGGGCCCGCGCGCGGCCGGTCCAGGGCAGGGCGAGCAGGCCCACGATCCCAACCGGCACGCTGGGCAGGAGGAGCACGGTAACCAGGTTGTGGGTGAGGCCCTCGATCCGCGACGACACGAGCCAGCCCGGCCCCTGGGCGAGGTAGCGGGCAAGGGTCGGGGGCTGCTGGTAGGCGAAGACGTCGAAGCCGCTGACCGAGAGCGCGTTCGTCGCGGCCTGGCCAGGCAGCGGGCTGCCGAACGTCAGCCAGTCCCGGACGAGCCAGGGCGCCAGCACGAGGATCCCGATCGCGGCCGGTATCGCGACGAGCCGGAGCCGTTGAGCGCGCGTCGGCATGCCGCCACCGGCCCGCCAGACGAGGAGGATCCATGCGAGGCCCAGCCAGGCGACCTCGTTCCGGGTCAGAGCCGCCAGGCCGAACAGCAGGCCGAGCCCCAGGAGCCGCGGGTCGGCCGATCGGACGCGACCGGCGTCGCCGGCCAGACGGCTCATCAGCAGGCAAGCCGCCAGCGCGATTGCGGTGAACGGCGTCGTCGAGTCCGGCAGGACGCCGTGGAGCACGAGGGGCAGGAGGATGATCGCCGTCAGACCGGAGCCCAGCGCCAAGGTCCGGGCCCGTCCGAGCGGCAGGCTCCGTTCCGCCGCCACGTCGGCGGCCAGGCGCCAGGCCAGGACCGGCACGAGCGCCCCGACGACCACCGTGCCCACCTGGGCGACGTGGAAGCCGGTGCCCAGGACGAGCATCGGAATCGCGGCCAGGAGCGTGGGCAGCGGCAGCCAGACCTCGAACGCGGGGCGCGGAAATGTCAGAGGCGGGGTCCCGAAGCTCCAGATCGCGTCGGACACGAGGCCCCGCCCTTCGACCAGGTTCCGGGCCACGCCGTAGTAGTAGGCGGTATCTTCCGGCGTCGGGAAGGGGATTGTGGTGGCGATGGCCGACCGGACGACGAGGGCGAGGACGAACAGGCCGCCGGCACTCAGCCAGGCTTCGCGTCGGGTCACGGCCGGCTGGAGGGCCCTGCGGTCCCCATCGCCGTGGCGCAGCGAAGATCGCCGGGCGCAAAGCAGACCGGGTACAGGGCGATGTCGGGGTAGGTGTCGCCCGGATCCTGCTGTGCCGTCTCGTCGAGCGACCAGGCCGGCGACCCCAGCCAGCTCGGTCGGAGGGTGCCCTTGAGGACCGGCCCGAGCGTATCCACGATGTGGGTCCGCTCCAGGATCAGCCAGCGGACGCCATAGGCCCGACCGACCTGGCCGATCACGTCGACCGGGTCGCTGACCGTCACGACTCCGCCGCGACCCGTGAAGTACTTGAAGCCGGCCGTGTCGCCGCTCATGACCCGTTCATCCGGGCCGATTCCGAGACGGTCCATGGCGGCCGCCGCCATCTGTCGGTCGTGGCGCATCCGGGCCCATTCCTCGTGGACCTTCCAGGTACCCAGGGCGCCCGTCAGAAAGGCGACTCCGACGGTCGCCGCCAGGAAGAAGCGGGTTGCCTCCGCCTGGTTCCAGCTCCGCCGTTTACGGGCCATCCAGACGACCGCGGCCACGACTCCCTCCAGGACCAGGATGTAGGTGTGGGGCACCAACGCGACGGCCGAGTGGAGGAACATGCCCAGCGGCACGTGGATGGCGAAGATCAGGCCCGCCGCGGCGAACAGGAGGGCGGAGTAGATGAAGAAGATCCGGTAGTCGATGGAGCTCCGCCGGATCCACGCGCCCACGATGAGAAACGGCGTCAGGACGAAGGAGAGGACGATGATCACGTAGTTCCCGACCGCCGCGATGAAGCCGAACACCCGGCTCTCGAGCAGCGGACCCAGGCCCTGGGCCAGGAACGTCTGGGGCGTCGCCGGGATCGTCACGCTGTTCATGTCCGTGATCTGGCGGATCCACAGGATCCGGCCTGACGCCGACGACGGCGAGATGCTGCCGAATACCGCGAGCTGTCGGATCCACCACGGAGCCACGACGACAGCGAACAGCGCGGCGCAGGCGACGGCCTGGCCCCAGCCGATCGCCGGGCGCCGGCTGCTTCCGGAGCGCCACGCTCGCCAGCGGTCCCAGAAGAAGGCGATGGCCAGGGCCAGGCCGATGAGCACGCCGTCGTTGCGGGCCAGCGAGGCGAGGCCAACCAGCAGGCCGGCCAGGGCGAAGGCCCGCCGGTCGCCCTTGAGCGCTCGCGCGCCGAGCCACAGGGCGGCGGCACCCAGGGGCTGGTAGAGCGCGAAGTTGTCGGGCTGGGCCATGAACACGGTCGAGGCCGCCGGCACGGCGGTCATGAGGCCCGCGCCGATCTGGATCGCCCGGCTGGCGCCGACGTCGCGCGCGATTGCCCAGGTGAGCGGGGCGGCGGTCGCGCCGATGATCACGAACGGGATCATCGCGACCGTGGGCGAGGTTCCCAGGATGGCCAGGAAGGGCAGCTGGATGAGCGACGCGAGCGGTAGCCAGTGGGCGTTGCTGGGGATCGGCAGCTGCGGGTTGGCCGGCAGCTGGCCGCCGGTCTCCACGAACGCCCAGATGAAGTCGATGTTGAAACCGTGGCCGGCGTTGAGCGCCCGGGCGACATCCACGTAGTAATAGGAGTCGGGGTACGCCGGATCCGGATAGAGCGCCACGAGGATGGTCCGGACCACGAGGGCGAACACAAACAGGGTGACGGGGGTCCGCACGGCCGGTGCAGTCTAGCACCGGGTCTGGCCGGTTCTGACCGGTACGATTGGGCCAGTCCGCGACCCGGACGACCGTGCGACCGGGCTCCCTTCGGCCCTTCGCGGCCTCGCTCGTGACCCATCGCGCCGACTAGGATGCGCGCGTGACTGCCCTCGCCCGTCCGTTCGCCGACCGCCGTTTCCGGCGGCTCGTCTGGCTTCTCGTCGGCGCCATCGGCTGGACGGGCCTGGTCCTCCTGGGTGCCGCGCTGTTCGCCCAGCGTCCGCCCCGGGCCGGTTTCGACCTCGCGCTGATCCTGGAGGCGGGTCGCCATGTCGCCGGCGGGACGAGCCCCTATCTGGCTGGGTCGGTCGGCCTGGGCACGCAGGTCGAGAACCTCTTTTACTCCTACCCGCCGCCGGTCGCTCAGGCGGCCTCGCTCGTGTCTGGATTGCCGGACGGGCTGGTCCTCGTGGCGATGGGCGTCGCCGCCACCATCGGGTTCGCCGCGGTCGTTGGAGCGCTGAGCCGCGGCGCGGCCCCCGGATCCCCGGCGGTCGACGCCGTCCTGCCCGCCCTGGCGCTGGCACCGTTCGTCTATCCCTTCGCGATCGCCCTGCTGTTCGGTAACCTCGACGCATGGTTCCCGCTGGCGTACGGCGCCGCCCTCCTCGCCGCGACCGGCGGTACGACCCGTTGGCGGATCGGCGGTGGGATCGCAATCGGCCTCATCAGCCTGGCCAAGCTCCACCCCACGGCGCTCCTGGGCTGGCTGGCGATCCGCGGGTTGCGCGACCGCCGGGGTGGCCGCGCGAATCCCGGCACGAATCCCGGCGCGAATCCCGGCGACGGCGCGAGCCCGTCGCGCGCGGCAGGCGCGGCCTGGCCATCCCTGGGCGTCGCGCTCACGACCATCGCAGGCATCGTCATCGCCAGCCTGGCGATCTGGGGAACGGACCCGTGGGCCGAGTACCTGAACGTCCTGCGGTCGGGCACCGGGGCGGACTTCGTCTCTCGGCTGAACGTCGGCCCGGCCAGCCAGCTCGCCCTGCTGACCGGCGATCTGGGCGTTGCCGTGCGCCTCACCCCGGCGGTGACCCTGGTCGCGCTGGCCGTGACTGCCGCGACCGCCTGGTTCCTGAGGCCGGCGACACTGAGCCTGGCCGTGGCTGCCGCCGTGTCGCTCGTCGTGTTGCCGATCACCTGGTTCCACTACCCGGTCGCAATGCTCCCGTTTGCCGCGGCCGCCTGGCTGGGGGCGCGTGAATCGGCCCGTGCGGGACGGACTGCGGCGTTGCTCATCGCTGCGCTGGTGGTCGCCGCGTTGTCGATCTCGGAGCCGGTCGCCGTCTGGCTGGCGGTGGCGTTCGTTCTCGCGGCCTGCTGGCCTCAGGCCAACCCGGCCAACCGCACGTCCGCCTGATCGGCTTCGTCAGGCGGCTCGTTGGCTGGCCCGCGGCCTGGCGGCGCGGACGCGCTGCAGCCAGCCGGGGAGCCGCTCGGCCAGCCACGGCCAGGCAGCCAGGGCCACCAGCGAGTACTGGGTGATCGAGTAGCTCGGGCCCAGGTTCGCGTTCCGGAGCACGACCAGGTAGGCCGGCAGGAGCGGCAGAGTCAGCACGATGGGAACGGCGGCGAGGACGATCGCCGGCAACGGGCGACGGAGGCCGACGACGGCCAGCGGCGCGAGCGAGGGTTTCATCGCGATGAGCCCGGCCGGCCAGCCGAACCGGAGGCCCAGGCTGAAGGCGGCGCACATCCACAGCGAGCTGTTGCCGTTGAGGATCGGGTACTGGAGCGAGTCGGTCGCGCCAAGGAGGGCGACGAATGGCCAGGCCCACCAGGCAAGGCGGCGGAGGGAGTACGCCAGCACGGCGAGCGGGATCGCGTCCCAGGCGATGAAGTCCAGGGGCTGCGGCAGTACGACGAACGGGGCGAAGAGGAGCAGCGCGTTGGGCGGATGGATGAAGTCGAGATGCTCGGGCACGAACGGGCCGGCCAGCTCGAACGGCGCGTACGGGCTGCCCGTGGCGACCAGCCGCTCGACCCCCGCCCGATAGCCGAGCCAATCCAGCCCCAGCGGGATCCGGTCTCGCCAGGCGATCCAGCCGATCGCGAAGGCAAGGATCTCGACCCCGATGACCGTCAGCGACGCCACCACGACGAGCCGCCGGACGAGCGCGGCGCGATCGAGGGCAGGGCGGTCGACCGAGGCTGGCGCTCCCGCGGGGGATCGGAACATGACCCAATGATGCCTCGCGTGGATGGGGCCCGCGACTGGCCCGAGAGTACCGTCGCGGGGCGGCCCGCCCCCACTACACTCGCCGGATGCAGACCCGTTCCCTCACGATCGTGCTGCCGGCCTACAACGAGGCCGCCAGGATCGGGCCGGCACTCGACGAGCTTTTCGGCTACCTGCGGCGACGCGGCGACCAGGCCCGCGACCAGGCCCAGGGCGCCGGTCTGCTGCCGGCCGAGATCCACGTGCTGGTCGTGGACGACGGGAGCTCGGACGCCACGCGGGCCCTGGTGCAGGGCAGGCCGGAGGCGGCCCCTGCAGCCGACGGGACGGCGCCGACACTGGAGCTCATCTCCGTGCCCCACGGCGGCAAGGGCGCGGCCGTCCGGGCGGGCATGCTCGCCGCACAGACGGACCTGATCGTGTTCGCCGACGCGGACATGGCCACGCCGCCCGACCAGTTCCCGCTCATCGTCCGCGCGCTGGACGATCACGACGTCGCGCTCGGCAGCAGGATCCAGCACGATGGCTCCGACATGCGCGGCTCACAGCCCCTCTACCGGCGGCTGCTCGGCAAGGCGTTCCATGCCTTCGCTTCGGCATGGGTCGTGGGCGACGTCCAGGACACGCAGTGCGGCTTCAAGGCGTTCAGCCGCGAGGCGGCCCACGACCTGTTCGCGGAGCAGCGGATCACGAGCATCGTGTTCGACGTCGAGCTCATCTTCCTGGCCCGCCGGCGCGGCTACGAGATCGCGATCGTGCCCATCCGCTGGTACGACCGGCGCGGATCCAGGATGCGGGCCGGCCCCAGGCTGGCCGCTCGCGTCGCCTGGGACGTCCTGCGAATCCCGATGCTTCACCGGGGCTTCGGCCGGTCGACCCGGCCCGGCAGGTCCGGCACGGCGGGCGGCTGACCGGTCTTGGTGGCTCGCCGCATGCTCGATGCCGCCCTGCCGATCGTGGCGGTTCTCGTCTTCGTGGCGGCGCTCGTTGCCATCGCCGTGGCAGCCGGCTCGACACTCGGCTACGACTACCAGGCCTACGTGCAGGCGGCCAACCGGCTGCTGGCGGGCCAGCCGCTGTACGACCCAAGCGTCGACGTCGCCGGCCCGTTCGCGATCTACCTGTACCCGCCGCCGTTCGCGATCGCGATGATCCCGTTCACCTGGCTCCCCCCGGGGACCGGCCCGGCAGCCTGGACGGTCGTGCTCGCGCTCGCCTTCGCAGCCGGCGTCTGGCTGCTGCCGGCGAGCCGCCGGGTGCGCTGGGCGACGTTGCTGCTGGCCGGGCTCTGCTGGCCGTTCCTTTATTCGATCAAGCTCGGGCAGGTTGGCCCGCTCCTGTTCCTGGCATTCGTCGCCGGGTGGCGATGGCTGGACCGGCCCCTGCCGCTCGCGATCTCGATGGCCGCCGGCACGCTGGTCAAGGTCCAGCCGGCGCTCCTGTTCGGCTGGGCGTTCGCCACCGGCCGGTCCCGAGCGGCGGCGATCGGGCTCGGCCTCCTGGTGGCGGCGATCGCCGTCGCGACGCTCCTGACGGGGCCGGCGACGTGGGCGGACTATCTGGCGATCCTGGGTCGTGTCAGCGCGCCCGTGACGACGCCGCACAACTACACGGCCGGAGCGATCGCCTACGCGGCCGGCGCGTCCCTCGCGGTGGCGACCGCCATCCAGTGGGCCGGCGTCGCCGTCGCCGCGATCGTGGTCCTGTACTCCTGGTGGCGGGCCGATGCCGTCAGTGGCTACGTCACGACGGTCGTCGGCAGCCAGGTGGTCTCGCCACTCCTCTGGGAGCACTACGCGATGTTGTTGCTGATCCCGATGGCGTTGCTGCTCGAGCGCCGCCAGTGGTGGGCGATCGGCCTGCCGCTGCTGCCGTGGCTGGGACCGCTTGCCTATCCCCCGGTCTTCCTCGTCGGCCTGGTCGCGCCGCTCGTCACCGGCTCGCGCCGGCGGCCCGACGATGCCGCAGGGCGTGCCGTCGCTCGCGCACCGGCCGGCGATGCCCACGGTCCCGAGCCTCGATCGGCGGAGACCGGTTGATCGAGCGTCGGGTGGCCGAACGTCCGGTGGACGAGGGCCGGGTGAGCGATCGGCTCGCCACGGTGGGCGTCGGGCTCGTGCTGGTCGCGATCTCGTTCGCCATCTACCTGCTGAGCGCACGGCAATTCGATGCGGGCCGGGGCGATCTGTTCTGGCTGGCCGACGCGTTCCTCAAGGGCCGGACCTGGCTGGATGCGCCGCTCGGGCCGAACGACGTCGTCTACGGTCCGTCTGGCGAGGTCTTCGTCCCGTTCGCGCCATTCCCCGCCATCGTCTTCATGCCGCTCGTGGCCGTCATCGGGCCGGCCAGGGCCGATCTCTGGGAGCCGATCATCAATGCGGCGATCGCCGCCGCGGACGTGGGGATGGCCATGTGGCTGGCCGGGCGGGTGGGCGTTCGATCGCTGGTCGATCGAGTGTGGCTGGCGGTGCTCCTCGGCTTCAGCACCCAGATCTGGTGGGTGACCACCCGCGGCGGCGTGTGGCACACCGGTCACCTCATCGCGACGTTTCTGATCCTTGCCGCGCTCATCGAAGTCTTCGGCCGCCGCCGCCCGTTGCTGCTGGGCCTCCTCGCCGGGGCGGCCTTCCTGACTCGGGCGCCGCTCGCGTTCGCCGTGCCCCTGTTCCTGCTGGTCATCCCGCGGCGGAAGCCGGATTCGCCGATGGAGCACGAGCCGCGGGGCTGGCGGGACCCGCAATCCTGGCCGATCGAGGGCTGGATCGGCTTCGCGTTCGGTGTCCTGCCGTTCCTCGCGTTCTTCCTCTGGTACAACGAAGTCCGATTCGGCTCCCCGCTCGAATCGGGCTACGCGCTGGCGACACTGCCGCCGTGGCTGGCCGCCGTCCGGGCCGAGGGTCTCTTCTCGATCAGCCATCTGGGCATGAACCTGGATTATCTGTTCACCCACCTGCCCACGCCGATCCCGAACCCGCCCTTTTTCCGGCCGGACGGACTGGGACTGTCGATCTTCCTGACCAGCCCGGGACTCCTGCGGGCGATTCGCGCGCCATGGCGCGACCCGAACCAGGGGCCGCTGGCGGTGGGCCTGGCTATCACCGCGCTGGCGGTCCTCGTGCCCAACCTCTTGTATTACGGCGGCGGCTGGCTGCAGTTCGGCTATCGCTATGCCCTCGATTCGATCCCGTTCGTGATTGCCCTGGCGGCCATGCCTACCGCGCGCCACGGGTTCGGCTGGCCGTGGCGCCTGCTGACGATGTTCGGTGTGATCGTGGGTGTCGCCAGCGTGTACTGGGCCTATCACCTCTGATGATGGCTCGGGCCGGCCGCCGGGCCCGCCCCGAGCGGCGCTCGTCACGCTGGACCGCCCCGGTATCCTCAGGCCCGTGGTACTCCCGGGGGATGCCGATCCGCCGCCCGCTGCGGTTCCATCCGCCGGGATGACGACGACCCGAAATTTTCTGGTGCGCTTTGGCCCCATTGCGGCCGTGCTGCTCGTGGGTGCCGCGTATGCCGCCTGGCAGTTGGCCGGAGGCGCCCCCGAATCGCAGGACTCCAAGGCTTACTACCTCGCCTCCCTCGACGACCCGTACGCGCGGTCGCTCGTGGGCGGCGACTACGCGTACCTGTACTCGCCAGCGTTTGCACAGGTGCTCGCGCCGCTTCGCCTGCTGCCGATCGGCTGGTTCGTGGCAGTCTGGACGCTCGTGCTCGTGGGGGCGCTGGCCTGGACAGCCCGCCGTCTGGCCCTGCCCCTGCTGCTGTTCCAGCCGGTGATCGCCTCGATCGCCCTGGGCAACGTCGAGCTCCTCATCGCGGCCGCGATCGTCGCCGGCTTCCGCTGGCCGGCCGCCTGGGCCTTCGTCCTGCTCTCCAAGGTGACACCGGGGATCGGCCTCGTCTGGTTCGCGGTCCGGCGCGAGTGGCGAGCGCTCGCGATCGCGCTCGGGGCGACCGCGGCCATCGCCGTCGTGTCGTTCGCGATCGCGCCGCGCCTATGGTTCGACTGGGCCGAGGTCCTGTCGAAGAACGGCGCGACGACCGTCTCGCTTCCCACATTGCCCGGTCCGCTGTGGCTGCGGGTGCTGGCCGGTGGCGCCATCGTGGCATGGGGAGCACGCACGGACCGGCGCTGGACGGTGCCTGTCGGCTCGGCCATCGCCGTCCCGGTGGGCTGGTACACGTTCACGGCGATCATCGTCGTCGCGATTGCCGGCCTGCTGGTGCGGACGCCCGGCTGGTCGGTCCGCCGCCTGGTGATGGCGATCGCCCACCCCGACATCCGGACCTGGCGACGCGCGGCAGCCGGGGCGCCGGCCGAAAACCACCCCGCGCCGGCCGACCGGTGATCGCCCGGTGAGCGCGAATCTTCGGGCCAGAACGACCGTCCAACCGCGACTCGCGGCCCTCGGGCCGAGCCTGCGTCGCCTGGCCGACGGCCTCCGCGAGGCGGTCGCCCTCGACCGCTCGCTGGTAGCCGTCTTCGTCGCGTCGCGCCTCCTCGTCGTCCTCGCCGCGCTCGTCGCCGAGACGCTCATCATTCGGAACCCGAGCCTGACCAGCGGCGACGGCGCGCCGGTCCTGCGCAGCCTGACGAGCTGGGACGGCTGGTTCTACCTGGGCATCGTCCGCGACGGCTATCACGCGGCCGCGGTCACCGGCAGCTACCACGACTACGCGTTCCTGCCGCTCTACCCGCTGCTCGTCCGCATCCTGTCGGCGCCGTGGCCCGCATTCGCCGGCCTGACCGCGGTCGTCGTCAGCAACGCGGCGTTCCTCGTTGCCCTCGGGCTCTTCGTCCGGCTCGGCGACCAGGTCGTCGGCCGCCGGCGGGCTCGCCTCGGCGCGATCTACCTGGCGATCTTCCCGTTCGCCGCGGTGTTCTCGATGGCCTACACGGAGAGCCTCTTCCTGGCCCTGGCTCTCGGCGCGTTCCTCGCTGCGGAGCGCGACCGCCGGCCGCTGGCCGGCGTCCTGTTCGCCCTCGCCTGCCTGTGCCGGCTCCAGGGCGTCCTGATGATCGTGCCGCTCGCCATCATCCTGCTCCTTCGGGATGGCTGGCGGCCGCGGCCCTCCCAGGCCTGGCTGGCGCTGGGCCCGGCGGCCTCCGGCGCCTTCCTGCTGTTCGTGGCGTCGCTCACCGGCCGCTCCAGCGGGTATCTCGACGCCCAGGTCGGCTGGGGCCGCACGGGCGCCGTGACCGCCGCCGCGAACGGCGAGAGCCTCGGTCAGCTGTTCACGCCGTACCAGGCGGCGCTGCTCGCGGTCCTGGCCGTCGCCATCTTCCTGCTCGTCTACCTGCGGAGCGACCGCATCCCGGTGGCGTACGCGCTGCTGCCGGTGCTGACGGTGGGCCTGGCGCTCTCGTCCGGCCTCCTGGAGGCGATCGGGCGGATCGCCATGCTCGCGTTTCCGTACGCCTGGATCCTGGCCGGCCGCCGAACTGGCTGGTTCCGGCGAGTCTGGCCGATTGCCTCGGTCGGCCTCATGACCACCTTCGCCATCCTCATGTTTGGGGGGTATTACGTCCCGTGACCCGCGTTCAGCCCGCAACCGGCGCCGCCTCTGCCCCCCACCTCGTCCCACCCGTAGCCGTCCTGGCCGGCCCTGCCATGCGCCTCTTCCTCACCAGCGCGACGATCCTCTTCGTCGAGCTGCTGCTCATCCGCTGGATCCCGGCGAACGTCGTGTATGTCGGCTACTTCAGCAACTTCCTGCTGATGGCGAGCTTCCTCGGGATTGGTGCCGGGATCCTGTTCGGTCGTGACGCGCGCCGAATCCCGGTCTCGCCCTTCGCGCCGCTCCTCTTCGCGGTCGTCCTGCTCGTCACCCGGGCGCAGCTCAACGTCCAGGTCGGCTCGCCGGACGAGATCTTCTTCGGGCCCCAGAACAGCCAGTCAGCCAACGCCAACTACCTGCTCCTGCCGTTCATCGTGGTCCTCGTCACGGTGGTCATGGCCGGCCTGGCCGTGCCCCTCGGCGGCCTGCTCACGGCGATGCCGCCCTTGCGCGCCTACGCCATCGACATCGCGGGGTCCATGGTCGGGATCGCTGCGTTCACCGTGCTGTCCGCGGCCGGCTCCGGGCCCGTCGTCTGGTTCGCGATCGTCGCCTTGCTCCTGTCGCTCGGCGGCCTGGGCGTCGGCCTGACCCGCTGGTCCGCTGTCTCGGCGCTGGCGATGGCCGGGGTGATCGGGCTCTCCATCGTGGCCGCCCAGCGAGGCGACGTGTGGTCGCCCTACTATCGAATCTCCGAGTACAGCAGCGGTGGCGTGCAGGCTCTCGACGTCAACGGCATTCCCCACCAGGGGATGATCCCGGCGGAGACGGCCCGCCGGTCGTTCTACCAGCAGGTCTACCGCTGGTTCCCGGAGCGGACCTACGACCGGGTGCTGATCATCGGCGCCGGAAGCGGCACGGATACGGCGCTCAACCTGGCCAACGGGGCGGGCTCGATCGACGCCGTCGAAATCGACCCGCAGATCCAGGCGATCGGGGTCCGCGACCACCCCGATCGACCGTACGACGACCCGCGCGTCCATCGCTATGTGGACGACGGCCGTGCTTTCCTGCGCAACGCCACGGGCAGCTACGACCTGGTCGTCTTCGCGCTGCCCGACTCGCTCACCCTCGTCAGCACCTCGGCCAACATCCGGCTCGAATCATTCCTGTTCACGAAGCAGGCCTTCGACGGGGTCCGCGAGCACCTCGCCCCGAACGGCATCTTCGTCCTCTACAACTTCTACCGCGAGCCCTGGCTCGTCCAGAAGATGGCCGGCATGCTGGAGCAGAGCTTCGGCACGAGCCCGATCGTGCGCCTGTACCCGGAATTCGGCATGTCGGCGGCGACCCTGGCCGACGGTCCCCTCGTGGCGTCCCTGGCCGGCGCCGCGCCCCCGGGCGACCGGATCGACGCCATCGACACGGCGACCGCGCCGCGCCCGGCGACGGACGACTGGCCGTTCCTGTACCTGCGGGAGCCGATCATCGCGCCGCACTACATCATCGCGCTCGGTCTGGTGCTCCTGTGGGCCGGTTTGCTCGTCGCACGGGGCGCACGCCGCGGCGGCACCTCGTTCCGCCGGTTCAGCCCCCATTTCTTCGTGCTCGGCGTCGCGTTCCTCCTGCTCGAGACCCGCAGCCTCGTGACCTTCAGCCTGCTGTTCGGCAGCACCTGGATCGTCAACTCGCTCGTGTTCTTCGCGATCCTGGCCAGCGTCCTCCTGGCCATCGGCATCAATGCCCGGTTCCGGTTCCGCGACGCGCGGCCGCTCTACCTCGCGCTGTTCGGGGCGATCGCGCTGAGCTACCTCCTGCCGCCGACGTCGCTCCTCATCGAGCCTGCCTGGCTGCGCTATGTCCTGGCCGCGGGCCTGACGTTCGCCCCGGTTTTCTTCGCCAATCTCGTGTTCAGCCACAGCTTCCGCGACACCCGCACGGCGGACATGGCCTTTGCGAGCAACCTGCTGGGGGCAATGCTGGGCGGCGCCGTCGAGTACCTGGCCCTCATCACCGGCTACCAGGCGCTGCTGCTCGTCGTGGCCGGGCTATACGGCCTGGCGTTCCTCTTCGCCAGGCGCTGGCGGGTGCTTGCCGACCGGGACCTGGTGATCGAGGGCGTCGCCGATCGTGCGGCCGTCCCTGGCGCCGTGAGCGAGCCCGCCGCATGAGCGGCTTCAATCGCAGGCTTACGGAAACGTGATCACGTGACGACATACGTTCGGTCGATCCTCGCCTGGGCGAGAGCATTGGACGCTCCGCGATGGCAGCGGTGGGGCCGATTCACGGGTGACCGAGTGCCGGCGGCGCCTGTTCGCGTGCTCCTGCTCGCCTCCACGGGCGTATTCCTCGTGCTGTCGGTCGCCTCGGTTGGGATCTTGGTGAGCCTGCCGGCGAACTTGAACGCCACCCTCGCCGTCGATTACGACTTCTTCATGCGGGCAGGCCATCGGTTCGTCGATGGCCAGGGGTTCTACCTCGAGCACCAGCTCACGGGGCCCTATGTGATGTCAATCGGTGTGGATACGCTCTACCCGCCGACCGCGCTCTTCCTCTTCGTGCCCTTCCTGGTTCTGCCAGCGGTCTTGTGGTGGGCGATCCCGCTCGGGATCATCGGGTACGCGATCTGGCGCTGGCGGCCGGCGATGTGGGCCTGGCCGCTTCTCGCCTTCGCGCTGTGGTGGCCACGCGACATGTCGATGGTCATCCTCGGGAGCACCGGGATGTGGATTTCGGCCTTCGTTGCCGCTGGCCTCCTGTGGGGCTGGGGTGGGCCGCTGATCCTCATGAAACCGACCTTGGCGCCGTTCGCCCTGGCCGGCTTCCCGCGGCGAGCCTGGTGGGCAGGAGTCGGCCTGGTGGTTGTCGCGTCAGCCGTCACCCTGCCGCTGTGGCCCGACTACGTGACGGCCATGATGAACGGGTCGGGGCTGTCACCGATCCCGTACACGTTGCCGGACCTCCCGCTCATCTTCCTGCCCGTCGTGGCATGGGCCGGTCGACGACACCCAGAGCAATCCCGGGCGAGCTGAGAGTCACGTCGCCCCAGACAGCACCCGTCGCCCATCATCGGGCCTCGCTGCCGTGGTCCTGCCCGTAACGGTCTGTGAGATCATGGCTCCGGCGCCGCTCCGGCTGCCGTTCCGGCAGCCGCTCGGGCAGGCTCTGCCGCTCCAGCACTCGCTCCCCCGGAGTCTTCCTTGTGACCCGACGCTGGCCGATCCTCGGCATCTTCATCCTGTCCGGCGCCGCGGGCCTCGTGTACGAGGTCGTCTGGGCACGCCAGCTCGTCCTCGTCTTCGGCAACACGACCCAGGCGGTGTCGGCCATCCTGACCGGCTTCTTCGGCGGAATGGCGATCGGCAGCGCGATCGGCGGGCGCGTTGGCGACCGGGTGCGCCGCCCGCTGCGGATGTACGGACTCCTCGAGCTGGTGCTCGTCGTCGTCGTCCTCGCCACGCCGGTGACATTCCGGCTGCTCCACGAGGTGTACCGCGGCGCGTTCGGGACCCTGGAAGGCTCTCCCGGCCTGCTGGCGCTCGTCCGCTTCGGCCTGTCCCTGCTGGCCCTGGGTCCGGCGACCGTCCTCATGGGTGCGACGCTGCCGACGCTCACTCGCTACCTGAGCCGCGACTCCTCCGAGTTGAGCGGGTCGTTCAGCAAGCTGTACGCCGCCAACACGATCGGGGCGATCGTCGGGACGATCGCGGCAGGGTTCGTCCTCATCGAGCTGCTCGGCCTGACCGGCACGCTCATCGTCGGCGCGGTGTGCTCTGCCGTGGCGGGCCTGGTTGCACTGGCACTCGATCGCGGCCGTGTGCCGCTCCCGTCCGCGTCGGCGCGCTCGCCAACGAGCCTCGACGAGCTCCCGCCTCCGCCGAGGATTCGTCTGGCCGTCGGACTGGCCTTCCTTTCCGGCCTCACATCGCTCGGCTACCAGGTCCTGTGGATCAGGCTGCTCGCCAGCGGGACGGGCAACTCGACCTACGTGTTCACGACGATCCTGGCCGTGTTCCTGATCGGGCTTGCCGCCGGTGCGCTCACCTATGCCTGGCTGCGCAGGCGGATCGGCAACGTCGTGGGTTTCCTGGCATTCGGCCAGATCGCGATTGCCCTGCTCGTCCTCGACGGGATGGCGAACGTCATCGGCGCGCGGGTGACCGAGCTCCTCCCGCTCACGACGCACTTCGACAAGCTGCTCAGCGGCTACCTGGGACCCGTGGCGCTGGTGGTCCTGCCGGCCACATTCGTCATGGGCCTGACGTTCCCGGCGGCGTCTTCGCTCGTCGCCGATCCCACGGGGAGGATCGCGACGAACGCGGGCCTGCTCCTGGCGGCGAACACCTTCGGGGCCATCGTCGCAACATTCCTCATTCCGTTCGTCGTCATCCCCGCGATCGGATCTCCGGCGGCCATCGGTCTGCTGATCGTGGTCAATCTCTCGGTGGGTATCGCGCTGGGCCTGTTCGGCCCGGGCGCGAGCTGGATCCGGCGCATGGCCGCGGCAACGACGGGTCTCGTGACCGCCAGCCTCATCGGCACGGCGGTCCTCGGTGGGAGGGTCTTCCGGGATCCGATCTTCAGCAACATCGCTGCGGCCGGAGGCCTGATCGTGGCGAGCCGGGAGGATGAGATCGCGTCTGTCCAGGCCGGCCAGGTCGGTGGCTACAAGCAGCTGTGGGTGACCGGAACGGCCATGACCCTGCTGACCGTCGACGCCAAGCTCATGCCCATCCTGCCGCTCATGCTCCGGCCGGCCTCGACCACCGCGCTGACGATCGCCTTCGGGATGGGTTCGGCGTATCGGGCATCATTGCGTGCCGGGCTGTATACCGACGCGGTGGAGCTCGTACCTTCGGTCCCGGGCATGTTCTCGACGTTTTATGACGATGCCGCAGAGGTGCTGTCCGACCCGCACGGGCGGGTCATCATCGCCGACGGCCGGAATCATGTGGAGCTCACCGACCGCTTCTACGACATCGTCGTCGTTGACCCACCGCCCCCCAACGAGAGCTCGGGCGTCTCGGTGATCTCGAGCCTGGAGTTCTACCAGGCCGCCAGGGGCCGGCTCAATCCGGACGGGGTCATGATGCAGTGGGTGCCGTACGGCCAGACCCTCGACGAGTTCAAGGCCCACGTCCGAACCTTCCGCGACGTCTTCGCCAACGTCATCGTCGCGCAGGGGCCAGGCGGCTACGGGTTCTACATGCTCGGCTCGGACGGACCCATGACATTCGACGAGGCGGCTGTGCGGAGCATCCTGGCCCGACCCGGTGTCCTGGAGGACATCTCGTCGGCCTACGACTCGCCCCACGACACGGCGGACGAGTGGGCCGCCCGCATCCCCCGACTCGTCAGGCTGAGCGGCGACCAGGTTGCGCGGTTTGCGGGCCAGGGCCCGCTCATCACCGATGATCATCCGCTGCCGGAGTACTTCCTCCTCCGCCACACGCTCGGCCCCGAGTCGCCGCGGCTCAACCCGAGCCAGGTCACGGCGCCCTAGGCCATCGTCAGGCTCGCCTGGGCGCGCTCGATTGCGTCCGGGTTGGTCACCGAAACCTGGCGCCTGCCACGCGTCCGCGCCATCCATGCGAGCGCGGGTATGAGCAAGAGGGGAATGTCCGGCAGCGAGTACAGGACGGACGGCCAGCTGGAGCCTGCGTTCCTGACCGCGGTGATGAAGTCCGCCCACAGCGGCACCATCGTCAGGCTGAGTGCAGCCAGCAGCACGAGCCCGACGACCAGGGCGCGGGGCTTGCGTATGCCGGCCAGGAGGAATGGCGCAAGGCTGGGTTTGAGGAGCACGAAGGCTGCTGGCCAGCCCCAAACGAGGCCCAAGCCGACCAGCGCGGCCATCCACATGCCCGTGTTGCCCCAGATGATCATCGACTCGTCGCGTGGGTACCAGAGCGCGAGAGCGAAGACCGGCCAGGTCCAGGCTTCGGGGCGGAACCAGATGATCACCGCGGCAATCGTTGCCAACGGAATGATCCACCACAGGGGCGCGGGAAGGAACGAGAGCGGCACGAACAGCAGCAGGGCGATTGGCGGATAGATCATGTCCCGTCCCGACAGCTCGGTATACGGCCCCGCGAGCTGGTGAGGCAGGTACACGCTCGCACCGGTCCGCCACCGTTCGGCGATGGCCATGAAGAACCGGTAGTCCTCGCCCCATTGCTGACGCACCGTCGCGAGGTCCATCGCGTTGACGACCACGATGGCGAGCAGGATGGCGATCGCTGCGCACGCGTAATAGCCGGACGGCAGTCGTCGCAGCCTCGCCATGACGCGTGCCGCCTGAAGGTTCTCCAGGATTCGCCGCCTGACCACGCCCACGATGTACCGAGACCCTCCTGAGACTGCCCGACGATGGTACAGGCCCGCTCCGGCACGAGGGAGGGGCCCGGAGGTCCCATGTGTCGCGGTACCGTGCGCCAGGCCGCGGGTCGCTCATCATCCGTTGCGTCAGCAACTGTCTCGGGGAGCCGGTGCTATCCTCGCGGGCGTGACGTTCCAGGTGATCGAGGCGGATCCCGCCTGTCCCCCGGCGGCCGAGGCCGCGATCCGATGGGGACAGGCCACCTCTGGCCGCGGCGACGCGTCGCGAGCCCGCCGGGCGCCGGACCGGCGGCTGGTCGTCCAGGAGTGCCGCTTCGACGACGTGCCGCGCGAGACTTGGGACGCCCTCGTGGATCGAGCGCCGGCGGCCACCCCGTTCAGCCGCTGGGCATTCCACCGGGCGTGGTGGGACGGCTACGGCGCGACGGCCCACGACCAGACACTGGTGGTCAGCGACGCGGGCTCGACCGCGCCGGACGCCCTGCCGATCGCGATCGTGCCGCTGATGCATCGTCACGAGGTGGAGCCATCCGACGCGGAGACCCGGTCCACCCTCCGGCACGGCAACGACCGGGGCCTGACGCCCGTTGAGCCGACCGCCAAGGCCATCTTTTTCGGCGCCTCGTATCACGCCGATTACGCGACGATTCTCGCCGCGCCGGCGGATCTGCCAGAGGTGGCCCGAGCCATGGTCGGCCATCTGGCCAGGACCCCTGCGCCCGGCCATCCCCATCCGGCGCCGTGGGACGTCGTCGACCTCCGCCGGCTGCGGTGCGCCGACCCGGCCGTGGACGCACTGGCCGAAGCCTTCGGGGCCGCTGCCCGGGCCAACCGCTGGGATGTGATCCGGGAGCGCGAGGACGTCTGTCCGATCGTGACCCTGCCCGAGGGCGTGGACGTCGACGGGTATCTCGACACGCTGGGCAAGAAGACCCGCCACGAGATCCGGCGCAAGCTCCGCCGGGCGCTGTCGCGGGGTGAAGTCAGGCTGGACGAATCACCCGATCCGCTGCGCGACCTGGACTGGTTCATCCAGCTCCACCAGCGAAAATGGGGCGAGGCCGGCCTGTTCCCGGCCAATCCGGGCGGCGACGCGAGCCGCACGTTCATCCGCCGCCTGTTCGAGTCCTTCGGACCGCACGGCACGGTGCGGCTCAGATTCCTCACCGTCGACGGCCGGCGAATCGCCGCGGGCATCCACCTCGACGACGGTCAGACGATCTACTACTACAACGCCGGCGTGGACCCGGACGCCCGGGACCTGTCGCCCGGCGTGGTCCTGATCGCGCACGTCATGGAGGCGGCCATCGCACTGGGCCGCCGGCGGTTCGATTTCCTGCGCGGCGACGAACCATACAAGTACGATTGGGGAGCCGTGGACGAGCCGATCCAGCGCATCCTCGTCCGTCGTACCGGCCAGTGAGATGAGCCTTCGACCCAGCCTCGATCAAAGCTTCGATCCGTGCTCCAATCCGGTCGACCGGACGACCATGCCCGGCTCGTCGCGCATTCGGGTCGTGGAGGTCCTGGCGACCGGCACCAGCGGGGGTGCCCAGGAGCACGTCTATGGCCTCGTGTCGCGGATCGATCGCGGGCGATACGACGTCAGCGTCATCGCGCTCTCGGCGGGCAGCGGCGCTCGCAAGATCGCTCGACTCGGGGTCCCCGTCCTCGTCATCGAGAACAGGGATGACGATCGCGTCGTCGAGCTCGTCGCCGAGTACATCGCGGCGACGTGCGCCGACATCGTCCACAACCACATGTACCGGGCCGAGATCGTGGGGACCCGCGCGGCGCTCCTCGCCGGCGAGCGGATTGGTCGTCGCCCGTACATCGTGTCCACGGTCCACTCGTCTCGGGTCCGGTCCCCGGAGGACCGCGCGAACGTCAGGGCTCTCACCCCGGCCATGGATCGGCTCATCGCCGTCTCGGAGTCGATGGTTCGCAAGATCGCCGACGAGCGTGCCGGCCTCGCGCCGGTCAGCCTCATCCACAACGGCGTCGACCTGGACCGCTACGAGCACCAGGAGCCGTGCTGCACGCTGCGCGAGGAATACGGCATGCTGCCGAACGCGCAGATCGTCGGCGTCGTCGCCCGGCTCGAGCCCGAGAAGGGCCATCCCACGCTGCTCGAGGCCTGGCCGGCCGTGCTGCGGTCCTGCCCGGAGGCGTACCTGCTGATCGTGGGTGAAGGCAGCCAGCGCGAGGCCCTCGAGCGGCAGGCGAACGACCTGCGGATCGGCCATCGAGTCGTCTTCACCGGGCGCCGCGACGACATCCCGGCCGTGACCGCGGCCCTGGACGTGGCGGTTCTGCCGTCCTATCGCGAGGCCCAGGGCCTGACGATTCTCGAGGCGATGGCACTTACCCGCCCGGTCGTGGCGTCGAACGTCGGAGGGATCCCGGAGATGATCCAGGACGGCGTGACCGGCTTGCTCGTGCCGCCTCGCGATCCCGACGCGCTGGCGGTCGCGATCGTCCGGCTCCTCCGCGATCATCCGCTGGCCGACATGCTGGCGCGGGCCGGCCATGACCTGGTCCACGATCGATTCTGCATCCAGCTCATGGTCCGGGCGATCGAGGCGATCTACGACGACGGCGCCAGGGAGGTGCGGCGCGGTGACCCCGCGGGAGTCGTCGCCGGGTTGCCGGCTCTCGCCGCGAGCTGATCCGTACCGGCTACCATTGCCCGCGCATGGCTGCGGGCGACTGGCTGAGGGACCGCTGGGCGGTCGTTGCATGGGCGATCGTCGGGATCCTCGCGGCGGCCGGGGGGATCGCATTCCTGCTCGCTCAGCAGACCCTGTTCACGCCCGGTGGCTGGTTCGGCCTCGACGGCCTGCGATTGCTCGACGCCGCCGCCACCTGGCAGCGCGGCGGCGACCCCTACACCATTCCCGGTTACCTCTACGCACCGGCGGCGACCATCATGGCCGTGCCGTTTGCGGCGCTAGGCGGCCCGGCGGCCATCGTCGCCTGGTTGGCCCTGGAGGTCGGTCTCGTCGCGATCGCGACCCGCTGGTCGACCTCGCCCGCCCCGTGGTGGGCCGCGGCCGCTGCCCTTCCCTGCGTCCTGCTGTTCCAGCCTGTCATCGCCGATCTCCTGCTGGCCAACGTCACGGTGGCGCTCACCTTCGGGATGCTCCTGGTCGTCCGCGGCGATCGCCCGATCAACGGCCTCCTGCTCGGGGTCCTGGGAGCGGCCTTTCCCAAGCCGCTCCTCGCGCCGTTCGTCCTCTGGGCGCTGGTCTGGCGCCGGCAGGCATTCGTGGGCATCGTGGCTGGGGCGGCGGGAACGACGCTCACCGCGTTGCTGATCGCTGGGCCGGGAGCGTACGCGGCATTTGCCTCGCTGCTGGCGTCCGGCGGCGGTGTCGGCCCGGCCTTCGTGGGCAACACGAGCCTGACCCTCGTGTCCGTCCCGCTCGCGATCGCCGTCGGCATTCTCGTCGGGATGGGCTTCCTGGTCGTGCTCCTCCGCAGGGACCAGCTCACCAGCCTCGTCTGGGCGACGATCGCCGGCATCTTCCTCGCACCGTATGCCGGCGGCTACGCGGGGTTGCCGTTTCTGGCGGGCCTGCCGTCCTTCTGGGCCGCGGCGCCGGTGCTGGCGATCTTCGCGGCCGTAACGATGATCATCGGCGGCCAGCTCTACCCCGTCTCCGGGGCGGTCGTGCTCGCCGTCGCCCTGCTCATCCGCCCCCGGCGCTCGCCCGCGGACACGGAACCCATCCGATCGGGCTGGCGCATCGGGAGCCAAAGCGGGTAGGCTAGTCGCGCCCAGGTCGGAGTTGCGAGAGGGAGACGTTGGAGCGAGCTGCGTATCGGCTCATGGCCGCGCATGAGGACCGCCACTGGTGGTTCGCGGGCCGCCGCTCCGTGATCGCCGCTCTCCTCGATCGGATGGACCTCCCGCCCGAGCCGTCCATCGTCGAGGCCGGCTGCGGGACCGGCGGCAACCTGGACATGCTTCGCGAGCGCGGCGTCGTCCAGGCGTTCGAACCGTTCGGCGAGGCCGTGGACATCGCCCGGGACCGGCACCCCACGATCGAGGTGCGGGCCGGGGAACTGCCCAGGCGGCTGCCCTATCCCGATGCGTCGTTCGATCTCGTCGCTGCCCTCGACGTTCTCGAGCACGTGGACGACGACGTCGGCGCGATGGCGTCGCTCGTCCAGCTCACCCGGCCGGGCGGCTGGATCATCGTCACCGTCCCGGCCCACCAGATCCTGTGGGGCTCGCACGATCGGCGACTTCACCACCTTCGACGCTACGGGCGGCGACAGATCCGCGAGCTCGCCGAGGGAGCGGGCGCGGAGGTCGCGTTCGAGACCGCGTTCAACACGGTCCTGGCCCCGATCGCGGTGGTCTACCGGGTCATCGAACGGATCGTGGGCCGTGACTTCGGCAACCAGGAGCGGATGCCGCCCGCGCTCATGAACGACATCCTGGCCGCCTTCTTCAAGCTCGAGCGACACGTCGTGAAACGGGCGCGGGTGCCGTTCGGCCTCTCGTACGCGCTCCTTCTCCGGCGGCCGGCAACGGCACTGACCGGAGGCCGACCGGAGCCGGCGACACCCTGAACCCGCGACCCTGACTGGGCGAGCATGATCAGGGCGCTCGCTTCCGATTCCTGGCCGCGCCCACTCCAGCTCCTGCTTGCGCTCGCGATCGGCATCGCCCTGGCGATCGTGGCCGTCGCGGTCGTGCCGGTCCTCTTGCTCGAGCGCGCGGACGACTGGCGTGCGTATGCGGTGGCAGCCGACGCGCTTCGCACCGGAGCGCCTCTCTACCCATGGTCGGCTCACCCGGACCTCCAGGACATTCACTCGCAGGGGCACTTCTCCTACTTCTATCCCCCGCCCCTGGCGGCCGTCTGGTCGACCGGGCTCACGGCCGAGTCGTTCGCGATCGTCAAGCTCGTGGCCCTCGCCGGCGCGGTTGCCCTCCTCGCCCGCCGCTGTGGGGCCGGGTGGCCGGTCGCCGCCGCGGTGGCCGTCGCAGCGGTGACGTCCTCACCGGCCGTCCATGATGTGGCGCTCGGAAACGTCATGCTGTTCTTCGCGGCGGCGGCGGCCCTGTCACTGGCAGAGCCCGGCTGGGCGGGAAGCGGCGCGCTGGGCGTGACGTGCGCCATCGCCTTCAAGCCGGCGATCGGACCGTACCTCGCCTGGCTGCTTCTCCGCCGCCGCACGTCGTTCGGACGGACGTTCCTGGCCGGTCTCGCGACGACGGTCGTCTTCGCCGTGCTGCTGGGTCCGGGCCGGTATTTCGAATACCTCGAGGCACTGCCAAAGAGCGCCGTCCTCGCGGCTCCGTTCACCGGCAACCTTGGGCTGTCGGCGATCTCGCCGCTGGCCGGGGTGGTCGGCATCGCCATCGCCTACGCCTGGACCGCGGCGGCCGCGGTCCGCCTGGATGAGCGAGCGGCCGCCGTGGTCGCCCTGGCGATGACGCAGCTCGCCCAGCCGACGATCGGCCTCAACTACGCGGCCCTGCTCATTCCCGGAGTCATCTTCCTGTGGACGGTGGACCGCCGGGCGGCGGTCGCCATGGCGATCGGCCTGCCGATCGTCGTGATCGTCAGCCCCGTCCTCGCCGCGATCGTCCTCGCCGGTACGGCCACGATCGCGTCGATCCTGGCGGGCCGCGAGCAGGCGGGAGCGATGGCCCGGGCGTAGCCGCCAGCACGTCCCAACCCGTCACGGCCCCACCTCGGCGCCGTGGAATCGCTCGTCGGCGAGCCGTTTGATGCGAGGCGACGTCGGCGGGACGGCGTCCGGGACCAGAATGTCGGTCAGCGGCATGCCGTAGCGCGCCTCGATCCGCTTGAGCGCGTTGGGCGAGGGCACGAAGAAGAGGGACTTGTCGGGGTCCACGTCGGGGGGAAGCTGTGGGGCCAGCGCGTCGGCGATGAGGGCCCGGGTGAACTCCGCCCGAACCGCAAACAGATCCCGCCCGGCGACGAGCAGCTGCACGTTGAGGATCGCGGCCGGGACGAGGATGACGACCGCCGCCAGGAGGACGGCGCGCCGCGCCGCCAATCCCGTGGGCATCCGCAGCGTCCCGGCCATCGCGCCGATCGCCAGGAGCGTGAGGATGCCCCCCAGATAGGTGTATCGGGTGTAGTCGGACTGGCCCGCAAAGATCCCCGCCCGGCTGAGGCCGATCAGCGTGTATTGGAGGATGACACCGAAGGTCAGGGCGATCGTCGGTACCGGGATGGGGCAGCGGCGGATCGCGCCGACCACGAGGCCAATCAGGAGCGCGCCCCCCAGCAGTCCGGCCAGGATCGGTGGCAACCCGGTGATCGACCCGATCGAGTGTCCGACGCCCTCGGCCACGAACCCTGGCGTGAGCAGGAGCTGGTCGACGGTAAATGGGTTTCGCTGGGAGCCGGTCCCGGCGTGCCCGACGGCGACGTACCAGACGAGGTAGACGAATGCCGGCAGCGCCAGGGCAGGCAGCCACCGACGCCATCCGGGCCGGAGCAACATCGTGAGCCCGGTGATGGCCCAGAAGATCAGGCCCAGCCCCGACGTTGCGAGCGAGATCGTCAGGAGTGTCACGACGGCCGCGGTTCGCCGCATCGACGGCGGTCCTTCCAGCAACCAGATCGTCCAGATCCCGAGAGCGATCGTGCCCACGAACATGATCTGGAACGCCCAGAACAGGTTCTCGAAGCCGCTGCCGAAGAAGAGGACCAGGGTTCCGCCGGCGAGCGCAAAGAGTGGTCCGGCCCACCGTCTCAGGAGCGCGAAGACACCTGCCGCAACGAGAACGTGCAGCCCGATGAGGACCGCGTGGTATGGGACATACGTTCGCAGCCCGACCAGCTCCATGATCGATCGGAAGAGGACGACGTGAACCGTTGCCCAGTGTTCGCCGTGGGGCGGGAACCAGGTTGCCGGATCGAACAGCGAGCGGCCCTCGATGTAGTACCACTCGTCGCTGTAGAACGAGAGGCCTCGGCCCATCCAGACGAGGACCGCCCAGGCGGCCACCGCGATCACAGCGAATATCCGACCGGCGGTCACCGTCGCCGGGTCCGCGTCGCTGCCAGGGACAATCGCGACCACCCAACGGCCCACGCCGAAAGGGTGACCGCGGTCAAAAGGGCAAGGGCGACGCCAGCCAGCGTGGCTGCCGGCCGATACGTGAATGTGACCGTGTGCTCGCCGGCGGGGATCGCAACGCCGCGCAGGGCATCGTAGGCCGGCACGATCGTCGCGGCCGTGCCGTCCACGTCGGCCACCCAGCCCGCCTCGAACGTATCCGCCAGGACGAGCGCCCCGGGCCGCTGCGCTCGCGACGCGACTACCACCCGGTCCGGCGTATCGGTCACGATCGTGGCTCGGTCGGCGGCGTCCGGTGGGCCTCCCGGCAGGCTCAGGCCGCCGGCGTCGGCGGCCGCAAGGTACATCGTCGCGCGAAGGTCATCGGCGGTCGCCGCACCCAGCGCAGCAACCAGCGCCGGCCGCGATTCGAGCAGACGCACCTCGTGCACGACGAACGCGCGCGGGAACGCATCGGTGTTCTCGTACGCCGTGATGTCACCGTCGCGATGGCGCGCGACGAGCCCTGGCCCGGACAGTGTCTGGCCGCGGACGTACAGCCAGCGAGTCCCCAGGAGGTCGGCAACCGGCCAGTTGAGCTCGGGTCCGAAGGCATACGCCCGGTTGCCCCAGCCGTTGTAGTACGCCGCGCGGGCGGCATCGATCGCCAGGTGCGGCCCGATCAGCACCCCGAACAGCTCGTGGTAGCGAAGCGGGTAGATCATCACGTAGCCGTCGACCGTGTCCAGCCCGGCCGCCAGGGCCCGGTTCGCATGCTCGCCTACCGACAGGACCCGGCCGTCACGTCCCTCGGCCACTCGTGCGGCGATGTACTCGTGGCCACTCGTCGGCGCGAGGTTTGCCGCCCAGCTGCCCAGGTTCCCGTCCAGATCTCTTTCCGCCCGAGCGTACGCGAGGCGCTCGGTCGCGAGGCCGACGACGAGCATGGCCGCCAGCCCCACTGACAGGAGGCCGGTGGTGCGCCACTCGCCCCGCCGCCGCAACGCCAGCAACGCCCCGAAGCACAGGATCGCGAAGCCGCCGGCCAGGGCCAGGAAGGAAAGGTCCCAGCCGATCTGGACGAGTGCGCGGGACGTCGGTCGTAGCACATGCCGGAACGCAACGACGCCCTGCCACGCCAGCGCTGCTGCGGCCAGGGCGACGAGCACGCTGGCCGCCAACCACCGCCTTCGCGAGAGGGCATGGCTCGGGTCCGAGCGGACCACGAAGGCCACGGCGACCGCGACGTTCATCGCGACCAGGACTGGGAGCAGGTGACGAATGCGGACGAACTGGAAGGTCCGCAGGACCCCGAGGTGGTCCTGGATGGGCATGCCCAGGATCGCCAAAAGGTCGATGACCGGGATCGCGACGAGGATGGCAAGCACGGCGCGTTCCCGGGCGGACCGCCGCGGCACGACGAGCGAGAACGCCAGGAGGGGCAACGCGATGGCGCCGGGGAAGAAGCTGCCGTAGACCGCGGCGGACCCGCCGACATCGGCGGTAACCGGCAGGCCGATTGCCACCGAGCCGTACAGGAGTCCGGCATTCCGGACGGCGAGTCCGAGGGGCCCGGTGAGGTAGGCGAGATCCCAGATGGCGCGATGGGAGTCCGGGATGGCGGCGAGTTGGGTGATCAGGATGGGTCCCGCGAGCAGAGCAGCCACGCCCCAGATCGTGGCCAGCCGCGCGATCCGCCCGGGCCATGCCCGGATTCCTTCGGCCGTTGCCAGCACGTAGGCCAGGGTCGCCGCGCCCCCGATCACGACAAGCTGGATCTGGCTCGACAGCAGCGCGAACCAGACCACAGCAATCGCCCAGACGACCCGCCGCCGTGGCACGGTCCCGCCGGCCAGGGCGCGGTCAGCGCTCCACAGCAGGAGCGGTAGGACGAGCGCCCCGTAGCCATAGATGTAATGCCAGAACGAAAGCGCGGCGAGGACGCCGCCCGCGAAGCAGGCCACCCCCGGCAGCCGCAGCGAGTCGCGCAGGAACAGGTGCATGCCCAGGCCCGCCACGAATGCCATGAGCGTTGCGTTGATGACGTACGCGGCGAACGGCGGAACGATGAAGCTCAAGAGCACATCCGGGGTGGACGGCGGCAACGCGAAGTGGGCGAGGAGGGCGTTGCCGGCGGTCAGGTGCGGATCCCACAAGTGTGGCCCGAACGCCTTCCAATCCGACGCAATGGAGAACAGACGCGGCACGTCGTCGTCGAAGACGTCATGGGCGTACTCGACGGCGCGGTCGCCGGCCACGAGCATTTCCAGGATCGGGAACGCCAGGAGGGCCAGGACGAGGTAGACGGGCCACGGTCGGCGTTGGAGCACCGAGCCCAATGCGGCGGCACGCGACCGCCCAGCCTTCATCCGCTCGACCATGAGGCTGTATCTTGCCCGACCGGAGCCGCCCGGTGCTGCGCCGCCGGCTGGTAGCATGTCCGGCGATGTCCAAGATCGCGCTCCGCATCCTGACGGGCGGCATCCCGCCGGCACTGCTCGCCGCATGACCGTGGATCCGGGGGCGGCCGGGGGCGCGTTGGACGTCGTGGTCCTGGGCGGCGGCGGCCACGTCGGCCTGCCATTGAGCCTCGTTCTCGCACGGGCCGGGCTGCGAGTCGGAATCTTCGACACGAACGCGGCCACCGTCGAGCGGATCACAGCCGGCGAGATGCCGTTCATGGAATCCGGCGCCGACGAGCTGCTGCGCGAGATGCTGCCCACGGGACGCCTCGTTGCCTCGGCCGAGCCTGGGATCGTCCGCCAGGCAGACGCGATCGTGATCGTCATCGGCACGCCGGTCGATGAGTTCCTGGCGCCATCGATGACCGTCTTCCAGCAGGCCGTCGACCAGGTCGGCCCCTATCTCCGGGACGGCATGCTCGTCGTGCTGCGGAGCACGGTCTATCCGGGCACGACGGCCTTCGTCGCCCAGGCGCTCGCGGACCGCGGCCTGGCGGTCGACCTCGCCTACTGCCCGGAGCGCATCGCCGAAGGCCACGCCCTCGAGGAGCTCGGCAGCCTGCCCCAGATCGTCGGCGCGGACGACGAGCGGTCGGGCGACCGGGCGTCCGAGCTGTTCACGCGGCTGGGGACCAAGATCGTCCGGGTGAGCAGCCGCGAGGCGGAGCTGGCCAAGCTGTTCACGAACACGTGGCGCTACATGAAGTTCGCCGTCGCCAACCAGTTCTTCATGATTGCCCACCAGGCGGGCATCGACTACACCAACGTCCTGCGGGCGATCCGCCAGGACTACCCCCGCGCAACGGACCTGCCCGGACCGGGCTTCGCGGCCGGCCCGTGCCTGTTCAAGGACGCCATGCAGCTGGCTGCGTTCACGACCGACCACTTCCCGATGGGCCAGGCCGCCATGCAGGTCAACGAGGGCTTGCCGGCCTACATCGTGTCCGCCCTCGACCGCCGGTATGGCGGCCTGCGCGGTAGATGCATCGGCATCCTGGGTATGGCCTTCAAGGCGGAGTCGGACGACATGCGGGCGTCGCTCAGCTACAAGCTGCGCAAGCTCCTGACCTGGGCAGGTGCGCAGGTCCTGTGCACCGATCCATATGTGCCCGACGACCGCCTGGTGCCTCTCGACCAGGTGATCGCCGAGAGCGAGATCCTCGTCCTCGGCGCGCCGCATCGCGCGTATCGGGGCCTGCAGCTCGGCGGCCGCGATGTGGTCGACGTCTGGAACGTCATGGGGGACGGGATCCGCCTTTGAGCCGGATCCTCGTCACAGGGGCGGCGGGCTTCATCTGCGGCTATCTCGTGCCGGAGCTCCTGGAAGCCGGCTACGAAGTCGTCGGGATCGACGACTTCAGCAAGTACGGCCCGCTGGCCAAGAGCTACGACGACCATCCGCGCTATCGGTTCGTGCAGGGCGACGCAAAGGACGTGTCGCTCCTGCGCGAGCTTGCTGCCGACTGCGACCAGGTCGTCGCGGCCGCCGCGATGATCGGCGGGATCAGCTATTTCCATCAGTTCGCCTACGACCTGCTGGCCGAGAACGAGCGAATCCTGGCTGCCACGTTCGATGCGGCGATCGCCGCTCATCGGGATGGCCACCTCGAGCGGATCGTCGTCATGAGCAGCTCGATGGTGTACGAGTCGGCGACCGTCTTCCCCACGCCGGAGGGCGCCGAGCTCACGAGCCCGCCGCCGGTGTCCACCTACGGCTTCCAGAAGCTCGCCTCTGAGTTCTTTGCCAAGGGCGCCTGGGAGCAGTACCAGCTGCCCTACACGATCGTCCGCCCCTTCAACTGCGTCGGAATCGGCGAACGGCGGGCAGCTCGCGACACGGACATCATGAGCGGCAACGTGAAGCTCGCCCTGTCCCACGTCGTGCCGGACCTCGTCCTGAAGGTGCTCAAAGGCCAGGATCCGCTCCATATCCTGGGAGCGGGCGACCAGGTCCGCCACTACACGTACGGCGGCGATCTTGCCCAGGGCATCCGACTGGCGATGGAATCCGATCGCGCGGTCAACGAGGACTTCAACCTGTCGACGGCGACGTCGACGACGGTCCTTCAGCTGGCGGAGGTCATCTGGCGAAAGGTGCACGGCCCGGACCGGCCCTTCCGGACGATCTCGGACCCCCCGTTCGAGCACGACGTCCAGCTCAGGGTGCCGGACGTCCGCAAGGCCCGCGAGGTGCTCGGCTTCGAGGCGGAGACGACGCTCGAATCGATGCTCGATGAGGTCATCCCCTGGATCCGCGCCGAGCTCGAGGCCGGTCGCTTGTGACGGACGATCTCGACAGCGTCTACGCCAGGCGGTTCCCCGAACGCCACCGCGCGTCGAAGGAACGGATCTGGCCGCCGATCGCAGAATACCTTCGGCGCTACATGGTCGACGGACCGGTGATCGACATCGGCTGCGACCTTGGCTACTTCATCCGTCAGGTCCCGCAGTTCGAACGATGGGCCACCGACCTGCGCGACCCGGGCGAGTCCCTGCCGCCGGACATCCGCTTCATACGAGCGGACGGTCTCGCCCTGGACGAGGCCGTTCCGGCCGACTACTTCGGAACGGCGTTCATGAGCAACTACCTGGAGCACCTTCCCTCGCGAGACGCGGTCGTGGACCAACTGCGGGTGGTCCATCGGGTCCTCCGGCCGGGCGGCCGGGTCATCGTCCTCCAGCCCAATGTCCGGCTGATCGGGGGCGGTTACTGGGACTTCATCGACCACAAGGTGCCGCTCACGGAGCGCAGCCTCGAGGAGGCGGCCCTGACCGCCGGCTTCCGGACCCACGCGCTCGTGACCCGGTTCCTGCCGTACACGACCAAGAGCCGGCTCCCCCAGCACCCCGCCCTCGTCCGCGCCTACCTCGCCTTTCCGCCGGCCTGGTGGCTCATGGGCAAGCAGACGCTGTACGTGGGCGAGCGCCCGGCGTGACCCCCCGGGCGAACACGCCGGCGACGCCCAAGCTGCCCGAGCTGTCCATCGTCGTGCCGGTCTATAACGAGGGGGAGGCGGTGGCCGCGGTCCTTCGGGCGCTCGAGGCGTCGCTCACCACCCCCCATGAGACCCTCGTCGTGTATGACTTCGAGGGCGATACGACCGTGCCCGTCCTGGCCGGCCTCGCGGTCGAGCTGCCCGCCGTTCGCGGCCTGCGCAACGATATCGGCCGGGGCGTCCTGAACGCGCTGCGCGCCGGGCTCGCGGCGGCGCGGGGCGAGTATGTGCTGGTCACGATGGCGGACGGGTCCGACCAGCCCGAGGTGGTCGAGCGGATGGTCGCCCTCGCCCGGGCCGGCGCGGACGTCGTGGCAGGCAGCCGGTATATGCGCGGCGGCCGGCAGGTTGGTGGACCCCGCCTGAAGGCGTTGATGAGCCGGCTGGCGGGTCTCAGCCTGCACTGGTTCGCGGGCGTGCCCGTTCACGACGCGACGAGCAACTTCCGGCTCTACCGCCGGGCCTTCCTGGACAGCGTGACCATCGAGAGCCGGGCCGGATTCGAGTTGGCCCTCGAGCTCACGGTCAAGGCGACCCTCGCCGGCCGCCCGATGGCAGAGGTCCCCACGACGTGGCGCGACCGGACGTCCGGGCAGAGCAACTTCCGGCTTCGCAAGTGGCTGCCGGAGTACCTGCGCTGGTACGCCGTGGCGATCCGGGGCCGATTTCGACGCCTGGGTAAACGTTTCCGGCGCCGGTCACCGGTGGCTTGAGGGGCGGGAACCGGACGCTGTACCGGGACGATCACCGCGCAGACCGGTCACGGCCCCACCCCGAATCCCCGGAGGCGGAGATCGGCGAGGTGCACGATCCAGGCCGGCGCCGGCTGCACCGCGTCCAGGGCCAGGCTGTCGGTGAGTGGCAGGCCATAGGCGGCTTCGATCCGGCGGAGCGACTCGGGTGACGGAACGATCACCAGCGAACGGGACGGATCCACCCCGTCGGGTGGCGTCTCGGCCAGGCTGGCGCTGATGAGTGCCCGGGTGAACTGGGCCCGGACCAGGAAGAAGTCACGACCGGCGACGAGCAACTGCAGGTTGAAGACGAGAGCGACCTCCAGGACCAGCGTCGCGCCCACGAACAGGGCCCTCCTGCGCACAGGCGCGGCCGGCAGCGGAATCGACCCCGCCATCGCCGCGATGGCGAGCAGGGCCAGGATCCCGCCGAGATAGGTGTACCGGGTGTAGCCCGACTGACCGACGGTGACGCCCGCCCGGACCACCGCGATCAGCGCGTACTGCAGGATGAGCCCGAAGGTCAGCGCGATCGTCGGAACGGGCACGCGGTGTCCGCGGACCACCGCTTCCAGCAGCCCGAGCACCAGGCCCACGAACACGATCCCCGAGAACACGGGCCTGAGGCCAGTCAACGCGCCGATCGAATTCTCGACCCCCTCCGCGACGAACCACGGAGCCTGGAGCAGCTGATCCAGGGAGAACGGATTCCGCACCACCGAGATTCCGGTGCCACCGATCCAGAGATACCACACCAGATAGACAAGCACCGGCACGACCAGGCCGGGCGCGTAGGGACGCCAGGCCGGACGCTGCAGCATCGTCAGGGTGACGATGACGAGAAAGATGAGGGCCAGCCCGGACGTCGCCAGGCTGAGGACGAGGAGCAGCACGACGGCGCCGGCGCGTGCGGCGGTGGGCGGCTCCTGGAGGAGCCAGACCGTCCAGAGCCCCGCCGCAACCGCCGCAACGGAGGCGATCTGGAACGCCCAGAACAGGTTTTCGAAGCCGCTCCCGAAGAACAGCACGAGGATTCCGCCAGCCAACGCCGCCGGCGATCCGGTCCACCGCCGGAGCAGCAGAAACACGGCGGCGGCGGCCAGCACGTGAAGCCCGATGAGAACCGCGAGGTAGGGAACGTAGGTCCGCAGCCCGAACACCTCCATGAGCAGCCGGTAGACGACGATCGGGACCGTGGACCAGTGCTCGTTGTGCGGCGCGAACCACGTGGGGGGATCGAACAGGGAGCGGCCTTCGATGAATGCCCATTCGTCGCTGAAGAAGGTGAGACCGCGTCCCATCCAGATGAGGAACCCCCAGGCACCGATCGCGACCAGCGCGAAGATGCGGCCGGCGTATCGGTCGAGGACGCTTCGAAGCACGGCGGGGTTCGTCACCCGGATCCGCGCCGGGCAACGCGGGCCGGCGTCACGACCAGGGACGAGTCACCGGCTGGCCGCCGGACCGCCTGGGCCAGCGACGTCAGGCAACCGATCGCCACGGCCACCATCGTCACAGACCCCAGGAGCCCGACCGGACCGCCGATCGGGATGACGCCCAGGAGAGGAGGTGGCGGGATCGCCGCAAGGAGGTTCGCCGTGAAGGCCACCGACAGCGCGGCCCACAGCCAGCGGGGCCGGCGCTCGGGGAGGAGCAGCGCCAGGAAGACGATCGCCCCGTATGCGTAGCGCTCGTGCATGGTCGTCAGCGTGATGAACGCCGCCATCACCGACGCCGCCAGGCCGATCGCCAGAGTCCGGGAATCCGGTCGTCGGAGGACCGCGACGAAGATGCCGGCCTCCAGGAGACCGAACAGGGCCAGCCCGATCGTCCGCGGCGAGAGCGGGCCCAGGAGGGCGCCGCGATCGCTCAGGAAGTCGCCCCCGGCTCCGCTCTGCAGGATCCACCACGGGTTCCACGCCCGGAGCGACAGGACGCTGAAGTCGACGTTCTGGAGGTGCTCGAGCGTGTTCAGGTACCGACCCACGCCGCCATCGGCAAGGAACGGCAGCCACACGACCGCGATCGTGGCGACGCCGATGGCGCCGCAGATGGCGGTCTCTCGCCAGCCGTGCCGGCCGACGTACCACGCGGCGAATGGAATGACGAACGTCAGAGCCTGCGGCTTGGTCATGAGCGCGAGCCCCAGGGCGACGGCCGCCATGCGCGGTCGGCCCGCAGCCGCCAGGAGGAAGGCAGCCAGGCCGGCGAAGACGTAGATCGACTCGAACTGGCCCCACCAGGCACTGACGTCGATGACCGCCGGGTGGAGCAGGATCGCGGCGGCCCCGACCGTCGCCCAGCCAGGCTTCGTCCGCAGGTACCACCAGACGCCCGCGGCCAGGCCCAGGTCCGCCAGGCTGGCCGGGGCCTTGAGGGCGATGCGAACCGCCGCGTCGGCGGCGTTGGTCGCCGTCTGGAAGGCGGGCTGGATCAGGCTCACCAGCCACAGGATGTATGCCATGACGGGTGGGAACGTGAGCTCCAGTCGGTAGGCCTCACCGAGCCGGCCCACGGCCAGCCCGTGGACCCAGCCGGCGAACAGGTCCGTATCGTCGCGAACGCCCACCGTGGGTAGCAGGACCAGTCGGACGGCGATCCCCGCGGCGGCGACGAGGATCAGCCCCCGGTGGCGTACGAGGCGGTCGGCGAGGCCGATGGCCCGGCCGCCCGGCGTCTCGCGCGGTTCGTGCATCTCCGCCGCGCTCGACATGATCGGAGTCGTTACGGGCCTGCCGGTGCCGGACACGGCTCGTCGCTGCCGGTCAGGCGGCCGTCGAACGCCACGAATGCCGCGAGGAGGACCGTCACGTTGGTCAGGTTGAAGATCGGAGAGGCGAAGACGCCTGTCGCGATCGCCACCGCCCAGGCCGCCCGCTCGTGACGTCGAAGGGCCCAGACCGAGACGAGCCCGGCCACCGAAACGATCGGTGCCACGAGTGGCAGCACGTCCGCCGGCGTTCCGATGGTCGAGAGAATCCCGACGATGCTGCCCTGGATGCCCCCTCCTCGGGCTGCGGCGTCACCGACGTGCAGAAACTCCACGTGCGCCGCGACGCCCGCGCCGGCCACGCTCACCGCCAGGCTCGCGAGCCCGACAGCGATCCCCACTGCGAGTGCGTTCCAGCGCCGCGTCACGAGCAGCCACCAGCCCAGGAAGACGGGCGACAGCTTGAGCACGGTCGTGAAGCCGATGATCGCCCCGGCGGCCCGGTTATGACCTCGCTGGAGGAGCAGCCAGGCGCCCACGATCGCAATGGCGATGAACGTGCTCACGTTGCCCGACCACGCGGTGATGGCGAGCGGCACGAGCAGAATCAGGCATCCGGCCGCCGTCGCCCGGCCACCGCGCCATAGCAGCCAGACCAGAAACCCCAGGAGGCTGGCCATCCCAGCCGCCCAAAAGGCGATGACGACAGGCTCAAACGGCAGGAGCGCCGCGACCGGCCGCCACAGCACGCCCATCAGCGGCGGGTACAGATACGGCGATGGCAGGCCGAACAGCAGGGCCAGGACGTGCCGGTCGTCGGGGCCATATGCGTACAGCGAGTGGCCGACGTTGAGGCGCTCGCCCGCTGCGTAGTAGTTGGAAGTGTCGGCGATGAACACCATCGGGTCCGTGGCCCACGGTCGGGCATTGCCTACCACCCAGGCCACGGCCAGAACGAGGGCGACCGTCGCGGCGATCCGCAGGCTGAGATCCAGGCCCCAGTCGCCGAAGACGCGCAGGACCGGCAGCGTTCGCCAGTGGCCGGTCGGGACCGTCGGCGTTGCTCCTGAAGCGACCCCTGCGGCAGGGCCCGGCGCGACACTCGGTGGCATGACCGGCATTCTAGAGATGCAGGTTAGGCTCGGGCTGTGGCCTGAGAGTACCGTCGGCGTAGGCGCGGCGCGGCGACATCCCCTGGTACTGGTCGGGGGGCGGCCCATCGGTGGGGTGCGCGAGCGACCACCTACGGGATACCGTTGCACCCGCACAACACTGCCAGGGGAATGTACGCCATTGAACGCCGAGGCGAGAGTCGCTGGCCGCTCGATGCCCGAGCTTGGCACCTACGCCTGGTCGCGCTATCGAGGACCGATCCTGGACGGGTTGGCGTTTGCCGGCATTGCGCTCCTGGCCTACCTCCTCGTCGGCGGCGGCTACGGCTTCGACCTCTTCGCGTACTGGAACGTCGATCCCGGAAACCCGTACGCCATCGCGTACGGCATCGGCCACTTCCACTACACCCCGCCGGCCGCCTGGCTGGCGCTTCCGCTCCAGCCGTTCTCGTTCGACTCTGCGTTCTGGGTCTACCTCGTCGTCCAGATTGCCGCGCTCCTCGTCATCGGGGGCAGATACGGCCTGGCCTGGCTCGCCTTCCCCCCGGTCGCCATCGAGATCTACCACGGCAACATCCACCTGCTCCTGGCACTGGCCATCTGGCTCGGCTTCCGGTTCCCGTGGGCGTGGAGCGTCGTCCTCCTGACCAAGATCAGCAGTGGCGTCGGTCTCGTCTGGTTCGTCGTCCGGCGCGAATGGCGCAACCTGGCACTCGCTGTCGGGGTCACGGCGGGCATCACCATCGTTTCGCTCGTTACCCGGCCGGACCTGTGGCAGGCGTGGCTCAGGCACGTGCTCACGTCGAACGAGATCGCGGAACCTGCCCCGAATGCGATCCACGTCTCGACGTTCCTGCGTATCGCCGTCGGAGCGCTGATCGTCGCCTGGGGCGCTCGCACGAACCGGCGCTGGACGGTCGCCCTGGGGTCGACGCTCGCCCTGCCGATCCTCTGGATCCATGGCCTGGCGATGTTGGTGGCCATGACGCCCCAGAACCGGCCCGGATTCCGCGACGGTCGCGTCTGGCCGCCCGCCAGGCTTCAGACGCGGACTGACGTCCAGTAGCGCTCGGCGAAGCCGCCGGTCAGCCCGCCCAGCTCGGCCACCCGCCGGCCCTGCCGGCGGACCGCGTCGGCCATCGGCCGGACGCCGCCGAAGAGCCGGTCCAGCTGGCTCGCGTACAGCCGGACACCCGTCACCTTGTACTCGATCTGATCGGCGATGGGAGCGTACTCGGGCCACAGGGAGATGCCCGGTGGCAGATTCGCCAGGGCCTGGGGCGGCAGGTCCTCCAGCCGTGAGAAGCTGGTCCACCAGGCGTAGGGGAAATCCTCGTAGAAGGTGACCACTCCGGCGTAATCGGGCCCTGGCATGATCCATCGTCGATCGTCGCCCAGGAGCGCCAGGCCGGCCGCCCGGGTCAACTGGTGATCCACGTGGCCGCCGACACCCAGCGGGAAGTACACCTTCTGGGGTTCGAGGCGAGCAATCTCCTGGCGCAGGATGTCCACCGGCGCCGGATCGTCATCTCGAGGGCTGCCCAGCAGCTGGGCGTCGCCCTCGTAGCCCCGGAAGACCGCGTCGGGCAGGTCCAGAAACACGATCGACGCCTCGGCGAACAGCGCGTAGCGCTCATCCTCCAGGCGCCGGCTCGCCATCGCCTCACCGGCCCCGGCCGCGTCCATCCATTCGTCGGTCATGACCGCGCCCTGATTGGGCTCGTCGTCGATGAGCGGCTGCCCTCCGAGCGGAACGTTGTGGATCTCCGCCCGCCGGTACCACGACGAGCGCTGCCAGAATCGCTTGGCCGCCGCATCCGCGTCGGCCTGGGTCGCCTCCAGCCGGTCCGCGGTCGCCGACCAGGGCGGAAGGGTCGCGACAGGATCCGCATGAGGCGCATAGTCCGCCGCGATGTGGGACCGGTTGAACGCCTCCGTCACCGGCCAGATCGTCTTCGTGCCAAAGCCCAGTGCCTCACGCTGGTAGGTCGACAGGCCGCCCGTCGGGGTAGCGCCGGAGTACACGGTCAGGATCGTGATGTTCTGGCCGATCTCGCGAAGGCCGGCGATGAGTCCGCCGCACGACAACGCGACATCGTCGGGGTGCGGCGCGACGAAGACATGGGCCATGGCCCGGCGAGTATACCGATCGGTGCGGTCGCTCAGGAGCCAGACGGAGAGGGCGGGGCCGAGGCGCTCGGCGTGCTCGATACGCCGGCGGCGGACGGTGAGGCCGAGGGCACCAGGCTCGCGCTCGGCGAGGCGCTCTCGCCTGGCTCGACAAGCGACGGAGACGGGCTGGCTGGCACGGTCGTGAAGAAGCCACCCGCGCCCCACAGCATCCCGAACAGGAGAATTCCGAGGAAGGTTGCGAGGACGCCGACGACGAACACCTGCGACGCCCGATCGTCGATGCGCACGGCTCGCTCGGACGGCGTGACCGTGGTGGCACCGGCTGCGGTGCCGTCGCCGCGACCCAACCGCTGGCCCAACCGGAGCCGCCGCGAGACCGCCCCGGCGGTGGCGACGGTGGGCTCATCAACCTCCTCGTCCGCCCCCGCGCCGATCTCCGCCTCGGCGAGATTCTCGTCGTCCTCCTCATAGCCATCATCGAGGAAGGCCCCATCGCCGAGGCCCTCCTCCTCGGCGGCCTCGGCGTCCGCCGGGCTGGCCGGAGGGGTCGGGAATCGGTCCGTGTCGTCGGCAGGGCCCGTGCGTGGCGCGTCGCGCTCGCGGTCGGTCATCGGGTGGCCGTCTCTCCTCCGGGTCAAGCTGGATCGCCGCGGGTCGTATCGTCGCTCGCAGCAGCGGCCCACCAGCGGCGCCTCCGCGGCGGGAGCTCCCCGCGCGGCCGCCAGTGTACCCAAGGCCCGTCGGACCCGTGGGATGGTCTCGGATCAGGCGTCCCGGACGGCCGGGATGAGCAGGCCGGCAAGGCCGGCCAGCGTGGTGATGACGCCGAAGATGCCGATGACAGGGGCCGTGCCGATCGCGGCGGCCAGCAGGCCCGCGACGGCCATGGCCAGGGTCATGGACCCGAACACCAGCGAGAACCGGAAGCCCACGACGCGGCCGATGAGCTCGGGGGGCGTCCGCTCCTGAAAGAGCGTCTGGCTGGGGATGATGTAGACCATGTTGGCGATGCCCGAACCGATCATGAGACCGATCGCCAGGGGCAGCTGGCCGGCGATTGCCAGCGCGGTCGTGCAGATCCCCCAGACCGTATAGCCGGCGATGATCAGGCGGCCCTTGGCCAGGCGCGCACCGACCAGCCCGATGGCCACTCCGCCGACGAGGTTGCCCACGCCGATGCCCGCCTCCAGGAGGCCGTAGGCGGCTTCCCGGCCAACCGTGCCTCGCTGGATGACCTCGGAAGCGTAGATCGGGGTGAGCGCCAGGAGCACGCCGACCGTGAATTGGGCGACCGCACTCTGCAGTGTGTTGGCCAGAAGCACGGTCTCCCGTCGCAGGAAGTGCCAGCCTTCACGAAGCTCGCGGATGAAGTCCGGGGCAGGAGCGGACGTGCGGCGCCGCAGCATCGGCGGCACGGCCATCGACGCGATCAGGACAGCGGACGCAACGTACGTCCCGGAGTCCACCCAGAATGCGAGCGGCAGCGCCGCGCCCAGGAACGCCACGAATAGCGCGGCCAGGGGATAGCCGGCGATGTCGGCCAGCGTGTCGCTCAACCAGGTGGCCGAGTTCGCGGTCAGAAGCTCGTCGCGGGCGACGATCCGGGGGATGATCGCGGTGCGGGCCGGCCGGAAGAAGAGCGAGATCGTCGTGACGAGGAAGACCAGCGGATAGACGAGGACGAGGTTCACCTCCGCCGCGACCGGGATGAGGAGGACGACCGCCGCCCGGAGCAGGTCGCTGACGACCATGACGTCCTTGTGGCTCCAGCGGTCCACGAAGGTCCCGGCCACCGGACCCAGGACGAGGTTTGGCAGCGTGGCGGCCAGGAAGACGAGAGCTACGGCCACCGGGGAGTTGTTCGTGGCGCCAAGAACCAGGAAGGCAAGCGCCATCTGGTGAATGCGATCGCCGAATAGGCTGATCAGCTGGCCCACCCAGAGGGCCGAGAACGATCCGTTGAGGGCGAGGCGGATGTAGGGATGGTGACGCCGCGGCGCCGCCCGGCGGGCGATCGCGGCCGCCGAGGCCCGAGCCTGGCCGCCGGCCTCCAGCGCATCGAATTCACCGGGCAGCGGCGCCAGTGCGGGCGAGGCCAGGCCTGCTCCGCCGCTGCCCAGGACCAGCGGCCGCTGGAGCACGGACGCCTCGGCCAGGCCGGGCGCGAGGCCCGTCTCTGCTCGTACCCCGATTCCGCGGATGGCCGCGTCCACCGTCCGTGGCAGGCGGGCCGTTCCGGCCAGTCCCACGAGGGAGGGGCCCGAGCCGGCCGTCGGCGCGGGCTCCCCGGCGGGAGATGCTGACTCCGCTTCGGCGGCGGTCAGCTCGTCAGACCACTGGTCTCGCTCGGCACGACCCCCAACCACGCTCGCGAAGCCGAAGAAGGCCAGGCCGCCGGCGAGGAACACGTCGCCGATCGACGCGACATTCTGGATGAGCGGGAGAGGGATCGGAATGACGTCGCCGAGAGGGCCCGCCCGGAGAAGGAAGTCGGCATTCAGGCCGGCCGGCAGAAGCGTGTGGAAATGCGATGTGACGTCGGCCGGTGTGAAGCCTGCCGCCAGGAGGCTCGGCGTCCAGATGGGCATGAACCCGCCGTTGACGATTACCGGAACCAGGTTGGAGGCGATGCCCACGAAGGCCAGGCTGAAGCCGGGTTCGCGACGGTTCGCCCAACAGCCCAGCAGGAGGAGGCCGAAGGCAATCCCGAACAGCGGCAGCCGGAGCGCGTCTGCGGCCGGCACGCCGGCGTTGAGCGCGATCTCAGTCCCGAAGCGGACGATCGCGCCGAAGATGAGGACCGCCAGCCAGCGTAGCCGCCGCGTGTTCTCGACGAGGTTGGCGAACGAGCCTCGGGCCAGGAAACCGGCGATCAGGCCGAGCGCGATGCCGCCGATCAGCACGCGCTAGCGAACGTCGGTCTGGGCCGCTCCGGGCTCCGCCAGGGCCGTCGCCTGCGTCATCCGGCCGGCCGCCTGGGCCAGCAGTGGGATCGGGCGCGGCTGGAAGGTCCGGCCAGGGTCGGGTACGCCGTCCACCCAGTTGGTCCGCACGAAGGCGTCCACCACCGCGGGATCGAACTGGATGCCGGCGAACTTGCGCAGCTCCGAGAGTGCCTGCTCCACGGTCAGTGGCGTCATCCGGTAGGGGCGCTGGGCGGTCATCGCCTCGAACGCGTCAGCCACGTGGAGGATCCGGGCCAGCCACGGGATCTCGTCGCCGATGAGCCTGTCCGGATAGCCGGAGCCGTTGTACCACTCATGGTGATGACGGATGATCGGCAACTCCGGTGCCAGTTTGCGGACGGGCGAGATGATCTCGGCCCCCAGCTCGGGGTGCGCGTTCATCTTGATCCGTTCCTCACGGGTGAGCTTCTCCTGCTTGAGGAGGATCTCGTCGCGCACGCCGATCTTCCCGATGTCGTGGAGCAGGCCGCCCCACTCCAGGGCCTCCATCTCGTTCTCGTTGCACTTCATCTCGCGGCCGATGTCGCTGGCGATGAGCATCACCCGCTTGGAGTGGTTGCTGGTGAACGGATCGCGCTTGTCCACGGCGTTCGCCAGGCTCTCGATCGTCTGGGTGAACATCTCGCGCATCTCGACGAACCGGTGATGCGCAACACGGGTCGTGTACAGGGGCAACGCAAACAGCAACGTCGCCCACCAACCTGCATTCGCGATCTTGAAAATCTCGGCCATTAGCCATGCAAGCGGTGCCAGGGCGAAAACACTCGCTGCATAGGCTCTGGTCTCGCCGAGAACCATGGATCGAATTGATTGTCCGTCTCGAATGCCAACCCCGACAGCCGTGATCATCACGTTCAGGGCGAAGAACACTGATGCCCCCGCCATCGTCGCTAGGAAGATTCGCATGGGGTCGGTATCGCTGGAACGGAGGAACTCTGCGATGAGGCCCCCAATCGTCGCGGGCAGAACAATCCCGGCGTGATTTACGAGCGTTCCATACCAGGGGATTCGACCACGCAACTCGCGGAGTTCCGTCGTGCCGAGGGCGGCGACCCATCCCGCGGCAACCGGACCGCCAAGAACCATCGCCGCCACGATGGGTGCCGTGTTGACGGACACGACGGTTCCACGCGGCATGCGCACGGGGAGCGCCGACGCAAAGAGTGACAGGACCGTCCAGAAGAGCAACCCGGCGAGGGCTTGAATCTCTTTTTCGGACTGTCCCATGGGAATGCCTTTACCGATTTCCGGGCGCATTCCCAGCATGAATCCAGCGTGACTGGAAAATGAATAGCTCGTGACCAGCAGCGCCACTGCGCCGGAGGCCACGAGCCAAACGTAATAGAGCTTCAGGGATCTGGGCATGTCCTTCGATCCGCTTACCCGACCTCTGAACTGTAGCAGTCCCTCCGTTCAGGGTGGTATGGGACCAATGTACTCAGAAGCCCCGCAGGGATCCTCCGCCCGCGAGAACCGTCGCGGCGACGGTCGCGAGTGTGACGGCCAATCGAACTAGCCGAACCTTCATCGGTTGATCCCTCTATCGATCCGTCCTGGCTACCACTGCTTGGTACTGGACTCCGGGTTCACGCTCGTTCCTCCTAACGGCCTTCCTGCCTCCTAGAGACACGAAAACCGACCTGACTGATGAGGTCGGTCGGTTGCACTACTCGCTCCGCTCCACCCTAAGTGCCCATTTCAGGTGGTGCTTCTGCGCGTCCGAGCGTCTTAACGTTGCTTCCTAGTACTGGAGTACTAGGAAGTGGGCCGGACTATAGGGACGCCGGAGCGCACCGGTCAATACGTCAGGTTACCTATCTTTATAGACCCTCGAGCGGCGGCGGCTCAATTCCTTCGTCTCGAGAGGCTGCCGAGTAATGCGAGTACTGCTCTGCTGCGGCCGCGTGAGAGCCTGTCTGGCGATATAGACGAAGAAGCGCGACCTCTAGGGATGCGGCCTCCGCATCGATCGCCATTGCGCGTCGGGCGAGTTTCCCAGCACGATCAAACCTCCCCGCATCCGAGTCGGCCCGAAGCGCCTGCTCGATGACGTCGAGATACAAGGCGTGCAGCGTCTCGCGATACGGCGATGCCCAGTCCTCGTATTCGAAATCGACGGCGAAGCGCCCGGAGTAACTCGTGCTCACCTGCTCGATTTCATCGGGATCCAGCGTATTACGAGCCTGCTCGAGCAGGTCGCGGCAGAGGGTGCTCTGACTCGAGACAAGTTCGGCGTCGAAGCGCACCACGTCTCCATCGTGGTGGAGGTAATTCGCGGACTCATCTTCGACGTAGCGCGGCTCAAAGACCCGTCGAAGGAAGTAGACGGTCTGATTTAGGGAATTGACAGCAACTCCTGGATCGAGATCCGGCCACAAGGCCTCGAGGACCTGGTCGCGTGCGGCCGTGAATCCTGGTCTTGTGAGCAGGAAGCACGCCAACGTGAGCACCTTCCGACGTATCGATGATCCATCGACTCTTCGCTCACCGATCAGAACCGTCACGTGACCCAGGTCAAACACGTGGGCACGAGGTGCGAGGCGTCGAGCGAGGCCCCGTCCAAGGCCCGCTGTCGCCGAGTCTCTGTGGAGCCGCGCGAACGCCCGTAAACGTGCGATGTCGTGGATCTGGCCGACTTCATCGAGGCATTCCGCCGCGAAGAGCATGGAAGACTTCTCGCCGCGGTCCATGACGCGACGCAACACCGGACGCCATCTCTGTGGACGCAGCCTCACCTCCGCGCGAAGCAGGCCCTGTGCCTCTTGGCCGAGCTCGCCCAGACGTAGCGCAAGTTCGTCCGCGCAGATGGTTGCGTACACTGGCTCCCACCCGCAGATTCGCACGATGGTTGGACCCAGATCGGTCGGCCTGCATTCGGCGATGGCTTTGACGAGCGCGGCGCATCTTGTCCAGTAGTCGGCTCGCTGACGCACGAACACGTCGAGCGCCAATTGGAGTTCCGGCAGCGTGGATTGCCCTGCCCTCAAGGCCGCCCTGGCGCGTGTCAGATGCGTCCGGCCGACAAAGGAAACCGTGGGGCGAGGACGGGCAAGATCGACACCGACCATCAAGGAATCGGATGAGTCCGGTGCCGTCCGGCTCGTCAGGTCTGCGAGAACGAGGCGTCGGAGGTCATTCGCGTCCGGCTGGAGGTCGAGGTTGGCAGCCTCGTCGAGAAGGAGCCTTGCCACATCCGGATCGCCGTAGGATGCCTCGATCTCCGCGCTTTCGATCAACATCATGGCTCGTTCGGGGCCAACCGGCGGCACTGCCTGCGCCAGCGCTTCGGCCGCCTCCGCACCTCTGTCGAGGTGATGAAGAGCCCACGCCTTCGTCGCATGAAGGGTATAAATCTCGACTCCGGCCGAAGAGGCTGCAAGCAATTCGAGCGCCTGGTTCGAATGCGTCAGCGCCTGCTGGGCGAGTCCTCGCGCTCGACTGGTCTCGGCTAGGTTGAGCAGCGTGATCCCGCGATAATGTTCGTGACCGCGGCGCAATTGGAGCGCCAAGGCCTCATCGAAGATCCTCGCGCTCTCCTCCAAGTCTCCGTCGAGCGACTCTGAAGCGAGGATAATCGTTCCCCGCGCAATCATGCTCACGGCGGGTTCTGGCTGGAGAGCTTGCAGTTGGCGTGCGGTCAAGACGGCGCTCGCGATGTCGCCAGTCAGGTGCTTGATCGAGGCCAGGTTGGCTAGCGCCAGCTGCGCTTCTCGGGAGGCTTTCTCCGCAGGATACGCGTCCACGGCGGCCTGCGCACGGGCGCGGGCCATCGCGAAGTCGCCGCGGTAAATGTCTCGACGCGAGAGGAACAATCCGAAGGACGGATCGGGATCGAGGTCCGGGTAGCGGTTGACGTACGACTCCGCCAGTGCGAAGCCGCCACCGCCCATGATGTCCTGGATCGATGCCACCAGGACCCGGCGAAGATCCTCGATATCCCCCGCGGCGGCGTAATGGTGAGCCGCGAGCTTCCAATCGGTGGTCTCGCCAAAGCGCGCCATCCGGCGATGCAGGTCGGCAATGCCGGCATCGCCAACCTCGCGGCGGAGACGGTCCAGGAGGAAATCGCGAACGAGCTTGTGATAGTGATACGTGCCTCTCGATCGTCCGGCGCGCGGCAGCAGCCCAACTCGTTCCGCGGACTCGAAGTGGCGGCGCGCCTCATCCTCCGGCACCGAGGCGACGACCGTTGCGGTGCTGACGTCGAGCGTCGTCAGGATCGACGTGCGCATGAGAAACGCCTGCAGGGAGGGGTCGAGCTCGCCGACCACCTCCTCGGCCAGGTAGTCGTGAAGCGTTCCATGGGCGCCACTCAGCGCACGGATGAACGTGCGCGTCTCCGTACTCGTGCGCTCACGGAGAGCGGATTGCACGAGCTGGAGTGACGCCGCCCAGCCCTCCGTGTGCCGAGCGAGCTCCTCCAGAACGTCGGACTCGAGTGGGCGGCCGTACGTCTCTCGGAACAACCGCTCGGTTTCCTCTGAGTCGAACCGAAGGTCCTCGCGAGTAAGCTCGGCGACTTCCCCCAGCGCGCGGAGCCTTGCGACCGGGAGCGCCGGCTGGCGCCGGGTCAGGATGACGATCGAAAGGCGCTCTGGCGCCTGCGTGACGATCTCGCGAATGATGTGCTGGACGTCCGGCTGGTCTTCGACGGCGTGGTAATCGTCAAAGACGAACACCGCGCCACGCTCCCCGATCGACTGCAACTCTCGAATGAAGGTCGCCAGGATCGCGTCCTTCGACGAGCCGCTTGTGCCCAGCTCGCCGAGCATCGACCAGGTCGTGGGTGCGAACTCCGGGTCGACCTCTCGGCCGGCCGCGACGAGGTAGTTGAGAACCGTTACCCAGTCACGATCGCCCTCATCGAGGCGATACCAGAGCGTCCGGAGCCTCGTACGACCGGAAAAGTCCGCCAGCAGTGTGGTCTTCCCGTAACCAGCCTCTGCGGTGACCAGGACCAGCCGATGGTGGATCTTGACGTTCAGCCAGTCGAGAAGTCGATGACGCGTGAGCGTCTCTTCTCGGAGGGCTGGCCGCTGGACCTTGGATGCGTGGATCGGGAAGGCGTTCACGTCGGAGGCAGTCCGCGGGACGAGGCTGGATGATTCGATCGTCGGACCGCTGGTGCCGACCGGCACGGGCCGGCGCTCGGCGGCTGCGTGTGACCCGGCGGGGCACGTGGTGGCTTCAGATGGGTCGAACGATAGGGACCCGTTTGCCCGCGTGTCAACGCGACCGGACCGGGTGCCGGATGAGCCGCGCTCGGACGAAGCCATGTGTCGGATGGTGGCGCCGGGGGCTCACCTCCGGCTTAGCTGCGAGGCCCTCGCTGTGGACATCCGACGATGCGTGATCAGCCCTCGTACTCGAAGCCGATCTTGAGGTCTACCCGGTACTCCACGATCTGGCTTTCGTCGACCATCGCGGTCGACTTCACGACCTCCACGGTCCTGATGTTCCGGACCGTCTTGGAGGCCGTGGCGACCGCTTGACGAGCAGCATCGCTCCACGAACGCGGGCTCGTGCCGACCATCTCCCGGATGATGATGACGCCCATCGCCGTCTCCTCCACTGCCTGGGCGGCCGTCACGATCCGCCTCCGGCGGCAAGTCTAGGCCGCGGAATCCTTGGCGGCTTCTCGGGTGGGGTCGAATGTCAGGCGGGCGCGGTCGCCGCGTTCGCCGTCCCGGCGCGGACCTTGTCGAAGCAGGAGCTGCAGTACACCGGCCGATCGTTGCGGGGGGCGAACGGCACGGTGGCCTGGCCACCGCAGTCGCCGCAGATCGCGGTGTGGTACTCGCGCGGTCCTCCCGAGGTCCTGGCGCGCTTGGCCACCGCCCGGCAGGTCGGGCAGCGCTGCGGGTCGTGCTGGAGACCCTTGCTCATGAAGAAGGCCTGCTCTCCGGCGGAAAAGAGGAACTGCTCGTTGCAGTCCCGGCAGGTCAGTGTCCGGTCCTCGTACACCCTGTCCTCCACGTGTGCACCCCGCGGTGTGGCCGCGGCTCCCGGGACCGGGCGGCCTTCCGACATGCAGGCGAGGATACGCGCGGTGTCAACGGGCGGATAGTCGATAGAATCGCAGACTCAGGCCCAATTCGGTGCGATCTTCGTCACCGGCGGCCGCTCGCCGCCAGGTATCGTCGGCGTCAGCCGGCCTCGGCATAGCGCTCTCCGGCGTAGCTCACGAACCGGGTCTGGCGCTTCTTGAACCAGAGATCCACCTCGCCGGTGGGGCCGTTGCGGTGCTTGGCGAGCTTGAGCTTGATCACCTCGCCCTCCTGGTCGCCGTCCTCTGAGGCGCGTTCCTTGTCGCGCCACAGGAACAGCACGAGGTCCGCGTCCTGCTCGATGGCACCCGACTCTCGCAGGTCGGACAGGCGTGGCTCCTTGCTCTCGCGCATCTCCGGCTGCCGGGACAGCTGGGAGAGGGCGACGACCGGCACCGACAGCTCCCTCGCCAGGGCCTTGAGCCCGCGGCTGATCTCCGAGACCTCCTGGACGCGGTTGGCGTCTCGCGTGCTGGTGGGCGCCTGCATGAGCTGCAGGTAGTCGACGATGAGGAGATCCAGGCCGGACTCAGCCTGCAGGCGGCGGGCCTTCGTGCGCAGCTCCATCGTGGAGATGCTGGGCGTGTCGTCGATGTACATCGGCGCTTCCGACAGGGCGTTCATCGCCGGCGCGATGCGGGCGAAGTCCATCTCTTCCAGGAAGCCCGTGCGCAGCCGCTGCGAATCGATGTTCGCGACGCTGGACAGCAGGCGGAGCACGAGTTGCTCCTTGCTCATCTCCAGGCTGAAGATGCCCACGCTCTTGCGGTCGCGGACCGCGGCGTGCTCGGCGACGTTGAGAGCGAGGCTGGTCTTGCCCACCGACGGGCGGGCAGCAATGATGATCAGGTCGCTCTTCTGGAGGCCGGTGGTTAACGCATCCAGGTCCGTGAAGCCCGTTCGAATACCGCTGATCTCGCCTCGATGGGCATGCAGGTAGTCGAGCCGGTCGTATGCCTCGTGGAGGAGCTTGGCCAGCCGGCTGAAGCCGACGGTCACCCGGCGATTGCTGACGTTGAACAGCTCGCTCTCCGCCCGGTCGATCGCCTCCTGGATCTCTGCCGGGTCCTCGTAGCCGATTCCCGCGATCTTGCCGGCCGCAGCGATCAGGTTTCGGAGGACCGCCTTGCGCTCGACGATGCGGGCGTAGGGCACGGCGTGAACGGCGGTCGGGGTCTGGTTGGCCAGGCTGGACAGATACGTCCGGCCACCGCCGGACTCGAGCTGGTCCGTCCGCTCGAGCGTCTCGGCGACCGTGACGATGTCGACGGGCTCGCGGCGCTCGTAAAGGTCGAGGATCGCTGCGTAGATCGCGCCGTTGGCCGGCCGGTAGAAGTCCTCCGGGCGGAGGAAGTCGGCGACCTCGACGATCGCGTCGCGGTCGATGAGCAGGGCCCCGAGGATCGATTGCTCTGCTTCCAGGCTTTGCGGCGGTAGTCGATCGATCACGCGAATCTCCGGCGGGAGGGATGCACGCCATCGTGGCGTCGCCGGCGCGCGCCGATAAGAGGCTTATCGACGGAATTCATCCACGGGATTCGAGCCGGCCGCATGGCGCACTGTGGATGCCCAGTGGATTGACCTGTGGAGACCCAGTGGATAGACCTGTGGACCGACCAGGGGACAGAGCTGTGGACAGACCACTGGACGGCGTGTGCGATCAGTCCAGCCGGCGGATGACCCCGATGAGCTTGCCCTGGATCCGGACGTCGTCATAGATCTGGTCCGGGTACGCCGCATTGGCCGGCTTGAGCCGGACCTTGTCCTTTTCCTTGAAGAACCGCTTCAGCGTGACCGCGTTCTCCTCCACCTGGGCGACGACGATATCGCCGTTCCGGGCCGTGGACTGCGGCCGGATCAGGACGAAGTCCCCATCGGCGATGTGGGCCTCGATCATGGAGTCGCCCCGGACCTTGAGGACGTATGCGTCGCCGCTGGGCGCGAGCATCTCCGGCACGGCGAGGGTCTCCGAGGCGTCACGGTACGCCTCGATCGGACCGCCGGCTGCGACCTCGCCGATGACCGGCAGGACGCGTGAGTCGGCGGCGCCCGCCTGCGGAACGAGCTCGCTGGCAAGGCCGAGATGAATCGCCGCCGTGGGCGTCAGCCGGATTGCCCGAGACTGGGCCGCGCCGCGTTCCAGGTAGCCCTCCCGCTCGAGCATCTGCAGGTGGTGGTGGACGGCGGACGTGGAGGCCAGGCCGACCGCACGGGCGATCTCCCGAACCGAGGGCGGATAGCCGCGAGCACGCAGCGTGGCCGCGATGTAATCGAGGATCTTCACCTTGCGTTCGGCGTCGTGCCTGGTCACGGGCGCCTCCTTTCCCCTGCATGATACCGAACGGGTGTTCGATGTCAAGGCCGACACCGTCGGAGGTACGGAGCCTGGGGGGAGCCACAGCCGGCCGGCAGCCGCGGCGCTGTACGTGGTTGAGTTGGCCGCATTGGTACACTGCGGCGTCCCGGGTCGAGCAGCGGATGAGCGGGCTGCGATGGCGGCGGGCCGGTCAGTGAGGATGGAAGCGCAGCCAATGGCACGAACTCGAGCACGCGAGCGGGCGGGTAGCCCCACAGACCCCCCGTCGAAGGCGTCCCGACGTCGATCCGGCGCGGCAGTTCGACGCTTTCTGGGGCTCACCGCGTTCCTGCCGGTGGCCAGTCGAGCGCCGTCCTACGCGAGGCTCATCTTCGCGCTGCTGCGCGACGAGCGGACGCCCCTGGGACGGAAGGCCGTCCTGGCCGGCGCTGCCGGCTATCTCGTCCTGGGTCGCGACATCGTGCCCGACGACATTCCCGTGATAGGTGGTCTCGATGACCTGGTCGTCGTCGTGCTGGCGGTGGAGCTGTTCCTCGACGGCGTCCCTGCGGACCTGCTCCACGAGAAGCTCGATCAGCTGGGCATCGAGCGCGCGGCCTTCGAGCAGGACGTGGCACAGATCCGCCGGCTCACGCCGAGGCCGATCCGGCGGGCCATCCGCCGGGTACCCCAGGCGCTGGCCGCCGCCGGCAAGGCGATCCGTGAATCCGGTTTTGGGCCGCGGCTGCGGTCCTGGATCTCCAAGGAGGGTTCTCCCGCGTGAAGGTCATCCTGACCAACGACGTGCCCAAGCTCGGCAAGAGCGGCGATCTCAAGACGGTCGCCGACGGCTTCGCCACGAACTACCTGATCCCCCAGAAGCTGGCCGTGCCGGCCGCCGGCGGCGCCTATCGCGCCTGGCAGCACGACATTGCCAGCCGTGAAGTGAAACGCCGGCGGGAACGCGACGAGGCGGACGTCGCCGCCACACGCATCGCCAGCACCACGCTGACGATGGGCGTGAAGGTCGGCGAGGGCGGCAAGCTCTACGGCTCGATCACGGCCAAGGACATCGCCGACGCGCTGGGCCGGCGCGGGATCGCCGTCGACCGGCACAAGGTGGACCTGGAGGAGCCGCTCAAGTCGCTCGGCACCTACAAGGTGGCGGTCAAGGTCTTCGCCGGGCTCACGCCCGAGGTCACGGTCATCGTCGAGCCGAAGGGCTAATCGGGAATTACAGCTGGTCGGCCGGGCGGTCGGCTGCCGGGCTCGGCTGCCGGTCGCGCTCAGTAGGCGACGAAGCCGATGCCGATCGCCCACAGCGCGTAGGCGCAGATGACGATCGAGGCGACGCCGGCCAGGGCGGCCCACCGTGACATGCCCCTCTCGAAGGCCGTTGCCAGGATGACGAACAGGAGCGGCTGCACGTCCAGGCTGAAGCGGTAGCCGAACTGCTGGATGCCGACGTTGCCGTGGATGACGATCGGGATGAGGACAAGCACCGCGCCGATCGCGGCCCACGCGACCCGCGGGTCGCGCCAGCGCGCGTGAACGATCCAGGCGAGCAACGGCGTCGTCAGGAACACCGACAGGCCCCACCACGATGGTTGGAGGAAGGGGGCCTGGTCCACGTAGTTCCAGCTGCGCAGGAAGATCGCGTAGAGGTGGCGCGGGATGTAGTCGATCGCGAGGATCCCGTGGTCGACGTAGATCGGGTCTTCCAGGACTCCCGGGATCAGGACATAGCCTTGGTCGACCAATGTCCCCCAGCGAGCGAGGTTGTAGAGGAGATACAGGCCGGCCGGGATCGCCAGCCCCAGGCCGAACGCCACCACCTTCGTCGCGGCGGCCAGCCGGTCTGCCGGTAGTCGCGGGGGCCAGCCGAGACCGGCGATCAGCGCCCCGAAGAATGGGGCGCTGAGGCCGACCGGCAGCCGCGCAAGCGCCGCACAGCCCAGGAACAACCCGACTGCGAAGGGCCAGCGGCCGTGCAGCGCGAGCAGGACCGCTGCCAGGCTGAACAGCACGGCCACGACGTGGGCGAAGTACCAGGCCGACCCGACCTCGGTGACGTACCACATCACGGTGCCGAAGGCGAACACCGCCGTCAGCAGGAAGCGCACCCGGAGGGTGAGCGCGAACCGGTCGAGCATCAGCCACGCGAGCCCGACCGACACGCCGCCGAACAGGACGCTCGCCAGCTGCTGGGGAAACGCTTCGCCAAAGATCGCCGCAAAGGGAAGGAGCACCACGGCCGGCATCGGTGGATAGGCGACATACCAGACGCCGTCCTTCGGGATCAGCTCGTTGAGCCAGGAGGGCGCCTCGGTCAGGTAGATCCGCCCGTGAAGGAACGCGTCGGCAAGGCGGACGAAGTAGTCGAAGCTCTGCGGTTCTGGTGAGGTGGTGAAGAAGTAGACCGCGGTCGCCAGGGTGGTGACGAGAGCAAGGCCCACGCTGTTCGGACGCTCCCGCACCACTCCGGCCACCTTCGCGAGCCAGGTGTCCTCGAAGCGCCAGCCGACACGGCGGCGGTTCGATGCTGTCATCGGCTAGGGGCGCACGGTTGTCGCCATGGCCGCGACGATACACTCTCGGCCGACCAGATCGGGGCCCCATGTCGGCCGGTTGCATGGAGGCGAAGTGGAGCCGATGGACGAGCGCTCCAGGACGGGCTCGCGGCCGCAGCCGGGAGGGCTCGAGCGCCGGTTGCGGCAGTGGCTCCAACCTGGAACCGAGCACGGCCTGGCCGACACGCTCGCCCTTTTTCTGAGCCTGCGCGTCCTCCTCGGCCTGGTCGTGCTGTACGTGTGGTGGGCCGGGATGACACCGGGGCCCTGTCACTTCGAGTTGGCGCGAAACGGCTGGGCGACGATCCCGCCGCTCGCCGATCAGGGACCGGCCTTTCCGCTCGTCGGCGTCTGGCAGCGCTGGGACGCCTGCTGGTACTCGAAGATCGCGACGTTCGGCTACGAGGCCAACGAGAACAGCGTCAACTTCTGGCCCCTGTTCCCGCTCCTCACGGCGCTCGTCAGCCTGGTGTTGGGCGCTGGCGCAGTGGCACTGTCCGGCCTCGTGGTGGCCGGGATCGCCTTCATCGCCGCCATCGAAGGACTGCGGCGCCTCGTCGGCCGCGACTTCAGCCCGGAGATTGCGAATCGAACGATCCTGGCGATCTCGTTCTTTCCGACGGCCTTCTTCTTCTTCGCCCCATTCACGGAGTCGTTGTTTCTCGCGCTCTCTGTCTGGACCGTCATCGGGGCGCGCGAGCGGCGCTGGTTCCTAACTCTCGTCGCCGCGTTCCTGGCGAGCCTGACGCGGATCCAGGGCCTGTTCCTGATGCTCCCGATCGCCTGGGAGGCGGGGATGGCCTGGCGGGAGAGCGGCCTGAGCGCCGGCCGCCGCCTCGGCCCAATCGACGGCCGGCTCGTGCTCTCGGCCATCGCGGCGGCCGCCCCCCTGGCGGGCTTCGGGGCGTTCCTGGTGTTCAGCCTGGCTGTGGCCGGCAAGACGCCGCTCGACACGCAGGACGCCTGGGGCGGCCGGAACTTCCACTGGCCCTGGGACGTGGCCGTCGCCAGCTGGAATTGGGCGGTGGAGCAGCACGACCCGCTCCAGCTCGTCAATCTCGCGACGCTCATCGGATTCGGGCTGGCGATCCTGGTCGGGCTTCGACGGCTTCCTGTCGCCTACTCCCTCATCGCGATCCCTCAGGTGGCGCTCCTCGCGACCCGTCTGCAACCCACGCCGCTGACCTCCACGGCGCGCTATCTCCTGGTCATCTTCCCGGTCTTCGTCCTGCTCGCCCAGGTGGAGCACCGGCGGCTTCAGCTCGCCTGGTTCGCCGGATCGATCATGTTCCTCACCATCCTGCTCGTCGCATTCGAGACCGGACAGTTCGTGGCATGACGCCGGGTGGTGTTGCTCCCGCCATCCTCCACGTCGACCTGGACGCGTTCTTTGCCGCAGTGGAGCAGCGCGATCGCCCCGAGCTCCGCGGAAAACCCGTCATCGTGGGCGGCGGCGGTCCGACGGATCGAGGCGTGGTGTCCGCCGCCAGCT
>DASPWU010000185.1:0-23865 GCA_035637675.1 Candidatus Limnocylindria bacterium | reverse complement strand
CTCTCGTGGCGGCGTTCCTGGCGAGCCTGACCCGCATCCAGGGCCTGTTCCTCATGCTCCCGATCGCCTGGGAGGCGGGGACGGCCTGGCGTGCGAGCGGCCTGCGAACCGGCCGTCCCCTGGGTCGGATCGACGGGCGGCTCCTGCTCTCGGCGGCTGCCGCATTCGCGCCGCTGGCCGCCTTCGGGGTGTTCCTGATGTTCGGCATCTTCGTCGTGGGCAGGTCGCCGCTCGACACCCAGGACGCCTGGGGCGGGCGGAACTTCCATCCACCTTGGGACGTGGTCTCGGCCAGCTGGAACTGGGCGGTGGACCGCCACGATCCGCTCCAGCTGCTCAACCTGGCTACCCTGATCGGGTTCGGGCTGGCGACCATCGCCGGGTTGCGACGGCTGCCGGTCGCATACTCGCTCATCGCGATTCCCCAGGTGGCGCTTCTCGCCACCCGCATACAGCCAACGCCGCTGAGCTCGACGGTGCGCTACCTGATGGTCGTGTTCCCGGTCTTCGTCCTGCTCGCGATGATCGAAGACAAGAGGCTCCAGCTCGCCTGGCTCGCAGGATCGATCATGTTCCTCACGATCCTCCTCCTGGGGTTCGAGACGGGCCAGTTCATCGCATGACCGGGAGCGGCACGGCTCGGGCCATCCTCCACGTCGACCTGGACGCGTTCTTCGCTGCGGTCGAACAACGGGATCGCCCCGAGCTGCGCGGAAAGCCCGTCATCGTGGGCGGCGGCGGGCCCACCGACCGGGGGGTGGTGTCGGCCGCCAGCTACGAGGCGCGGGCATTCGGGGTGCATTCGGCGATGCCCCTGCGGACGGCGGCCGCACTCTGCCCGGGCGGTGTCTTCGTGCCGGTCCAGGGCGCGAAGTACCAGGCGGTCAGCCGGCAGGTGATGGCCATCCTTCGACGGTTCACCCCCCAGGTCGAGCCCGTCTCGATCGACGAGGCATTCCTCGACGTGACCGGTTCGCAGGCGCTGTTCGGAGACGGCGAGTCGATCGGCCGCCAGATCCGGGCCGCGATTCGCGAAGAGGTGGGGCTCACAGCGTCCGTTGGGGTTGCCACGACCAAGCTGGTGGCCAAGGTGGCGTCCGACCTGCGGAAGCCTGACGCGCTGGTGGTCGTGCCGCCGGGCCAGGAGGCCGATTTCCTCGCTCCCCTGCCGATCACCCGGCTGTGGGGCGTGGGCGCCCGGACGGCCGAATCGCTCCGCGAGTTCGGCGTCACCACGATCGGCGACCTGGCCGCCCTCGAGCGGGCTGTGCTCGAGCGGCGGTTCGGCAAGCTCGGCGCGGCACTGACGGCGCGTGCGCGGGGCGTCGATCCGGACCCTGTTTCGGATCGCGCGCCGGCGAAGTCGATCGGCCACGAGCACACGTTCGACGTCGACACGAGCGATCGAGAGGTCATCGAGCGCACCCTCCTCGCGATGGCCGAAGGCGTCGCCGGCCGCCTTCGGGCCTCGGGCGTCAAGGCGGCGACGGTCACCGTCAAGATTCGTGACTCGAGCTTCCGAACGATCACCCGCCAGCGGACGCTTGCAGAGCCGACCGATCTGACCGAGCCGATCTGGCGGGCGGCCCTCGAGCTGGCCCGGCCAGAGGTGCGAGCGATTCGCGTTCGCCTGCTGGGCGTCACGGCGTCGAACCTGGGCGAGCGCGTCCAGCTCCAGCTGTTCTCGGGCGAGGGTCAGGGCGCCGGCGATGGCGGCCGAGGTCGGCGGCTCATCGAGGCCGAGGATGCCATCCGACGCCGGTTCGGGGAGCGGGCGGTCACACGCGCGCGGTTGCTCGGCACGGGCCTTCCGGCGCCCTTCGAACGCGACCCGATGACGGCGCCGGAACATCGGGAGCCGCGGCGGCCCGACCCCGGTTGACAGCCGGCCGAACCCGATCGCCGGACCGAACCCGACCGTCAGGCCGAACGCGACCGGTCGCCGAACCCGACGGCCGATCCGATAGACCTCCAATCGAGGCCGATCCGCTCTGCCATCCTTGCCCCGGTTCCTGAGGGATCAGTCGCCGGGTTGGCGGCGCCGTCGTAATGGAGGGTCGGAACGTGTTCAGTGTCATCTTCATCGCCTTGGGGCTCGTGCTGATCGGCATCGGAATCGCGAGCTTCATTCTCGCCCGCGAAGCGGCCCGAGCCTACCGGGGCGACCGCCCGCCAAAGGTCGGCATCGGTCGCATCGCCATCCTCGGCGCGCTCGGCGCGCTTCTCATCGTCCTGGGTCTGGCCAGCCCCCTCGTGCAGGTACCAGCTGGGTCCGTCGGCGTCGTGACCAACTTCGGCCAGGTCCAGGAGGGAACGCTCCAGCCGGGCCTCCACGGGGTCATCCCCATCGTCCAGCAGGTCGTGAACGTGGACACGCGCGTCCAGCCGCACCAGTTCCAGGAGATCGACGCGGCGTCCAGGGAGCTCCAGACGGTCAGGCTGACCGGCACGATGAATTACCACATCGATGGCCAGTTCGCGTCGGACCTCTATCAGAGAGTGGGCACGGACTTCGCGTCAAAGATCATCGATCCCGCCTTCAACGACTTCATCAAGACGGTCGTGCCCGACTACTCGGTCAACGACATCCTGGCCAAGCGCGACGAGATCCGGTCCCTGGCGAAGCAGCAGCTGGCCGCCAACCTCAGCCAGTACCACATCGTGGTCGACGACATCTACATCGCGAACATCGCCTTTTCCGACGAGTTCCAGCACGCGATCGAGGCCAAGCAGGTCGCCCAGCAGCAGGTCCAGACGGAGCAGCAGGTCCTCGAGCAGAAGAAGATCCAGGCGCAGCAGGTGGTCGCCGCGGCCCAGGGTCAGGCGGACGCCGCGGTCGTTTCCGCGAAGGGCCAGGCCCAGGCGACGATCGAGCAGGCCAAGGGCCAGCAGCAGGCCAACAGTCTCATCAACTTGTCGCTGACCGACCGGGTGCTCCAGTACCAGTACATCCAGCGGATCGTGGACAAGGTCCAGGTGATGCTCGTCCCGGGTGGCCAGCAGTTCCTGCTCGACCTCAAGGGCGTGCTTGGGTCATCCACCCAGAAACCGTGATCGATCGATCCAGATGCCCCGTTGTTGTGCGCCGGCGAGCGCTGTGCGCGTCCGCGGAGCGTCTCTCGGCCGGCGTGACAGACAGGTGACACGAGCCCGCGAGATCCTCACGTCAGCTCTTGACATCGAACGCCCGTTCGGAATAGCATCGCCCAAACCAGAACAGACGTTCTATCGCCGGCCCGGCTCGTCCCCGCCGGCCGGCGCGATCAGCCCTCCCGCGGAGGAGGCCAGCCTCCGGAAAGGAGTCATCTCATGGCGATGGTCCGCGTTGAACCGGTTCCGGTGCGTGTCCGGACAGATTGGTTCGATGGCCGCCCGCGGGAGATCACGTGGGGAGACGAGCGCCTGGCGATCACCTCGCTTGCGCTGGTCCGCCACGAGACATTCGCATATCCGGTGGCGGCCGGCCCGCGGACCGTGTTCGAGGTGGATACGCCGCGTGCCCGCCTGGCGCTGACCTTCGAGCACCGCACGCGGCGCTGGACGATCGACGGCCTGGACGAGGAGCGCTCGGCGGCGTAGGACCGTCGAGTCACGGTGGGGCCGTTCGGGCGATCCTCCTGCCCGGGCACGGCTCTGCCGGTTCCACCAGGCCAGGCGAGCTCCAGGGCGCGCGCGCCGGTACCGCGCTCGCCCTGGTTCGCCATTAGCTTGACGCCGGACTGAGACGCCCGGGCCCGACGCGGGGCCGCGCGCCGCGCCTACAATCGGCGGCGTTGTGGATGCCGCCTCGTCGCGTCTACGCGATCTGACTCTGGACGAGTTCGTTCGGCGGCTCGCGTCGGCCGATCCGGTGCCCGGAGGCGGCAGCGCCTCGGCCGTGACCGGTGCCCTGGGGGCATCCCTCGTGGCGATGGTGGCGGCCCTGTCCGAAGGACGGCCGCGGTATGCGGCCCATGCCGGCACACACGCCCGGGCGGGTGCGGCCGGGCTGCTCCTCGTCGAGCGCCTGCTGGACCTGGCGGACGAGGATGCCGCCGCGTATGGGTCGTATGCCGCAGCCATGAAGCTGCCGCGCGGGACCGATGATGAGCGGCAGACACGGGCAGCCTCGATCCGGACGGCGGCCCGGGCGGCGGCCGAGGCTCCGCTGGCCTGCGTGGCGGCCTGTCGAGAGCTCCTGGCGGCGATCGAATCGCTGGCCGGCCGGAGCAACGTGAACGCCGCCAGCGACCTGGCAGTCGCGGCCAACCTTGGCGAGGCGGCGGCACGCGGAGCCGCCGAGAACGTGCTCATCAACCTGCCTGCGATGGCGGACGACGTCAGTGCCGCGCTCATGACCGAGCAGGTCGACGGCTATCTTCACGAGGTGCAGGAGCTGGCCGACCGGGCGCGGGAAGTCGTTGCCTCGGGGATCGTTCGCGAGCCGTTGCCACTGGACGGCCTGGACATCGAAGACGCTGTGAGCCCGGATCGATCGGAGAACGGCCTCCAGTGACGGGCCGCCGTCGTGGCTCGGCGGGCCTCCGGTGGCTGGCGGGGGCCCCGATCGCGACCGAGATCAAGGCCAAGGTCAAGGCGGACGTCGCCGCATTTCGCCGCCGCAACGGGTACGCGCCCACCCTGGCCGTGGTGCTCGTCGGCCGTGACGCTCCGTCCGCCGTCTACCTCCGGCAGATTCTCCGCACCTGCCGGAGCGTCGGCATCTCCGGCCGCCTGGTGGAGGTTCCCGGTCGCGTCTCTTCGGCGCGCCTCCGCAGCACGATCGTGGATCTCAACGAGGATCCACTCGTGGCCGGGATCATCGTCCAGATGCCGCTCCCGAGGCGGATACCCCTCAGGACCGTCACCGAGACCCTGGATCCGGCGAAGGACATCGACGGCATCCATCCGCTCAACGCCGGCCGCCTCACCCTGGGCCACGAAGGGTTCCTTCCAACAACGGCCCAGGCCGCGGTGGAGATCCTCCGACGATCGGGGATCCCGATGGACGGGCGCCGGGCCGTGGTGGTGGGCCGGTCCAACGTCGTCGGCAAGCCCGCCGCGCTGCTCCTCCTCCGCGAAAACGCGACCGTGACGATCTGCCACTCGCATACCCGGGACCTGGCCGGCGCCCTCCGGTCGGCTGAGATCGTGGTCGTGGCGGTCGGCAAGCCCGGCCTGATCACGGGCTCCATGCTCAGGCGGGGCTCCGTCGTGGTTGACGTCGGCATCAACGTCGTGGGCGGCAAGATCGTGGGAGACGTGGATGCGGCGACGGCGAGCGAGGTCTGCTCCGCGCTGACGCCGGTACCCGGAGGTGTGGGGCCGGTCACGAGCGCACTGCTCATGACCCACCTCCTGCGGGCGGCGGACGAACAGGCGCGACGCGATGCCATCCCGAGTCGGCGCCGCCCGAAGGTCCGGGGCGCCGCGGCTCCGGCCCGCCCGGTCGGAACCGGCTCGCCAGCCGCCTCCCGGGGCGGTGGTGCGGCCGCGGCGGGTCGCCCATGACCAAGGCGACCGGGTTCCCCAGCGACCTCGAGATCGCCCGGTCGGTGACCCCCCGCCCGATCGTGGACATCGCAACCGAGCTCGGCATTCGCGAGGACGAGATCGAGCTCTATGGCTCGGTGAAGGCCAAGGTCCAGCTCGAGGCGATCCGCCGTCTGGAGGCCGAGCGACCGCTCGGCAAGTACGTGGTGGTCACGGCCATCAGCCCCACGCCCCTGGGAGAGGGCAAGACGACGACGACGATCGGCCTGGCCCAGGGCTTGAACCGGATCGGCAGGAAGGCAGCCGTGACGATCCGCCAGCCATCGCTGGGTCCGGTATTCGGCATCAAGGGCGGCGCCGCCGGCGGCGGATACAGCCAGGTCATTCCCATGGAGGACTTCAACCTCCACCTCACCGGCGACAACCATGCGATCGGAGCGGCTCACAACCTGGCCGCCGCCTTCCTGGACAACAGCATCTACCACAGGAATCCTCTCGGCATCGATCCGCACTCGATTGCCTGGCCGCGGGTCGTCGACATCAGCGACCGGGCCCTGCGCCACGCGGTCATCGGGCTCGGTGGCCGGGAGAACGGGATGCCCCGCGAGGACGAATGGCAGATCACGGTTGCCTCCGAGGTCATGGCGATCCTCGCCCTGGCGAGCGACCTGCAGGACCTCCGAGCGCGCCTGGGCCGGGTGGTCCTGGCGATGACCAGGGACGAGCGCCCGGTCACCGCGGACGACATCAAGGTGGCCGGTGCGATGACAGTCCTCCTGCGCGACGCCATCAAGCCGAACCTGCTCCAGACGCTGGAGGGGGGCCCGGCGCTCGTTCATTGCGGGCCGTTCGGCAACATCGCGCATGGCAACAATTCGGTCCTGGCCGACCGCCTTGCCCTGGCCACGACCGAGATCGTCTGCACGGAGGCCGGCTTCGGGGCCGACATGGGCGCCGAAAAGTTCTTCGACATCAAGTGCCGGACGTCGGGCCTGCGGCCCGATGCGGGCGTGCTCGTGGCGACCGTCCGAGCCCTCAAGGTGCACGCGGGCGTCGGCCGGATGGTCGCCGGCAGGCCGCTGGACCCGGCGCTCGCCGTGGAGAACGTCGAGGCCGTCAGGATGGGCGCCCAGAACCTGGCCAAGCAGATCGAGAACGTCCGCCGGTTCGGGGTGCCGGTGGTGGTCGCCATCAATGCGTTCCCCAGCGACACGCCCGCCGAGACGGCGGCCATCGCCGAGGCCGCCATGGCGGCGGGCGCCCGCGATGCGGTGCTGGCGACTCACTTTGCAGACGGCGGTGCCGGCGCCACGGCCCTGGCAGAGGCGGTCTGGGCGGCGGCAACCGAGGGCGCTCCGGAATTCCGGATGCTCTATCCGAGCGATGCGCCGCTCAGCACGAAGATCTGGACGATCGCCACGGAGATCTACGGCGCCGACGGGGTCGACCTGCTGCCCGCCGCCGAGAAGTCCCTACGGCGGATCGAGGAGCTGGGCTTCGGCCACCTGCCCGTCTGCATGGCCAAGACGCAGTACTCGCTGAGCCACGACCCGCTCCTGCTGGGCCGGCCACGCGAGTTCCGGGTGCCGATTCGGGACCTGCGCCTGTTCGCCGGAGCCGGCTTCGTGACGGCGTACGCCGGCGAGATGCGGACAATGCCCGGCTTGCCGTCGCGGCCGGGTGGCGAGAACATCGACATCGACGCCGACGGCAAGGTCGTCGGCTTGTTCTGAGCTCCGGGCAGGGGCCCGAGCCGTCAGCTCGTCGCGAAGGCGAAGCAGAACCACATGATCAGGCCGACGGCCACGCCGAGCGCGCCGGCGCCCCAGGCCGGCCAGTCGATCGGACCGAGCGGCACGTCCATGTGAGCGTGCTCGTCGTGCTCGTGTCCGGGGTCCATCGCGTGATCGCCCGCCCCGTGCGGCTCGCCCGCCCCGTGCGGCTCGCCGGCATCGTGCGGCTCGCCCGCGTCGGCTGGTGCTTCGTGCGGTTGGAGATCATGCTCGTTGTCCGTCATGCCCTGGCCGATCACCTCCGCCCGGCATCCTACACTCCCACAATGCTCACCCTCGTCCTCACCCGCCATGGCCTCACGCCTCGATCGTTGCCGGAGCAGCATCTGAGCCAGCGGATCGACGTGGAGCTGTCCGCTGACGGACGGGCGCAGGCTCGGGCTCTTGCCGTCCGGCTTGCGCACGTGGGCTTCGAACGGCTGGTCTGCAGTCCCCTCGTGCGCGCCCGCCAGACGGCGGAGATCGTGGCGGCCGGCCTGCGCCGGCCGGTCCCCCTCGCCGTCGACGAGCGCCTGGCCGAGATGGATTACGGCGAGTGGGAGGGACTCACCTACGCTCAGATCTACGAGCGTGACGGCGATCGGCGGCGGGCCTGGGAGGCAGATCCGGCCGGCATCGCATGCCCCGGCGGCGAGTCGGCCGACGACGTCGCCGCGCGCGCTCGAGGCTTCCTGAGCGACCTTCTTGCCGACCACGTCGAGCGCCACGGCGGCGATACGACCGATACGCCGCCCGTCCTTGCGGTGGCCCACAGCAGTCTCAACCGGATCCTGGTCTGCGTCGCCCTCGACATCCCTGTCCGCGAGTTCCGGTTGCGCTTCCAGCAGGGCCAGGTGAACCTCACGACGCTCCGGTTCGAGCACGGCGTCGGGCCGTCCGATGCGCGGCTCGTGCTCCTCAACGATCTTGCTCACGTCCGCCCGGCCGATACCACTCCGTGGGAGTGACGCGTGCCCCGGTTTCCGGCACAAGAGCTGGACCGGGACGCTCGCGTCCTGTTTCTCACCCGCATCGTCCGGATGTTCGGCTACGGCTTCCTGGCCGTGGTGCTCGTCCTGTACCTGGCAGAGATCGGCCTCCAGGCCGAGGCGATCGGGCTCCTGCTCAGCCTGACGCTGGCTGGCGACACGCTGATCAGCCTCTGGCTGACCACGAATGCAGACCGGATCGGCCGGCGGCGGGTGCTCATCATCGGAGCATTGCTCATGGCCGGTGCGGGGACGGTGTTTGCCCTGACTCGCGAACCGACGATCCTGCTCCTGGCTGCCGCGATCGGCGTCATCTCGCCATCCGGCAACGAGGTGGGACCGTTCCTGGCGGTCGAGCAGGCATCGCTGACACAGCGGGTATCCGGGGCACGGCGAACCGGCATCTTCGCCTGGTACAACCTCGTGGGCTCGGTCGCCACGGCCTGCGGAGCTCTGGCGGCCGGCGGGCTGGCCCAGGTGCTCCAGGCGTCCGGCGCTCCTCCAGTCGACAGCTATCGGGCGATCGTGCTGGGCTACGCGGCGATCGGCCTGCTGCTCGCCCTCCTCTTCGGCCGCCTGACCCCCGCGGTTGAGGTGGCCCGGGCCACGGACTCCGCCATCCCGGGCACCCGGTTCGGCCTCCATCGGTCACGCGGCGTGGTCCTTCGCCTGTCGGCGCTGTTCAGCCTTGACGCCTTCGCCGGCGGTCTCATCGCCCAGAGCCTCGTGGCCTACTGGTTCACCCTTCGCTGGGGGGTCGAGCCCGCGGTGCTTGGCGCCATCTTCTTCGGGGCGAACATCCTGGCCGCCGTGAGTGCCCTGTCCGCGGCGCGCCTGGCGGCACGATTCGGGCTGATCAACACGATGGTCTTCACCCACCTGCCATCGAACGTGCTACTGATCCTGGTGCCGGTCATGCCCACGCTGCCGCTGGCGGTTCTCGTCCTCCTGGCGCGCTTCAGCATCAGCCAGATGGACGTGCCCACGCGCCAGAGCTACACGATGGCGGTGGTGGACCCCGACGAGCGCTCCGCCGCCGCCGGCGTCACCGGTATTGCCCGGACCACCGGCTCTGCTGTCTCGCCGCTCCTGGCGGCACCGCTGCTGGGCTCAGCCGGACTGGCGGCCGTGCCGTTCTACCTCGCCGGAGGACTCAAGATCGTCTACGACCTCGTTCTGTACCGCCTCTTCCGTGCCGCACCGACGCCGGAGGAGGCCGCACGCTGACATCCCGCGGCGTTCTCGCCGCTCGGCGGCTGCAAGCCAGCCGTAATCCTGTCGGGTGCCGGGGAGGCGCAGGTGCCAGACACACGCAGGTAGCGTCACGTCAAATGTTCCGTGTGACCACGGAGCCAGTCCTGGTGACGATTCCGCACGATGACGGCGAGTTCGAGGCGACCGTCCGTCGCCTCATCGACGGCGCTCCAAGTGTGGAGATTCTTGAACAGCGGCTCCGAACGTTCTATCCGGCGGCGAGAGTGCATCGGCGGCTGCTCGCCTCCGAGCCGCTCGCGACGTGGTACGCGTATCGGGACGGCAGGTGGCGGCCGCCCGGCGCCAACTAGGGCTGCCGTCAGGTGGAGAGCGTGACTTGAGTGGGGCCGAAACGGCACACGCGCTACGAGCCACGTCGGATGCACTGATTGCCGATCTCGACGAGTTGGCCCGACTGGAGCGGGAGAAGCGGATGCTGCCGTTGGACGATCCGCGGCTGGAGGAAATGTCCGAACGGATCGAGGCTCTTGCCGGGCGCGTCCTGACGAGCACCGCCCTGGAGCAGGAGCTCAGCGAGGCGGCGCGAGTGGAGGCGGCCGCCGGAGCGCCTAGCGCGCCAGACCAGACGATCGACGAGACGTCGCCGCGGGAGCTCCACACGATCCTCGATGAATGGCGCGCCGCCGAGCGGAGGGCCGCCCAGGCTGCGCCGCGATCGAGCGATGCCGCCCGGGCGGCTCTCGAGGTCCAACGGCTCCGAATCGAGTACCGCCGTGCGCGTCAACGGGCCGAAATCGATGCGAAAGGCACGGAGGGCGAGCTGTCGCCCGGTTAGCGACCATCAACCGGGGGCCGGGTTTAGCGAGCATCAGCCGGTGGCCCGGCCGGGCGTCAACCGGGAACCCGGCGCCAGCCCGGGTGGCCCAGCCGCCACCAGATGAAGAGGGCCACGGCCGCCACGACCGCCACGACGATGAGGAGGTCGAACGGCTGGAGCCAGTGCCGGATGTCCTCCCAATGGGTGCCGAGCTGGACACCGGCATAGACGAGCGCGGTCGACCAGAGGAACGCACCGGCCGTCGAGTACGCGATGAACCTGCCGAGGGGCATCCGCGCCACTCCGGCCGGGAAGCTGATGAACGTGCGCACGACCGGGAGGAGCCGGCTGAGGAACGCCGTCGCAGCGCCATAACGGTCGAAGAAGCGCTCGGCCATATCCAGATCGTGGCGCCGGATGAGCAGGTAGCGTCCCCACCGCTCGAGGAAGGGCCTGCCGCCCCAGGCTCCGATGGCGTAGGCGATGAGCGAGCCGCAGGTGTTCCCGATCGTGCCCACGACGACGACGATCCAGAACGACCACGGACCCCGCGTCAGCGGCTCGATCTGGGAGGGGTCGGAGACGAGGAATCCAGCGTACGGGAGGATGAGCTCTGAGGGCAGCGGGATCATGGCCGACTCGATCGTCATCGCGATCAACACGCCGAGGTAGCCCACCGAGCCGTACAGCCAGTTGAGGAACGGAATCACGATCTGGTCGATGAAGGCAAGCACGGCGGGCAGCATAGCCGAGGACCCGGCGGGCTATCCTGCGCCCGTGAGCGACCCCCGCTTCCGGCCGGATCTGCCGCGGGTCTCGCGGCCGGGCGGCTTCCTCGTCCTGACCGGCGCCGACCTCACGATCGACGACGTCGAGGACGTGGCGAGGCGGGGCGCGAGCGCGGTGCTCGACGCAGGCGCCAGGGCGAGGATGCAGGAGGCCCGCGACGTCATCGAGCGGCTGGTCGGCGAGGGCGCGGTCGTCTATGGCGTCACCACCGGCTTCGGCGATCTCGCCGGCACGTCCATCGACCCGGCCGAGACCGGCCAGCTCCAGGAAAACCTGCTCATGAGCCACGCTGCGGGCGTCGGTCCGGCCTTCCCGCGCGAAGTCGTCCGGGCCATGCTCCTGTTGCGGGCCAACACCCTGGCGCTCGGCCATTCCGGCTGCCGGCCCCTCATCGTCGACCGATTGCTCGCCTTCCTCGACGCGGGGATCCATCCGGTCGTGCCGGAACAGGGCTCGGTGGGCGCCTCGGGCGACCTCGCCCCCCTGGCCCACCTGGCCCTGCCGCTCATCGGCAGGGGCGAGGTGGAGTTCAACGGCCAGCGCCTGCCCGCCTTGCTTGCGCTCAAGGAGGCCGGCCTGGAACGGCTGACCCTGGGGGCGAAGGAGGGTCTCGCTCTCCTCAACGGGACGCAGATGATGAGCGCGGTAGGCGCCCTGGTCCTGGCCGACGCGATCCGCCTGTCGCGGACCGCCAGCGTGGCCGCCGCAATGAGCGTGGAGGCCCTGCTGGGGACGGACGTCGCCTTCGCGGCGCCCTATCAGCTGGCGCGGCCGCACCCAGGCCAGGTAGCGGTCGCCGCCGAGCTGCGCCATCTCCTCCGCGACTCGACCCTCCAGGCGAGCCATCACGGTCAGGCGCACAAGGTCCAGGATCCCTATTCCATCCGCTGCGTTCCGCAGGTCCACGGCGCCGTGCGCGATGCGCTCGACCATCTGCATCGAGTGCTCGACATCGAGCTCAACTCGGCCACCGACAACCCGCTCGTCTTTCCGGTCGGCGTCGTCGATCCCGCCACCTCGGCAACAGGCGGCGGCCTGGTCATCAGTGGCGGCAACTTCCACGGCGAGCCGGTCGCTCTCGCGCTCGACTTCGCCAAGCTCGCCATCGCCGAGCTGGGGTCGATCGCGGAGCGGCGGATCGCGCTGCTGGTCGACGCGCGGCTCAATGGCGGCCTGCCGGCGTTCCTGGCCGAGAGGCCGGGCACGAACTCGGGGATGATGATTCTCCAGTACACCGCGGCCGCTCTCGCCTCGGAGAACAAGGTCCTGGTCCATCCGGCGTCGGCCGACACGATCCCGACGTCCGCGAACCAGGAGGACCACGTGTCGATGGGCTCCATCGCGGCGCGCCATGCCCGGATGGTCCTGGAGAACGTCCAGCGAATCCTTGCGATCGAGCTGCTGACAGCCGCCCAGGCGCTCGACTTCCGGCTTGGGCTCGTCCCCGACGCGGCACCCGGGGCCGGCGTCCGCGAGGCGCACGCGCGGGTGCGCCTCGCGGTTTCGCATCTGGTCGCCGACCGTGAGCCCGGGCCCGACATCGCCGCGGCGTTCGGGCTGGTCCACGACGGTTCACTCGCGGACCTGGCAGGACCGGCTGCCCGATGACGAATCCGACCCGCCGAGCGATCTAGAATCAGCCAATGGCCGCGGTCCGCATCATCGACGTCGAGGACGAGCCGACGTTTGCTCTCGTGCCTCCGTGCGCTGACCCGGCCTTCGACCACCGGAGCTGCGATTACTGGGAGGACGCCGACCGCGGTTCGAAGCGAGCCCGGACCATGGCGTCATCATCGGGCGCATCCCGGGCTGGCGCAGGGCCTTCGAATCCGTTCGGCGATCCGGGCGAGCAGCCCGCGTCCAATCCGTTCGCACCGCCGCGGCGTGTCCAGGCGTCCAATCCCTTCGCGCCGGCGAAGGATCCGCTTGCGGACAATCCATTCGCGCCGGCCCGACCGGCCGGCCCGACTCTCACCCCTGACGCACCGCGGAAACTGGCCCTGCTCGCCAGGGGCCGGGCCATCTTCGGCAGCTATGCGAAGGTGCTGCTCGTGGACGACGAACCGGTCGCCTACGCCCAATTCGGGCCGTTGTCTGCGTATCCACGGGCCTCGCGCGTCCGGGACCTCTACTCGCAGCTGCCCGAGGCACCGCTGCCGGCCGTCATCACGTGCATCGCCACGACCACGGAGAGCCGTCACCAGGGCCATGCCCTGGCCCTGGTGGCCGCCGTCTGCGCGGACCTGGCGGGCCGTGGCTTCGCCGCCGTGGAGGTCTATCCGGAGCCGCACTCGGACCCGAACGCAACGAGCGCGGCCACGCCGGCCTTCTGGGTTGCCGCAGGCTTCGGGCTCGCGGTGGACGACGAGCGCTACCCGGTTCTTCGCCGCGAGCTCTGAACGTGCCGGCCTGACCGGCCAGCCGTCCTGCGCGTCCGGTGGTAACGTCCCTCGGCGCGAGTGCCGTCCACGTCAGAGGAGATCCAGATGGCTTCGATCCAGGCGCTGGGAAGCGTCTCCAAGGTTCGTGGAGCGCTGATCTTCGTCGAGGACATCGAGAGCGAGCTGGCCTTCTATCGCGACGTCATCGGCCTCCGACTCCTCTACCGGACGCCGCGGTTCGTCCGCTTCGATGCCGCCCAGGGGACGAGCCTGGCGCTCATCGCCGGCGGCTCCGCGAGCGCCGAGCCCAAAGATTTCCGCCGCGGCGGCGTGGTGCCGGAGGTCATCGTCGACAACCTGGAGCTGGCGATGCGCCGCCTCCAGGCGGCCGGCGTCCGGCACGAGGACGTGGTGCGGACCGCCTGGGGCCAGTTCTGTTTCTTCTGGGACCCGGAGGGCAATCCGCTCCAGTTCTACGAATCGGCCTTCGTCCGGCCCGACGCCGATCCGGAGCGGGTCCCCGGCTAGTGGCCGCCGCCGGCCGGCGTCCCGCCAGAGGACCGCGGTACGGCCCGGCCCTGACCCTCGGCGTCTTCGTCGTGATCGGCGTGGCGATCGGAACGGCTCTGGCCGTGGGCCAGCGGCCCGGCCCGACGCCGTCTCCGACCCGTTTCGCGCCCCCGACCGGAACGGCGGGCACGTTGCCCCCGCCGGTGACCGGGCAGCCGTTGGCAACCGCCGATGGGCAGCCGCCGGCTTCCGGGAGCGTCCGCATCGATCCGTCTTTGCTCGCGGTTCTGCCCTCAACGGTGGGCGGAATCACGCTCGTCGAGGACGCCGTCACTGAGTCTCATGACGCCGCTGATCCGGCGCACGCCGCCGACCTGGCGGGCCTCGCGGTCGCGCTGGCGGCCGACGCATCGACCGGCGATCTGGCCGTCGCGTCGGTCGTTCGGCTGAAGTCGGGCATCTACTCGGACGGGTACTTCCGGAGCTGGCGCGAGACGTTCGACGCGGGTGCGTGCTCGCAGGCGGGCGGCGTGGCCGGGTCGGCCGAGTCGGTCATTGCGGGCCGACCCACGTTCATCGGTCACTGCGTCGGCGGCGTCCTGACGTACCACGTCTACCTGCCGGCATCGGAGGCGATCGTGTCCATCGTTTCGATCGGCGAGCGTCGGCTCGGCCAGCTCGTTGTCGAAGGTCTCCGATGACGACTGCGTCCGCGCTGCCGGGCGCGCGGCCGGTTCGGGCGCCTCGGGGAACGGGGATGACGTGCCGCGGCTGGGGTCAGGAGGCGGCCCTGCGGATGCTCATGAACAACCTGGACCCGGAGGTGGCGGAGGAACCCGACTCCCTCGTCGTCTACGGCGGGACCGGCCGGGCCGCGCGGAGCTGGGCGGCGTTCGACGCGATCGTGCGCGAGCTGCGACGACTCGCCGACGATGAGACCCTCCTCGTCCAGAGCGGCAAGCCGGTGGGGGTCTTCCGGACCCACGAATGGGCGCCCCGGGTGCTCATCGCGAACTCCAACCTCGTCGGCCGCTGGGCGACCTGGGACGTCTTCCGCGAGCTCGAGCGGGCCGGCCTGACGATGTACGGCCAGATGACCGCCGGATCGTGGATCTACATCGGCACCCAGGGCATCCTCCAGGGCACGTACGAGACCTTCGCCGAGTGCGCCCGGCAGCACTTCGGCGGGACGCTCCGGGGCCGCGTCGTGCTGACCGCCGGCCTGGGCGGCATGGGCGGCGCGCAGCCGCTCGCAGTGACGATGAACGAGGGCGTGGCGATCGCGATCGAGGTCGACGAGACGCGGGCAAGGCGGCGCCTGGACATCGGCTACGTCGACCGCCTGACGACCTCGATCGATGAGGCCCTGGGCTGGGCCCGATCGGCGGCCACGGCCGGCGAGCCGCTCTCGATCGCCCTCGTCGGAAACGCGGCCGAGATCGAACCCGAGCTGGTGCGTCGGGGCGAGCGCTTCGACGTCGTCACGGACCAGACTTCGGCCCACGACGCGCTGGCCGGGTACGTGCCGGCCGAGATCGGGCTGGACGACGCGATCGCCCTCCGCGAGGCCCAGCCCGACGTCTATGTCGAGCGGTCGGTCCGATCGATGGCCGACCACGTCCGGGCGATGCTCGCCTTCCAGGCAGCCGGCGCCGTCGTCTTCGACTATGGCAATAACCTGCGGGCCATGGCGTACGAGGGCGGGGTGGCGGACGCCTTCTCCTACCCGGGCTTCGTGCCGGCGTTCATCCGGCCCCAGTTCTGCGAGGGGCGGGGGCCGTTCCGCTGGGTGGCGCTGTCCGGCGATCCGGCCGACATCGCCGCCACCGATCGGGCGATCCTGGACCTGTTCCCGCACGACCAGGGCCTCCGTCGCTGGATCGAGATGGCCCAGGCCAAGGTGCCGTTTCAGGGCCTGCCCGCCCGAATCTGCTGGCTGGGCTACGGTGACCGAGCCAGGGCCGGGCTGGCGTTCAACGAGCTGGTTCGGACCGGCGGGGTCTCGGCGCCGATCGTCATCGGTCGCGATCACCTGGACGCGGGCTCGGTTGCGTCGCCCAACCGCGAGACGGAGTCGATGCGCGACGGCTCGGACGCGATCGCCGACTGGCCGCTGCTGAACGCGCTCGTCAACACGGCCGCCGGCGCGACCTGGGTGTCGATCCACCACGGCGGCGGGGTCGGCATCGGCTACTCGCAGCACGCCGGCATGGTCGTCGTGGCAGACGGCACCGACCTTGCCGCCCGCAAGCTCGAGCGGGTGCTGACAACCGATCCGGGCATGGGCGTGATCCGGCACGCCGACGCGGGTTACGAGCGAGCGATCGAGGTTGCTCGCGAGCGCGGCGTCCGCCTGCCGATGCTCGATTAGGGGCCGGATTCAGCGCTCCGTCTCACGCTCGGCTTCGGTCTCGACGGCCAGCGAAGCCTCCGCGGCCACGTTGGGCGCCATGTCTCCGGCCAGCCCCAGTGCAGCAATCGCCTCCGGTCCGGCCGGAATCTCGCGGAGCCGCCAGACCGGCGACAGCAGCGGCGGCAGGAAGGCGAACAGTCCGCCGATCGCGCCGATCCAGATCGTCTCGTGGAGCCCGGGGTACGTTCCCAGCAGGCCACCCGCAATCGTCCCGATGGGCATCGTGCCCCAGACGATGAAGCGCATCGTCGCGTTCATCCGCCCCTGGATCCGTTCCGGTGTGATCGCCTGGCGCAGCGATACCTGGTTGACGTTGTAGACGACTTGCCCGAAGCCGGCCGCCAGCTGCGAGACGACAAGGAACGGGATGGCCAGCTCCGAAGCTGGAGCCAGCGCGATCGGGACGACCGCCAGGCCACCCAGCAGTGCCGAGAGCACGATCGTCCGGCCCACGCCGAGCCATCGTGGGATCCGGCCGGCGGCGAACGAGCCGATCAGGAAGCCGATGTTGCCGATCCCAAAGACGATGCCGAGCGTCAGCGGCGACAGCCCGAGAACGCGGTAGGCGTAGACGAAGAAGACCGCGAACACCAGGCTGCTGAAGAAGTTCGACGAGCCGGTGCACGCCGCGATACTCCGCAGGTATCGGTTGCCGAGGACGTAGCGCAGGCCCTCCGCGATCTCCCGGCGCATCCCCGGGCGCGCCACGGTATCCGCCTCCCTGCGACGCTCCGGGGGATTCTCGGGCTTGCGGATCGCGAAGATGAGCGCCGCCGACGCGAGGAAGCTGAGCGCGTCGACGGCGACCGCGAACGGCGCCGTCACCAGCCCGATGATCGCACCGCCGATGCCCTGGCCCGTGATCTGTGCGGCCGACATGCTGATCTGGAGCTTGGAGTTGCCCTCCACGAGCTGGTCGGCATCGACCAGCGAGGGCAGGTAGCTCTGGTCGGCGACGTCGAAGAAGACCGTCAGGATGCCCGTGGTGAAACCCACCGCGTACAGCTGCCACACGGTGAGAGCGCCGAACGCATAGGCGATCGGGATCGTCGCCAGCGCCAGGGCGCGGCCCACGTCGCCGGCGATGAGGATGGGCCGCCGCCGCAGCCGGTCCACCCACACTCCCGCCGGCAGCGTGAACAGGATGAACGGCAGCATCTCGAAGAAAAAGAGCAGCGACGCCTCGAACGTGCTCACGCCCAGTGTCAGGATCGCGATCGCCGGGATGGCGATGATGCTGACCTGGCTGCCGAAGAGGCTGACCGTGGCCGCAGACCAGATCTTCACGAAGTCGGCGTGATGGAGCAGGCTTCGGCTCGTGGAGCCTGACGACACGGTCACCTCCGGATCGCGGGTGGGGCCGCCCCGTAGCCTAGCCGCTCAGGCGGCCAGCCGCCCCGACATGGCACGATAGGCAACGATGCGTCTCGTCGAGTCCGTGCCCAACTTCAGCGAAGGCCGACGACTGGACGTCGTGGAGCGGCTGGCCGACGCCGTGACCAGCGTCTCCGGCGTTCACCTCCTGGACCGGACGAGCGACCCCAGCCACAACCGCAGCGTCTTCACGATGGCCGGCGACGCCGACGTGGTGGTCGACGCCCTGGAGCGAGCGGTCGCCGTCGCGGTCCACGAGATCGACATGGACCACCACTCGGGCGAGCACCCTCGAATCGGGGCGGTGGATGTCATCCCGTTCGTGCCCCTGGGCGAGACGACCATGGACGAGTGCGTGGAGCTCGCCCGAGCCTTCGGACGGCGGATCGCGTCCCGATTCGACCTGCCCGTGTATCTCTACGCAGCCGCAGCGATGCGGCCCGATCGCGTCAAGCTGGCCGATGTTCGCCGCGGTCAGTACGAGGGGCTCAAGAACGACATTGCCACGGCCGGCCGGGAGCCGGACTTCGGGCCGAAGCGGATGCACCCGTCGGCCGGTGCGGTGGCCGTCGGCGCCAGGCCGTTCCTCATCGCCTTCAACATCAACCTGGCCAGCGACGATCTGGAGCTCGCCAAGCGCATCGCCCGCCGAGTGCGCGAATCGGGCGGCGGACTGCCGAAGCTCCAGGCGAGCGGCTTCTTCATCGAAGAGCTGCGCTGCGCTCAGGTCTCGATGAACGTCCTGGACTTCCAGGTGACGCCGTTGTGGCGCGTCTGGGAAACGGTCAAGGCGGAGGCCGCGGCCGACGACGTCGATCTCGCGGAATCCGAGCTGATCGGCCTCGCGCCACTCGCCTCGCTTCTGGACGTCGCCGAGCACGCCGGCGCATCACCCGACGGGCCGGTCGAGGCCCGCCTGCGGGTCGCAGCCGAGTTCCTGCAGCTGCGCGACTTCTCGCCCCTCCAGGCGCTCGAGCTCAGGCTCGCCGCCGCACAGGGCGCATGACCGAGGGATCGGGCCCGACGTGACCCTGCGGATCATCAGCGGCGGCCTGACGGACGAGGCGGCCGATGGGCTGCTCGTCGTGGGCGCGGCTGAGGTCGTCACCATGGCCGGTGGCCTGCGGCGAGGCCCATCTCAGGGCGATCCCGCGATCCTCGACGCCGCAGCGAGCGGTGGCCCGGGCGGCAGTGGCGCGCCGGTCGTTGCCTGCTGGCAGGGCCGCATCGTCGCCGTCGGATCGCGCCGCGCCGTCGAGCGTTCGCTGGAGGCGGACGGCCTCGCGCTGGAGCGGTTCCAACGCCTCGATGCCGAAGGCGGCACCGTCACGCCAGGGCTCGTCGACCCGCACACGCACCTGCTGTTCGCCGGCACCCGCGAGCGGGAGTTCCTCCTTCGCCAGCAGGGAGCCGGTTACCTGGAGATTCTGGCCGCGGGGGGAGGCATCCTGTCGACCGTGGCCGCCACACGAGCCGCCGGCGAGGAGGAGCTGGCGGCCCACGGCCGGCGCTGGCTCGCCGAGATGCTCTCGCACGGCACGACGACCGTCGAAGCCAAGTCCGGCTACGGCCTGGATCTGCCGACCGAGTTACGGCTCCTGGAGATCGCCTTCCAGTTGGGGCGCGAGGGACCGGTCGACGTCGTGCCGACGTTCCTGGGCGCCCACGCCGTGCCGGCCGAATTTCGGCTGCGGCCCGATGGCACCGAGGCGTACGTCAAGAGCGTCCTGGACGATCAGCTGCCAGGCGTGGCAGCCCAGGGGCGGGCCCGCTTCTGCGATGTCTTCTGCGAGACCGGCGTCTTCTCGGTGGATCAGAGCCGCCGCATCCTGGAGGCGGCCGCCGCCTACGGCATGGCCTCCCGGCTTCACGCCGACGAGCTCCAGCCGTCCGGCGGAGCGGAGCTCGCCGCGGAGATCCATGCGCTGTCGGCCGACCACCTGGCGACCCCGTCGGAAGACGGGATCGCCGCGCTGGCCGCCGCCGCGAGCTCCGATCACCCGGTCGTGGCAACGCTCCTGCCGGCCACGACGTGGTTCCTCATGGCCGATCATGTCGCGCCGGCCCGACGGCTCATCGAGGAGGGCGTCCCGATCGCCATCGGGACCGACTTCAACCCGGGCACCTCGCCGACCGCCAGCCTGCCGCTCGTGATCAGCCTGGCCTGCCTGTCCCTGAAGCTCACCGCGGCGGAGGCGATCGTCGCCGCCACGATCAACGCCGCGTACGCGCTCGGCCTGGGGGACGAGATCGGTTCGCTCGAGCCGGGCAAGCAGGCCGACCTCGTGATCTGGCGGGTCCCGGAGGCCGCCCAGATCCCGTACTGGCCCGGCGCCGACCTCGTCCGGTCCGTCGTCAAGCGGGGCCGCATCGTGCTCGAGCGCCCCTAGCCGCGATCGTTGGGGCCCTGTGTCGGTGACGCCCGGTCAGGCCCGGCCGCGGGCCTCCAGCAGCACCGTGGTGGTCTCGGACGGCAGGCTGCTTGGCGTCACCGCGAGCTTGGAGACCGCCGGCCCTGCCACGCCGCCCATCTCGTGAAAGAACGTGGCCAGGGCGTCCTCGCACGCGGCCTCGTCCTCGCAGACCGGCATGGGCACCACGATGCGCGGGTCCAGCTGGGTGATGAGCTCGGCCGCACGCGTCGCGGACAGTGCGCCGCCGATCGGTATGCAGGCGACGTCCACGGGACCGATGTCGCCCAGCTTCTCCTCCGTCAACAGGTGGCCGATGTCACCGAGGTGGATCGTGTGGACGCCGTCGAGCTCCACGGCGAAGGCCGTCTGGCGCCCGCGAACCGTTCCCTTCGTCTCGTCCCGATAGGTTCGGACTCCGGTAACCAGGACGTCGCGCACTTCGTACTCGCCGGGGCCATCCAGGACGAAGGCTGCCTCCAGGCTCGTCGGCAGCACCGTCTGGCCGTCCCGTGACAGGCGCCCCTTTGCCCGCGTGCTGCTTGGCGGCGCGTCGTCGGGGTGGCTGTAGGTGACGACCTCGCCGGTGATGCCGCGCCCGGTCGGACCCACGACCGCCGGATAGGGGTCGGCCACGACCACGGCGTCGCGTCCACGCAGGCGGATGCAGGTGCGCCCGTACCAGGTCAGCTCCATGGTTGGCGATTCTGACATACGCAGCTTCGCCGGCGCTGCTGATGCGTCATGTCACGGCGTCGCCGAGGATCAGGTCGCGGCGCTGCCGGCCATGGGCCCGGACGCGAAGACGGGGAGCGCCTGCCCAATCGGCGCTCCCCGTCGGAGGGAGGGAGGGTGGAACGTTGGAGGGTTCCGTGGTGAACACTAGGGTCGTGTCGTTGCGCCTCAAGCGGTCAACCGATTAAGAAACGCACACGAACGGGTCGCGGTCTGCCTTTGGGCGCCCGGCGAGCGGGTATGGGACCATCCCGCCATGGCCCGTCCACGGTCGCAGCGCCTGTTGCCAATCGCGCTGCTGCCGATCGTGCTGCTGCTCGCCGTGGGGTGCGGGCCCGCCGTGTCCTCGCCCGGGGCCGCCTCGCCGACGCTCGGCGAGCCCGTCCAGACGATGCCGCTCTACTCGCCCGGTCCGACCCCAACGCCGGAAGACCCAGCCGTGGTGTACGCCCGGATCGAGCAGCAGGTCCAGATGATCCGGGGCCTGGCCGCCAAGGCGCCCGTCCAGCCCAAAGTCCTCGACGAGGCCGGGCTGATGGCCTCGGTCCGGCAGCATTTCGACCGCGACAACCCGCCCGCGCTCATCGCGGCCACGGAGCGCCTCTACCGCGCGCTCGGCATGCTGCCCGCGGACGCCTCCCTCAAGGAGCTCTATCTCAAGCTGCTCGACTCGCAGGTGGCCGGCTTCTACGACCCCGATGAGAAGGCGCTGTTCGTGGTGTCGCGCTCCGGTGGCCTGGGCCCCGCCGAGCAGGTGACCTTCGCCCACGAGTTCGACCACGCCCTGCAGGATCAAACCTTCGGCCTCAAGAAGCTCGGTACGGCCGTGCCGGACCAGAGCGATCGCTCGCTGGCCCGGCTCTCCCTGGCCGAAGGAGACGCGACCCTCCTCATGTCAGACTGGGCACAGGCGCACTTCACGCCGGTCCAGATGCTGCAGCTGCTGCAGACGTCGGTCGATCCGGCCCAGAGTGCCGCCCTCGCGTCGATGCCGCCAATCCTGCGGGATCAGCTCCTCTTCCCCTATACCCGCGGGCTGGCCTTCGTGCAGGGGCTATGGGCGACCGGTGGCTGGGCGGCCGTCGATGCCGCGTACGCCACGCCGCCCGACTCGACCGAGCAGATCATGCATCCCGAGAAATACGTCGCTCATGAGGCGGTGGCAACGATCGAGGTTCCTGGCGATCTCGCCTCCCGCCTCGGGGCTGGCTGGCGCGTGGACATGCAGGACACGATGGGCGAGTTCGGCCTCGCGGAATGGCTGTCGGGAGGAGGAGGCGTGTCCGTGGACGTCGCCTCCGCGGCAGCTGCTGGATGGGGCGGCGACCGTCTCGTGCTGGTCTCCAACGGCTCGACGTTCGGGATCGCGGTCCAGACCACGTGGGACACCGCGGCCGACGCATCCGAGTTCGCCGCTGCGGCCCGCACCGCGCTCGAGGCCATGTCGGGCAAGACGGCCCTCGTCGAGGGCGCCGCCAACCGGGTCACCTTCTTCGTGGCCAGCGACTCGGTCACCATCGACCGGCTCAAGAGCGGCCTGGCCGGCTGACGCCAACCTACATCGACTCTGGCGCGGAGATCCCCAACAGGCCCAACGCATTGGCCAGCGTGATCCTCGTCGCCTGCACGAGGGCCAGCCGGCGACGCGATCGCTCGGGCTCGGCTTCATCGACCACCCGGGCGTCGCGATAGAAGGCGTGGAAGGCGGTGGCCAGATCGGTGGCGAAAGCCGTCACGCCCTGGGTCTCCTTGGCTGCCACCGCGTCCTCCACGACCTCGGGAAACCGAACGACCTCCCGGGCGAGGCTGGCCTCGGGCGCACCCGACAGGCCCCCGGTCACGCTCTCGCCGGGTGCCAGGCCGGCGGCGGCCGCCTTCCGCAGGATCGAGGCGATCCGGGCGTGCGCGTACTGGACGTAGTAGACCGGGTTCTCCGATGACTGCTTTTTGGCCAGCTCGATGTCGAAGTCGATGCCGCTGGTGTGTCCCCGCGAGCCGAAGAACCAGCGGGCGGCGTCGACCCCGATCTCCTCGAGCAGCTCGTCGAGGGTGATGAACTCGCCGGATCGCTTGCTCATCGAGATCTCGCGGCCTTCACGGACGAAGCGAACCCAGGCGATGAGGATCATCTCGACGGCCTCCCGGTCATAGCCCATGGCCTCGGCGGCGTTGCGCAGGCGGGCCACGGTCCCGTGGTGGTCGGCGCCCCAGATGTAGACGAGATGGTCGAAGCCTCGGCTGAACTTCTCCTCCACGTAGCCGATGTCCGACCCGAAGTACGTCACCTCGCCGCTGGACCGGCGAACGACCCGGTCCTTGTCATCGCCGAACGCCGTGGAGCGGAACCACAGGGCGCCGTCCTTCTCGTAGAGGTGGCCACCGGCCCGCAGGCGGTCGATCGCCCGGTCGACCCAGCCCTCGCGATGGAGCGAGCCCTCGCTCTTCCAGACATCGAAGCGGACCCCGAGGCGTTCCAGGCTGGCCTCGATCCCGGCTCGGCAGCGCTCCGCCGCCCACGGGCCGAGCACCGCTCCGGGATCCGCATCGTCAGCCGTCGCCTGCTCCCAGAGCGTAGAGGGCACCTCGGCGGCGAGGTCCTCCACGTACGCACCGCGATAGCCGTCATCGGGGATCGGCCGGCCGAGCCGGACCGCCAGGACGGAGAGGCCCAGATTGCGGACCTGGGCGTTGAAGTCGTTGAAGTAGTACTCGCGAGAGACGCTGTGTCCGCCCGCCTCCAGGACACGGCACAGGAGGTCGCCCACGAAGGCGCCACGGGCGTTGCCGATGTGGAGCGGGCCGGTCGGATTGGCCGACACGAACTCGACGTTGATCCGCTGCGGCCGGGGCACCAGGATTCGGCCCCATTGGCCCGGCGCGGCGAGGATCGCGCCGATCGTCCGCTCCAGCGCTTCGTCAGCGAGCCGCAGGTTGAGGAACCCGGGCGCCGCCACGCTGGCCTCGGCGACGAGGAAAGGTCCGTGCCT
>DASPWU010000184.1:0-51181 GCA_035637675.1 Candidatus Limnocylindria bacterium | reverse complement strand
CCTGTGGGGCCGCGAGGGCTACAGTGCATGCACCACGGGGGAGTGACACCGGGGAGGCAATGGGAGGACCAATGGGAGGATCGACGATGCCCCTATCGTTACGACGATTGCTCACAATGCTGGCCGGCGGAGGGCTCCTCGCCGGCCTCGTGCTGTCCGCGCCGGTCGCGCTGGCCGGCAACCAGGAGACGTACCTGGTCCTGTACGCGGCGAAGGCCGTGCCGGCGGACGCCGCCCGAAGCGTCAGCGCCGCCGGCGGGACCCTTGTCGCGTCCTATGGCCAGATCGGGGTGGCGGTGGCTCGATCGTCGAGCTCGACGTTCAAGGCAACGCTCTCGGCCGATAGCCGGATCACCGCGGTAGCCGCCACGAGCCGGACGGCGGTCAAGGTCCCGGACCTCGAGGCGGACGCCGGCACCACGACGACCGTGGACATTCCCGCGACTGACAGCGACGGCCTGTCGGGCCTCCAGTGGGACATGATCCAGATTCACACGCCGGAGGCGCACGCGATCACCGGCGGCAGCCCGACGGTGGTGGTGGGCGACATCGACACCGGGCTCGACTTCACGCATCCGGACATCGCGCCCAACTACGACGCGGCGAACAGCGCCGATTGCTCGACGCCCGCACCGACGCCGCCGCCGCTGGCCGTCGGCAACGACCAGAACGGCCACGGCACGCACACGGCCGGAACGATCGCAGCGGCATCGAACGGGATCGGCATCGTGGGCGTCGCGCCGAACGTGAAGATCGCCGGCATCAAGGCGAGCAATGACGACGGCTACTTCTTCCCCGAGATGGTCGTCTGTGCCTTCATGTGGGCCGGCTCGCACGGGATCGACGTCACCAACAACAGCTACTTCGCCGATCCGTGGCTGTTCAACTGCAAGAACGACCCCGAGCAGCGCGCGATCTTCATCGCCGAGCAGCGGGCCATTCTCTATGCCCAGTCGAAGGGCACGGTCGTCGTCGCGGCCATGGGCAACCAGTCCGACGACCTGGCCCATCCGACCATGGACCGGACCAGCCCTGACTTCCCGCCCGGCAACGAGGTCGAGCGTGCGATCACCAATGCCTGCGCGGTCGTTCCGGTCGAGGTGCCCGGCGTCGTCGGCGTGACGGCAGACGGCAACGGGCACCGGTTTGACGACACGGTGAAGATCGTGAAGTCGTTCTATTCGAGCTACGGGATCGGCGTCGCGCAGGTCGTCGCCCCCGGCGGCGACTCGATCCTCCAGGTGACAGCCGCCGCCGTGAACGGCCGCGTCCTGTCGACATACCCGTCCTACCGGCCGTGCACTCGCAAGGTCGTCGACCAGGGTGCGACGTACTGCTACCTGCAGGGGACGTCCATGGCCTCGCCGCACGTGGCCGGTCTGGCTGCGCTCGTCAAGAGCCAGCACCCAACCTGGTCGGCCGGGGCGGTGACCGGCCGGATCACTTCCACTGCGGACCCAATGGCTTGCCCCAGTGAAACGGAAATGTCGATCTATGCGCCCTTCCCGGCGTTGGACAACGACGCGCCGCAGGTCTGCACCGGCGGCCCCAGCTACAACTCGTTCTACGGCCACGGCCAGGTGAACGCACTCAGCGCGGTCCAGTAGGCCAGCCCTCGCCGCTCATTCGACGCCGGCGGCCCCTCGGGCCGCCGGCGTCAGTGCGCCTGGCGATCCAGCTCGGCGATGAGCCGGTCCGCCGCGGCATAGGGATCGAGTCGATGCTCGGCCACATCCCGTAAGACGGCCTCCGTCCCGGCCCGCCGGCGGGTGTCGTGCAGTCGATCCCGCAGCCGGTCGCCGACGATCGCCCAGACCTGCGCCTGGGCGCGGGCCAGGCGGGCCGCGGGAGTCGCGCTCGATGCGCCGGCCGCGCGGTGCCGCTCCAGGGCGGCAATCAGCTGGGGCACGCCCTCCCCCGTCGTCGCGGTCGTGACGAGCACCTCCGGCCGCTTGGGCCTGGGCCGGTCGTCGCCGCGGCTGGGTCGCGGCGCGGCCGCCGAGAGCATCGCCCGCAGCTGACCGGCGGTCCGCAGGGCACCCGGCCGGTCGCCCTTGTTGACGACGACCAGGTCGGCCACCTCCAGCAAGCCGGCCTTGATCGCCTGGACCTCGTCGCCCATCTCCGGCGCCTCCAGGACGACCGTCGTGTCGGCGGCGGCCGCGACCTCGACCTCGCTCTGGCCGGTGCCAACCGTCTCGATCAGGATGAGATCGAAGCCGGCGGCGTCCATGACCGCGGCGGCCGCACCGGTCGTCGAGGCCAGTCCGCCGGCGTGGCCGCGGGCGGCCATCGACCGAATGAATACGTCCGGATCGCCGGCGTGGACCTGCATCCGCACTCGATCTCCGAGCAGCGCGCCGCCCGTGATCGGGCTCGACGGGTCCACCGCGATGACCGCCACGGACCGACCGGTCTGGCGGACCTCCGCGATCAGCGCGGCGACGAGGGTCGACTTGCCGGAGCCGGGCGGGCCGGTGATCCCCACGAGGTGCGCTCGACCGGCCCTCGGGTAGAGCTCGCGGAGCGCGGCCTCGGCCAGCGGCGTCCGGTTCTCGACGGCGGTCAGGAGCCTGGCGAGCGCGAGCCGGTCGCCGCCGAGCGCACCGCTCGCGAGGTCGGCGCCCCGAGCGGACACCGTGGGCGTCAGCCGCGCGCCCCCAGGCGATCCGGTGGCGGCGCGGGCCACGCTAGTCGCGCGGCCGGACGTTGGCCCGGAGGAAATCGGCGACGGTCGCGATCGTCGTCCCGGGGCCGAAGACGGCAGCGACGCCCGCCTTGCGAAGGGCCGGAATGTCGTCGTCCGGGATGATCCCGCCGGCGGTCACGAGCACGTCGGTCTGGCCCTGCTGCCGCAGCAACGCGCAGATGCGAGGCAGGAGCGTCATGTGGGCGCCCGACAGGATCGACAACCCGACGACGTCGACGTCTTCCTGGAGTGCCGCGGCGGCGACCATGTCGGGCGTCTGGCGCAGGCCGGTGTAGACGACCTCGAAGCCCTCGTCGCGCAGGCCGCGGGCCAGCACCTTGGCACCCCGGTCGTGGCCGTCGAGCCCGGGCTTGGCGATGAGCACCCTGATTGGTCGGTCAGCCATGGGCGGATTGTAGGGGCACGCGAGGCCGCGTCTCCCGCGCGTCTCGGCCCGGGGGGCATCGCCGACCGGAGCTTCTCGCGACCCGATCCCCGGGCATCGCCGACCGGAGGGCTTCACGCGAGCCGATCTCGCGAGCCGATCCCGATCGCGGCTAGACTGGCCGAACCCGCGGAAGGAGCGCGTCATGTCGAGGGGATCCCAGCGACAGCCGCCCACGGCCGATGACCTCGACGCGGTGCGCCAATCGTTCGACGCGATGGCCGAGGCGTACGCCCGGGCGTTTGCGGACGAGCTCTCCCGGAAGCCGTTCGACCGCGACCGGCTCGACGAGCTCGCCGCGGCGACCCGGCCCGATGGCCGCGTCCTGGACCTTGGCACCGGCGCCGGCGGCCAGATCGGTCGCTACCTCGCCGACCAAGGGTTCAACGTGACGGGCGTCGACTTCTCGGACCGGTCGATCGAGATCGCGCGGCGTCTCAATCCGGGCATGACGTTCGAGGTGGCGGACATCCGGAGCCTGCCGTTCGCCGACGATTCGATCGCCGCGATCTCGGCGTTCTACTGCCTCATCTACGGTACCGACGACGACGTCCTGGCGGCTCTCCGCGAGTGCCGCCGCGTCCTGGAGCCAGGCGGCCGGCTCCTCGCCTCGGTCCACGGCGGAGAGGGCGTGAAGCACTTCGACGACTTTCGGGGCGTACCCGTCGACATCTCGATGCGCCATACCTCTCCCGAGGCCTTGCGGGCGCTGGCCGAGCGGGCGGGCCTGACCGTGGACGACGTCGCCGCCCGCGGGCCCTATCCCGACGAGCACGCCACGCTGCGGATTTACCTCACGGCACACGCCTGAGTCCGGCACGGATCCGCCGGGCGCGAATCAGGCGCCGGGCGCGCCGCGCTCGAGGTGCGCGAAGAACTCGGCGCGGGTGTTGTCCCGCGAGCGGAAGAGCCCGAGCACCGACGAGGTGGTCATCACCGTGCCCGGCTTTCGCACCCCGCGCATGACCGCGCACAGGTGCGTCGCCTCGATCACCACGCCGACGCCCTTGGGATCGAGCCGATCCTGGAGGAAGTCCGCGATCTGCTGGGTGAGCCGCTCCTGGATCTGCAGGCGCCGGGCGTACGTCTCGACGATCCGCGGGATCTTGCTCAGGCCGACCACGCGGCCGCGCGGGATGTAGGCCACCGCGGCCCGTCCGAAGAACGGCAGCAGGTGGTGCTCGCACAGGCTGTAGAACGGGATGTCCTTGACGACCACCATCTCGCTGTACGGGACGTCGAAGATCGCCCCGTTGATGAGCCGGTCCGGATCGACGTGGTAGCCGGCCGTCAGCTCCGTGTACATCCGATGGACGCGCTGGGGCGTCCCCAGCAGCCCCTGCCGGTCGGGGTCCTCGCCGATCTCGGCAAGGATCTCTCGCACCGCCGCCTCGACGCGACCGTTGCCGGCCGCGCCAGGAACCGGCAGGGTGCCGACGATCGCGTCGGCAGCAAGGTCCGATTCGCCGATCTCGGTCTCGATCTCCTCGACGAGCTGACGCACGTGGTCCGGTAGCTCCGGGTCGGCGGGTCTGGGCATCCCTGGGGTCATGCTCCGTTACGTTCGACCGATCCTACTCGCTTCCGAGCGGCTGGCCCTGTGCGCGGGTCGAGGCTTCGGTCCACAACGGCCAGCCCTCCGCCCCGCGGAGCCAGGCCCGGGCGTTGTCGCCGAGAGCCGGTCGGAAGTAGCCGCCCTCCTGGAGGATGACGAGCCGGCGACCGATCCGGGCCACCCGGCGACCCATCTCGTGGTATCCGGCGGTCGTGAGGGCGAAGTCGCCGAGCGGGTCGTCGCGGTACGTGTCGAAGCCAAGGGACACGATGACGACCGAACCGGGCGTCGCCGCGATCGTCTCCAGCGCCCGGTCCAGCTCGGCGAGGTAGCGCTCATCGTTGGTGCCGGCCGGCATCGGCAGGTTGAGGTTGGCGCCGGCGCCCGGTCCCTCCCCGGTCTCGCCGGCGCGGCCCAGGAAGAACGGGTACTGGCGATCCGGGTCGGCATGAATCGAGACGAACAGGACGTCCCCCCGTCGCCAGAAGATCTGCTGGGACCCGTTGCCATGGTGGAAGTCGACGTCGAGAATGGCGACCCGCTCGCCGGTCGCCCGGACGATGGCCTCTGCCGCGATGGCGGCATTGTTGAAGTAGCAGTAGCCGCCGTACGTGGAGCGTGCGGCGTGGTGACCGGGCGGCCGGCACAGACCGTACGCGGCCGTTTCGCCGGCCAGGACGAGATCGACCGCGGTCAGCCCGACGTCGACCGCCGCACGCGCGGCCGCGTAGGTCCCGGCGACGATCGGGGTCGACGTGTCGAACGACCAGTAACCCGTCCGGCCGGAGATGGCCCCGGGTTCGGCCACTGACGCCGACATGCCTTCCGTCAGGGCGCGAACGTTGAACCCTTCGGCGACGACGGCATCCCGCCGGACGCCCTGCGCCTGCAGGTCCGACCAGGCTTCCGCGAGGAACCGGATCAGGCCCTCGTCATGGACGGCGGCGATGGGTGCCGTGCCGTGGTCGCTGGGTGGCGAGATCGGGAACCCGCCGTCGGCCGCCAGCGCGGCACGAATGCGCTCGGCGCGCTCGCCCACCTCGTTGGCGGGGATGGCGGCGCCCATGACGGTCTCGGTCTTCGGGTCGTGCTCGAGGTGTGCCGGCGAGTAGACGACCTGCATCGCAGCCTCAGTCGGTCAGGTCGCCGGCCGCCAGGATGGCCGCCGCGACCTCCACCGGACGGTAGCGCATCAGGTTGTGGCCGTCGGCTGGAAAGCGCGCCACCGGGATGGCCGGCCGGCTCGCCCCCCGCCGCGCCACCTGCGCCTCGGCCAGCGAACGGGTGCCGGTGCCGGCCTCGTCGTCGGTCGCCGCCAGGGCGAGGATTGGCGCAGAAGTCGCCGCCAGGACGTCCAGCGGCCGGTACGCGAACATCGCCCGAACGCAGCCCTCCAGCGCGTGCGGCCGGGTTGCCGGTACGACCCGTCCGGCCGGGACCTCCACCACCGTGGCTCGGGCGGCCCGCTCCTGATCGGCGTCCCAGCTGCCCGGGTCGAAGGCCGCGCGATCGGCCAGGAAGGCTCCCATCGAGCGGAGGACCTCCGGCGGTTCCTCGATGGAGCGCAGGAACTCCTCGGGCTCGAGACCGCTCGTCGCCGCGACGTCCTGCCAGCCGCCGTCGACGAGGACCAGGCCCGCACATCGCGGCCCAAGCCGGGTTGCCGCCCAAGCCGCGACGCACGCCCCGAAGCCATGACCGGCCAGGACCACCCGGTCGCCGGTCCGTTCCAGGAGGCCGGCGCCTTCGGCGGCGGCCTCGACGTCGCCGGCGAGCGAGTCGGGCTCGTAGCCGTGCGTGGGGGCGTCTGAGAGCCCGTGACCGCGCAGGTCCATCGCGACGACCCGGCGAGCTGATCGCAGCCGGCGGGCCACCGGTGCCCACGACCAGGCGGTCTGGCCCAGGCCGTGAACGGCAAGGATCCCGGGCCGGGTCCGACCCGCGGCGCCACCCCAGTCGAGGAAGTGGATCCGGTCGGCGGAATCGACCGAGACGACGAAGCCGTCGGGCTCGGCAGACCAGTCCGGCTGCGGAACGCCGGCAAGGTCGAGCTCCAGCTCCGGGGAGTGGCCGGACTCGGCGCCGGTGCCGCGGTCCTGGAGGCTCACGGCCGTAGCATAGGCAGACGATGGCAAAGCGCCGCCGCGGCTCGCGCGCCCCTCGCAGATTCGCACCCGTCCGGCATGAGCCGTTCGAACGGACGGTGGCGGAGGTGCTCGCCAGGATTCCGCCGCCGTTCGATCGAGCGCTCGACGAAGTCGCCATCGTCATCGAGGAAGAACCCAGCCCCCTCCAGCGTCGCGAGAACGGCCTGGCCCCCGACGAGAGCCTCTACGGCCTGTACGAGGGCGTGCCGCGGACGGAGTGGGGTGCGGACCTGGCGCCCGTGCCCAACAAGATCAGCCTCTTCCGCTGGCCGCTGGAGGCCGACTTCCCGGACCCGCTCGACCTGGCCGAGGAGATCCGGCTGACGGTCCTCCACGAGCTCGCGCATCACCTGGGCATCGACGACGACCGGCTCGGGGAGCTCGGCGTGGAATAGCCCGGGTCCGCCCGGAGCCCGGGTCCGCCTGGAGCCCAGGTCGCCTGGTCGGCGGGTGGTTTGGTCGACGGGCCGCGCTGTGGCGGGCCGCTCAGGCCGACGCGACCTGGGCGACGCCGGCCACCATCGCCAGCATCGCGATCGCCACGCCGATGAGCAGCGGGCGGGTCAGCCAGCGGAACCGGTTCGGGGCGGGCCGGACGTTCCAGTAGGTTGGCAGCCCGGCCGCGCCCATCTCGAACGCCACCGGCGGGGCAACCGTCGTCTCGGCGACCCGCGCCCAATCCAGCCCTCCCGTGAAGCGGGTCAGCGACAGGAACGCCACGACCTGCGGAGCCGTGGCGATGGCCAGGACCGTGAACTGCAGGGTGCCGAGGGCGAGGATGAAGACGGAGGCCAGGGCGGCGACGGCCACCACCGCGAGCGGCCCAGTCTGGGGATCGAGGCCCAGCGGCTCGGCGACCCTCACGATGAGGTCACCGCCGGCATCGAGCCCGAACAGGAGCAGGTACTGGGCGAGAGCCGCGAAGACCGCCACCATCAGGGCTATCCTCCGACGGGTGGACGCCAGACGCATCGATCGGCGAACCGCCTCGAGCGCCCCCACATCTCCGATGACGATCCCCGTGGCCACGTAGGCGAACGGCACGCCGGCCAGCGTCCGGACCGCAGTGGCAACCAGCTGAGCGGCTTGCGCGCCCTGGCCGTCGGCGCCCAGGAGGATCTCGACGGAAAGCTCCAGGATCCCGAGCGGGATGCCGACCACGAGGCCGCCTCGGACGAGGCGCCAGAAGACGGCCCGAGAGCGCATCACCGCCGCCCGCAGCGACAGGGGTCGTCCGGCGGCGCGAGACGCGAGCAGTGCGACGGCGACCGCCTGTCCCTCCACGGCAGTCACGATCAGTCCAGCGGTCGCCACGAAGCCAGTCGCGGTAAGTGCGCCGGCGACCCGTGACAGGCGGCTGGCCATCGCCTCGGAGAAGGCGTCGGGATCCTCGAAGCTGAGATCCAGGTCCTGACCGCTTGCAACCAGGCCCCAGATCAGCAGGACCAGCGGCCCGACCGTGATCAGCAGGATCAGCCCCAGGTACAGCGAGCCGCTGCGAAGCTCGTTCCGGCACGAAACGAGGAGGTCGAAGCTTGCCGCCAGGATCCGCCCGGCAGTCCCCGGCAGGGCGTCGAGCGGGCTGGGCTCGGGTGGCGGGGGCGCCGGCGGTGCCGGCGGCGCCGGGGGCGGGGGCGGCGGCGCCGGTGGCTCCGGCAGGGCTGCGAACGGCTCTGTCGGTGGCGGTGCGGGCGGCCGGCCTGCCTCGTCGGTCATGCGCGTAGCGGTGCCGCCTGCTCGAAGAACGCGCCCAGCTGGGCGAGCTCGACGTTGCCGCCGGATGCCACCACACAGACGCGCTCTCCGTCCCGGATCGGGATGCGGCCGAACAGGACCGCCGCGAGCGCGGCGGCGCCAGCCGGCTCCAGGACCTGCTTCATCCGCTCGGCGGCGAATCGCACGCCGGCCAGGATCGTCGGATCGTCCAGGAGCTCGATCCCGTCGACATAGCGCGCGCACATGGCCAGCGTCCAGTCGCCGGCAAACGGCGCACCCAGGCCGTCGGCGACGGTGTGCGGATGGATCGGCACCGGCTCGCCGCGCTCCAGCCCGAGGGATAGGGCGTTGGACTCGACAGGCTCGATCCCGTACACGCGGACGCCCGGCCGGCGTTCCTTGAGTGCCGCCGCGACGCCGCTGATGAGCCCGCCGCCACCGATCCCCGCCACGACGACGTCCACGTCGGGGAGGTCCTCCAGGATCTCGAGGCCGACCGTTCCGTAGCCGGCGATGACGTCGGGATCGTCGAAGGGGTGGCAGAAGACCAGGCCTCGGTCTTCGACCAGCTCGTTGACGCGCGCCAGCGTCTCCCCGACGTGAGTCCCGTGCAGGACGACCTCCGCGCCGTAGCCCCGGCATGCCTCCACCTTGGACGGGACCGCCGCGACGGGCATGACGACGACGGGGTGGACAGCTGTCTCCCGGCCCGCCCATGCGAAGCCCTGCGAGGCGTTGCCGGCGGAAAACGTCACGATCCCCCGCTCGCGGTCGCGTGGCGACAGCGCCAGAATCCTCGTCAGTGCCCCGCGCGGCTTGAACGAGCCCGTCAACTGCTGGTGCTCGGCCTTGACGAACAGGCGATCGTTGGCGAGACGCGGCCCGCCGTTCAGGCCGACGACCCTGGCAGCCGTCGCCGAGCTCATCATGGGCGTGCGGTGGACGCGTCCCGACACTGCCTCGCGCGCCGCGAGGATGCGCTCCAGCGACACCACCCGTTCCGGCATCGGCGCAGTATCGCAGACGCCCTCTCGACCAACCCTGCTGGGGCACCAATCACGATGACCTTCGCACCGGATGCAGTTCTATCGGCCCATTGGGCGCCCGTCACAGACGGACGGGTCTTGACTGGCCGAGATGGTCGATCCACGCTCCAGTCGTGGAAGCAACGAGTACGAACCTTGACGGCACGCCGATCGACGATCGGCGGTGGGATTCGCTCGGCCGCAGGCGGCGGCTCGCCACCTGGTTCCTCGTCGCGCTCTTCGTCGATCTCGCCCTGCATGCGCCGGTGCTGGTCGAATCCGTTCAGGCACGCGGATTCTCCGCCACCTCATGGCGCTTGCCTTTCCTTGCAGTGGCGATCTGCGCCCTTCTCACACCGGTCGTCATCGTCGCCCGCACTCCCGATGTGTGGTCTGCACGGCGATCGCTCCTCATCGGAGGACTGCTCATTGCTGCGGCAGAGCTTGTGTCAGCGGCTCGAGAAGGCGTCCTGCCCATCGGCTGGTGGCTGCTTGGCTACGACCCTTCAGCGCTCAACGGGCTCGATCTGATTACGTCGCTTCTGTCCTTCGCCGAGGTGCTCGTGGGAATCGCCGCGTCGCTATCGATCGCGTTCGCCCTGGTGAGAACCCGGACGCGGCCGCTGGCGCCGAGCCGTGGGTTCGCTCTCGCGGTGCTTCTTGTCCTGTTCGCGGTCGGCCACCTCGTTCATCTGTTAATCCAGCTCCACGGCGCCGGCGGGCCCGTTCCCGCGATCTGGACGCTCGTACTCGGGCTCGCGACGGTCGCCAACTTTGTTCAGGCGGCGGTCATCCTGAACGGGTGGCTGGCGTCAGGTTGGCCGGCTCGAGCGTGGCGCTTGGCGGCTGCCGGGACGCTGGTGTCGCTGATCGTTCTCACCCTAGGATCCGCGCTTCGTCTCGCCGGCACACCGATCGACGACCCCTTCGCTTTTCTCCTCTGGTCGGGACTCGCAATCCCCGCCGTCCTGATGCTGGTCGCATTCGCCGAAGGTCTCGGTGCATCTCCGGTAGCCGCTGCTGAACCTTGAAGGCCTGACTTTGGACGGGCGCACACAACTTGCGTATTTGCGCAATCAGTGACACACTTCGTCCATGTTGGAGACGGTATCGAGCGAGATCGACCGCCAGCGGTTCGCAGCCGTCGGCCGGGCGCTTGCGGATCCGAAGCGGCTGTGCGTCCTCGAGTCACTCTCGATCGGCGAGCTGTCTGTCAGCGACCTGTCGGTCCGGGTGGGCTGCCAGGTGCCCAACATGAGCCAGCACCTTGCGGTGCTCCGTAGCGCCGGACTCGTGACGACCCGGCGCGACGGCAACACCGTCTACTACCGCCTCGCGGACCGGCGCGTCCTCGAGGCCTACCGACTCATCCAGACGCTCGCCCGCTGAGGGCGCACATCCATCGGCCCGCCGGGCGGGAGAAAGGACCTTCGAACCATGGTCGACATCAAGGTCGCGACCGATACCAACTTCGAGGAGCTCGTCCTCAACAACGAGAAGCCGACGGTGGTCGACTTCTGGGCCGCGTGGTGCGGGCCATGCAAGATGGTCGCCCCCGAGATGGAGAAGCTCGCCCAGAAATACGAGGGATCCGTGAACGTCGTCAAGGTCGACGTCGACGCCAATCCCGATCTCTCCCGCAAGTTCAACATCATGAGCATCCCGACGATCGCATTCTTCCGGCCCGGCCAGCAGCCGATGGGCGTGGTCGGGTTCCGGCCACTCGAGCAGCTCGAGGCTCAGTTCGGCCTGGCCGAGTTCACCGCCAACAAGGCGAACGCCTGACCCCAGCATCCCGGTCGCTGTCGAGCGCGGCCGCTCTCTCGACGACCCCGGCCCTGAGCCGGGGTCGTTTGATTCCGACCTCGCTCGGTCTGCGGCGTCAGTCTGCGGCGTGGCGCCAGGCGCTTTCGAGCCAGGCTGCCGCTCGGTCCGCGGCGAAGCGGTCGAGCACCGACGGAGCGAACCGGACCCAGCCCTCACCGCGCGGCGATGAGCTGGTGTCCGGCGTTCGCAGCGCGGCCCGGGCGACCGGCGGCTGAAGCCGAACCTCCAAAGCGCCTGCGGCGAGCGACGCGAAGGGCTGCCCCGCCCGCTGCCAGACCGCCCCGTCGTCACCGTCGATCCGGCTGACGTCCGCCAATTCCCCGAGGACCCCCCGGACGAGGTCGACGAGCCCGACCGGCGCGGCCAACTCCTCCGCATCGCGATCGCCGCCTGGGTCGCGCCCGTTGCCGCCGCTCATCGCGCCGACTTCAACCTGCCTTGGCGGCCTGGCCGACGATCGCGTCCAGGTCCGATTGGTGGTCCGCGTAGTGATCGATAGTCTCGTCGAGGATCCACCTGAAGTGGTCAGGATGCTTGAGCCAGCGAGCCTCGGGCACCACCGTGAGCGTCCCCCGCAGCTCGCCGGGCACCGACCGGAATCGGGAGCGGAGCTCGGCAATCGGGATCGCCCCGAAGCGCTCGAGGAGCTCTGCGTTGATCGCCTCCCCGCCGCGGGCATCCCACTCGGCGTCTGACAATGACATGGTCGGGCTCTTCTCGCCCACCGCCAGCTCCCGTGCCACGGCGAGCGCGTTCTCCAGCCAGGCCAGGAGGTGACCCATCAGGTCCCGTCCCGACCAGCCACGCGCCGCCGGGCAGGATCGGGCGAGCTGATCGTCGGTCAGTCCGTCGAGTGCTTCGAACGGTCGCCAGGCGTCCCGCTCCTCGTCCAGGAACTCGAGGGCGTTCAGATACATCATGTCCGGAATCGTACCGCGATGAGACGATCAGCCGACGACACCACGGTACCGTTCGGGCATGCCCGTATTCGGGAAAGGCCGCGTCCAGTCCGAGCTCGACCTCGACGTCATGGCCGTCGGGGCCGAGCAGCATGGCGCCACGCGCCAGGTCCCGCGGCGACGCGGTGGCGCGCGCGCCGCCCGTGCCGCCCCGGCGGCCCAGGCCGCGGTGCCGGTGAAGCCGCATGAGCAGATCCCCAACTCGGTGGGGATCGTGTTCGTGCACGGCATCGGCAGCCAGCGGCCCGAGGAGTTCCTCCTCCAGTGGACCGAGCCCCTGCTCCGCGCGCTCGAGGCATGGAAGAGCACCGTCGCCCACCAGCTGCTCGTCCCGCCGACCGCCTCCGACATCGACAGCGTCATCCGCGCCGAGATGGACTTCGAGGGCGAGACCACCCCGATGATCACGATCGCCGTCCCCGGCCAGACGGATGCGTCCTCCAAGGTCGTGCAGACACCTCAGACCTGGGTCGCCACCGAAGCCTGGTGGGCAGCGGCAGTCGAGTCGCCCAGCCTCCAGGCGATGATCGACTGGTGCGGTCGCCGGGGCGTGGTATCGCGCATCGTCGAGGCGATCCTCCAGGAGAACGGCGGCTACACCAAGGACGCCGGCCGGCGTCTCGGCCGTCTCGGCCTTGGGCTGTTCGTCTCGACACTAACGTCGTTCGTGCTGCTCAGCTGGGCAGCGGCCCGTGGAGTCGCGGCACTCGTGCCGATCGCGGCGCTGAAGGACGCCATCGCCGCCAAGCAGCTCGAGACGTTCCTCACGACCTGGTGGGGAGACGTCCGCGTTCTCCTCGGCGATCCGGCCCAGTCGGCGAATATCCGAGGACGCCTGATCCGGACGATCCGGGCCTTGCGCTACCACGGGTGCGAACGGATCGTCGTCATCGGCCATTCCGGCGGGACGATCGTGACCACGATGGCACTCTCCGATCCGGCGTTCGACGACGTCGAGGTCGACACGTTCATCAGCCACGGCGAGGCGATCAACCTCGGCCTGACGGTCGCCGCCGAGGGGCCGGCGATGGGTGTCACGGCCGAGAATTTCCTCCCGGTCGCCGGACGACTCTCGTCACCCGCCCTGCGGGCGGGCCGCTGGCGCGATTTCTGGGCGTCTCGAGATCCGGCGCCGTGCGGACCCCTCCGCCGGCCGGACGGCGCAACGCCGGCGCCGGTAGAGGACGAGGTCTACAACCGGCGCAGCATCGGCGCGGACCACGGCGGGTACTGGGACAACGACGAGGAATTCGTCATCCCCGTGCTTCGCGAGATCGACACGGCCGGTCGCGAGCCGGATTCATCGCGGTTCTATCCACCCGAGACGTGGCGGCCAACGAAGGAAGAGACGTGGGCCGAGCGGCGGCGCGAGCGAGTCTACCTGTTCGCCCTGTGGGGCCGGATCACCTTCGTCGCAACGGTCGGCGCGATCCTCGTCGCGCTATATGCCGGTGGTGGCCTGATGCCCACCTTCGCAGGAGCGATGGGAACCGTCTGGAGCTGGCTGCCGGGCCACGACCAGGTGGAGCAGGTGGCGGAGCTCATCGGGCGGCCTCCGGCGCCGGTCGGCGATGCGGTCGGCGTCCTCGGGCGAGCGCTGCTCGGGATCCTGGCGGTCCTTGGCGTCGTTCAGGTCGTGCTCCCGATCGGAGAATGGTCACAGACCTGGCGGGAGCACCCGCTCGTCGACGGCATCGTTCGCGCTCTGGATCTCGGCGTTCCCGGCCTCCTGGGAGTCGGACTGGCCATCCCGCCGCTCCTGACCCTCCTCGACTTGCTTCGAGCGGGAACGCCGCTGCCGCTCGTGGCCACGATCGTCGCCATCCTCGTCGTCGTGATCGCGGTCGGCCTGCCCAAACCGCTGGCGAAGGCACTCGACTCGTTCGCCGGGTTCATGGACAGGCACCCCACGTTTGGCGCGGTGGCCGCGGCCGTGCTGGTCGCCCTGCTCCTCGTCTGGGTCGCCGCGACCGCCTACCTCATCGTGCTCGACGGGCCGATCCGGTCGATCCTGATGGGCGCCATCGTGGCGATCGGCGCGTTCCGGCTCATTCACCGCGTCGGGGTGTGGCGCTGGGAGGTCCACGACCGGGCGGAGCGCAGCGATGCGCGCCTCAACCGCCAGGGCGCCGAGGGCCGTCGCTGGCTATTTGCCGAGTCGGCGGTGCTGCTCGTCGTGACGGGTGCGCTCGCGGTCGCCATTGCCGCCGGCAGCCTCACGCTGGTCGGGATGCTCGCGATCGCGCTCCTGCTGGCGATCGTGGTCGCGGTCGCTCGCGACGCCGCAGCGGTCGGCTCGATCACCTGAGGCGCCTTCCCCGTACCGGCGGCTCGGCCGGGCGCGTCAGACCGCGGCCGGCTCGCGGTACTCCCCGAATACCTCCCGGAGCACGCCGCACGTCTCGCCGAGGGTCGCGTACGCCTCCGCGCAGCGCAGGAAGTGGGGCATGAGGTTGGTGGCGCCGGAGCCCGGCCGCCCGGCCATGTCCCGGAGACCGGCCAGGGCCGCGGCGACCGCCTCACCGTCGCGCTCCCGCCGGACCCGAGCCAGACGATCCAGGTGCGCTCGAAGCGACGTCTCGGAGACCACGAGCAACGGGATCGAGACCTCCTCGTTCGGGTCGCCGTGGCGGTTGACACCGATGATGGTTCGCTCGCCGGCATCCAGCTCGCGCTGGAAGCGGTAGGCGGCGTCGGCGATCTCGCGCTGCGGATAACCGTCGGTGATCGCCCGGACCATCCCGCCTCGCCGATCGATCTCATCGAGGTAGCGCCAGACCGCCCGCTCGGTCCGGTTTGTCAGCGCCTCCACGAACCAGCTGCCGCCGAGAGGGTCGACGGTGTTCGCGACGCCCGTCTCGTCGGCGATGATCTGCTGCTGGCGGAGCGCGAGGAGGGCGGCCTCCGCCGACGGCACCGCCCACGCCTCGTCGTAGGCGTCCGTGTGGAGCGACTGGCTTCCGCCCAGGACGGCCGCGAGCGCCTGGATCGCCACTCGGGTCAGGTTGTTGAGCGGCTGCTGCGCGGTCAGGCTCACGCCCGCGGTCTGGGTGTGGAAGCGCATCCAGGTGGATCGTTCGTTCTCGGCCCGGTAGCGCTCGGTCATGAGCTTGTACCAGACGCGGCGTGAGGCCCGGAACTTCGCGATCTCCTCGAAGAAATCGTTGTGGCTGTTGAAGAAGAAGCTGAGGCGGGGCGCGAAGTCGTCGACCCGCATGCCCCGGGCGAGGGCCGCCTCGACGTAGGCCATCCCGTCGGCGATCGTGAACGCGAGCTCCTGGACCGCGGTCGAGCCGGCCTCGCGGATGTGGTAGCCGCTGATGGAGATGGTGTTCCAGCGGGGCAGCTCGTTGGTGCCGAACTCGATCGTGTCGGTGACCAGGCGCATCGACGGCTCGGGCGGGAACAGGAATTCCTTCTGTGCGACGAACTCCTTGAGGATGTCGTTCTGGGTCGTTCCCTCTAGCACGGCCCGGGGTATGCCGCGCTTCTCCGCGGCGGCGATGTACATCGCCCAGATCGGCGCGGCCGGTGAGTTGATCGTCATCGAGGTGCTGATCCGGTCGAGCGGCAGGCCGTCGAGGAGGACCTCCATGTCGGCCAGGGAGCTGACCGCCACGCCGCACGTCCCGAACTCGCCGTCGGCCTGCGGGTCGTCCGTGTCGTAGCCATACAGAGTTGGCATGTCGTAGGCGATCGAGAGGCCGGTCTGGCCCGCGTCCAGGAGCTGCCTGAACCGGGCGTTCGTGTCCTCGGCGGCGCCGAAGCCCGCGAACATGCGCATCGTCCACAGTCGGCCCCGGTAGCCGGTCGGGTGGATGCCCCGGGTAAAGGGCGGATCGCCGGGCAGGGCGACGTCGCGATCCGCGTCGAAGTCGTCCCAACGACCGCTGGCGAGGGGGTCGCCATGATGGTCCACCAGCGTGGGGCCGCCGGGACCCGCCGGCCCGCCATCCTGGGCATCCCACGACCACGGCCCGTACAGTCGGTCGACCTCGACGTCGCTGATCGTGGAGAAGCGGGGCAGGCGCTCCGGGGTCCGTTCGAGCGCTGGGCGCAGGCGGCGCTCCTCCCACTGCTCGCGATCGCGATGGCGATCGGACCGGTCGCTCATACGGGCGATCCTAGCACTCGACGCCGGCCGCCTCCGCCGGCCTCAACCGAGCGTGGACGCCCGTGTCGACCTCAAGGGACTCGCCATCGGCCTCATCAGTATCTGGCGCGATTGGTGATCAGTTGCGGCCGCAGAAACCCACATTACGACCCGCAGCATCGACGTGGTCGATGTCAGGCGCCAGAAGGCAGGTCCGAGCGGCAGTCCCAGCGGCGTGTCCGAGTCTCCTGCCCGTAGCTCTGTCGCCGGCTAATGGTCAGGTCGATGCGGGCGCGTCAAGGACCCTTCGAACGGCCGAAACCCCGCCAGGCAAGCTTGGCCGCCTCCGCCAGGCGACGTCAGCCGCTCGGCGTCAACCGCTTGTCGGAAAGGTCGCCGTCGCTTCCTGGATCCGGGACTCGGGAACGTCGGCCGTGAGGACGACGTACACCGCGTCGCCGGTGGGCGCGTCCCAGGTGATTACGGTCTGGCTCGAGTCGCCGTTGACGGTGTCCAGCCGGTAGGCGGGCCGGCCGCCGATCGTCGGCCGCGACGGTGAGATGTTGCGGGTGTTGCGGGCTGCCCGGGCGCCGGCCTCGTACCACTCCCCCAGCCACTCGGCGGTCAGGCCGCTGCCCGTGAAGACGGCAAGGGTGACGCCCGAACCTGACCCGAGCTCCCAGGTGGCGCCGGCGTAGCGAATCTCGTGGATCCCGTGTCCGGTCAGGGTGCCGAGCTCCGCCGCCGTGCAGTTGCGGCCCGAATCGCGCGTGTTCGGGGTGCGCCCATCAAACCGTTGCGGCAGCCTCGCCTCCAGGCTGGGGTAGGCGCCCGGAAAGCGGCCGTCGGTCGTGCACGCGATCGACGGGTCGAAGCTCGTGTACGGTGAGCCGGACCCGCAGCCGGCGGCCGCGACGAGGCCGAGCAGGGCGATGGAGACGACCCGACGGCGCATCGCCGAAGCCTAACCCCGGTGGCCGTCGGCCTCCCCGCGCCCGGCCGTCGCCTCCAGTTCGCGGCGACCCAGCCGCCCGGCCGGTGCACGACGGCACCTGGTACGCCGGTCCCGCAGTGGTGCGTCCGTGCGCCCGACCATCGCCCGTCGCGGAGCGGGACGGAGGGACCATTGCTCCGGCGCGCGAGCCACGCGTAGCATTCGTCGAAGCCGGACCGCGACAAACCGGGAACCACCTGGGGCGTCGGCCACGGATCGGAGCACGGATAGGCAGCCCGTCTCGGGGGACCACCGAGGCGGCCGGGGGCAAGCATCCGGACTCCGATCACGAGCCGAGTAACCATGACCCATCGGCCAGCAGGCTCGGTATCGCGGAACGGCCGCCATTATCAGATCGTCAGTTCATCGCTCACCGATCGCCTCCCGGGCCTGGGCCCGAGGAGGCGATCGAGCTATTCGGCCGCCTCACCGAAGATCCGGATCCACTCGCGCCGCTGGCGCTCCGTCTCGCGGCGCTGACGGTCGGTCTCTCGCCGTCGCCGGACGACACCCCGGCGATCGAGGTCCTCGCGGAGGACCCGTGCAGCGGCCACCAGGCCCGCGTCGCGGGTGATCGTCGACGCGATCCAGTCGATGTAGGACGGCTCGAACGCCGCGATCTCGCCCAGGGTGTGGCCCCGGAACTTGCCGAAATCGAGCTCGATCGCCCCGGCGGCCGCGAGATCCGGCGGGGTCGGAGCTCGGAAGGCGCGGAGGCGATCACGCCGCAGCGGACCGGTCGGATCGGAGGCACGGGGAGCCTCGCGCTCGGCGCGCGACGGGCGGGCCGGGGCTTGACCAGACGGCCGCGAGGCCCGCGCGCCGGGCGGCGTCGTCGTCCGATTGCGGCCGCGGAACGTATCTGTCGTATCCAGGCGGCCGGTGAGCGGTCGCCCGGGGCGGGGCCGGGGCGGGCCGCCGCGCCGTCGCGAGGCGCCTGCGTCGGCCGACTCCGCGAACCCGCCAGAGCGTGAACGTGCTGCGGACCCGCCGGGTCGGGCCGGCCGGCCGTCGCCGTCGCGGAGCGCTTCATAGGCCGCGTTGATCTGGGCCATCCGCCGCGTGGCGGCGCGGGTGGCGGCGGCGTCCGGACCGCTCACGTCGGGGTGGTGCTGCCGCGCCAGGCGGCGCCAGGCGGCCTTGATCGTCGCCTGGCTGGCGCCGCGTTCGACGCCCAGGACCTCGTACGGATCGCGGGTCACCACGCTCCCAGTCTACCGGCTGGCCCAGAGGTGAAGACCACGCTTGACAGGACCCGCCGGCTGGCGTCCCCTTTCGCCATGCCGTCGATCCCGCGACCGGTGCGCCGCGCCGGAATCCTTGCTGCGCTCGTCGCGGCACCGGCCGCGATCGCGTACCGGTTCGCCATCGTCTACCGGGTTCGAGCCGGTTTTCCCCGGCGGGTGCCGCCGAGGCTGACGCCGGTCGATCGCGGCCTTCCGTTCGAGCTCACGACCGTGCCCTCCACCGGCGGTCGCCTGCCAGCCTGGTTCATTCCTGCTCGCGGCGGTGCGCCGGGACCCGGAGTGGTGCTGGTACACGGCTGGGAATCGAACCGCGATCGGACCTTGCCCAACGCCCAGATCCTGCATGCCGCCGGATTCCACGTCCTCACGTTCGACGTCCGCGGTCACGGCGCCAACCCACCCGAAACGCTGCCGATCAGCGTCGGCGAGTTTCGGGACGACGCGGCGGCCGCCCTGACGGTGCTCCTCGAGCGGCCTGAGGTGACGCGTGGCGCGTTGTTGGGCCACTCGCTTGGCGCGGTCGGCGCCGCGCTGGCGGCGGCAGATGCCGGCGAGCGCTGCGCCGCGCTCGTCGCGTCGGCGACTCCGGCCGACCCGCGACGCCTGACGCGCCAGACCTTCCGGCTCGCCCGCCTGCCGATCCCCGAGCCGTTCGCAACACCCCTCGCGGCGTTGACGTCGCGGGTCTACCTCCGCCCTCGCGGTCATGTCGTCACGGATCTCTCGGCAAGCAGGGCCGTCGCCCGCTACGCGGGCCCGATCCTGCTCGTCCATGGCGCCGAGGATTCGGTCGTGCCGCCTTCTCACCTCGGCCGGCTCGAACGGGCGGCCCGCGCCGGACGGCGAGCCCGGATCTCGGCCGGACTCGAAGGGGGCGGCCCCGTGTCGTCGCTCCTCGTCGCGGGCGGTCATCACTCCTGGCTCTACGAGTACGAGGCCTATCGGAGGACGGTGGCACGGTTCGTGGCCGAGGCATTGGGCGGCGTCGGCGAGGCGTCCGTGGCCGCTGAGCACGCCGCCGCCGTGGACGCGCGGCGCATCCCCGATCCTGACGAGGGGTTCGCCGCCGTGTCCATCGAGCGGGGCAGGCGGCGGACTGTCGCCGAGCTCGTGGGCGCGGCCCGGCCGGCGGCCGTCGAGGAGGCCGAGGCGATCGCGACGCACGCCGCGCTGCCAGCGGGCGCGCGGCGATGACCCCAACCGGACCTCCCGCCGGGCAGCCGGCGCAACCGGCAGGCACTGCGCCCTCTGCCGTATGGGCCGCGATCGCCGGCCGGCGGGCCATCCGCCGGTTCGCCGATCGGCCCCTCGAGCCCGACCATCTCGAGCGGATCCTCCAGGCCGGCCGCCGGTCAGCGAGCGCCAAGAACGAGCAGCGCTGGGATTTCATCGTCTGCCGGGACCGCGATCACCTGGCCGAGCTGTCCAGGCTTGGACCGTGGACCGATCACGTGGCCGGTGCAGCCGTAGCGATCGCCCTGGTCACCCCGGATCCAGGCGCGCCGGATGCGCCGCTCTCGATCATATTCGATGTGGGCCAGGCGGCCGGGAACATGCAGCTCGCGGCCTGGGAGCTCGGCATCGGCAGCTGCCCCGCCACCGTCTACCAGCATGATCTCGCGCGCCGACTCCTCGGCTACCCGGCCGATCGACACTGCGAATACCTGCTCTCGTTCGGCTACCCGGCCGACCCGGCCAGGCTCACGGACCCGCCGAAGCGCGGCGGCCGGCGGCCCCTGGCCGACATCGTCCACGAGGAGCGCTGGTAGGAGACGCCCGCGAGCTGGGCTACTGCCAACGGAAGAAGCGCGATGCGATCCCGAAGCAGACCACGGTCCACCCGACGAGCACGGCGACGCAAAGCCACAGCGGGAAGAGCGCCGCGCCGTTGACCATCACCTGGCGCATCGCGCCCGACAGGTAGGTCAGCGGCAGAACCAGGCCACGAAGGCACCTAGAGGCGCTTGCGCAGATAGGCCGTGACCGACCCCTCGTAGCCAAGCGTCTCGTACAGTCGTTGTGCGTCGGGACGATGGTGACCGGCGGTCACCTCGATGAAGGCGGCCCCGGCCGCGGTGGCAATCCGCTCCGCCTCGGCCATGAGGAGATGGCCCACGCCCCGCTCGCGAACGCCGGCGTCCACGACCAGGGCCAGGACCCGGGCGATCCGGTCGTCGTGCTCGAAGCGCGGCAGCAGATGGACGGCGACGAACCCCAGGACCTCGCCGCCGCTTTCGGCCACGCTGACCGTCGAGTACGGCGAGGAGAATCGTTCCAGGCGGGCCACGATGTCCGACGGGCCGGCCGGATAGCCCTCCTCGGTGAAGAGCGCCGCGATCCGCTCGGCGTCGGCGGCGGTCGCTGGCCGGAGGGCGATCGTCTGGGGCTCGATCATGGGGTGATGGTACCCGGCGTTCGCGCGTCGAGCGCGGTGCCCGGCGGCGAGACGACGAGAAGGTGCGGGCCCCAGGCTGCGCCGCCGGCGGTCGCCCAGGACACGACGAGGCGATCCAACTCAGCGCAGCTCGAATCGTGTCGCGGGCGGCCCCAGCGCTCGAAAGCCGAGCGCGGCGTAGGCCCGCCAGGCAGGGACGTTGCTGGCTGCGACTCCCAGGTGGACGGTCCGGCTGCCCGCCCGGAAGCCTGCCTCGGCCAGGACCGCGGTAACGAACCGGCCGATCCCCCGGCTTCGCCATCCTGGCCGGACCCCGATCGCAGACAGGTAGGCGGCGCCATCGAGCACGAACGAGCGACCGGCCCCAACCGCCTCTCCGCCGGCGGCGCGGACCACGACCATCGTCGCGCCGGGCACGGCCAGGCCCCCTTCCAGCTCGGCGGCCAGCAGCGTCCTGGTGACGCCGAAGGCCGAGGCCATGACCTGTGCCGCGTCGGCCACCGCCGGATCGCCGCTCGCAGGTCCCGAGACGACGGACGCGGCCAGGCCCGGCCGATCCCGGGCGGCCGCCGCAATCGATCTCGCGGCCGAGCTGCGGAGACCCATGCGATAGGCGGTCTCGCCCGCAGCGAAACCGCCGGCGCGGAGCCGCTCCGCCAGGTTCGATGGACCCGAGGTGCCGGGCTGGACCCAGATGCTCGGTCGCCGATCGATCGTGGCGAACAGGGCCAGTGCGTCGATGAGGCGCCGATCGAACGCCCGGCCGGCGGCCGGCCACCGCACGTCGCCGAGCCACGTTCGCCAGGGCTCGGAGGCACGCCGGTCGTGGACGAGAATGGCGTCGCCCAGGTCGACGAACCGCCGGCCGGTCGCGCCCGCGACCCGGCCCTCGTGGCGCTCCAGCTCGCGTCGGACCGCGGGCGAAGCGACCTCCACTGGAGGATGCTCGGCGGTCTGGCCAGCGTCGGTCATCCGGGAACCTTAACGTCGGCCCCGAAACCGGCGAACGCCCGGTCGTCGTATCGTGGGCTCGACAGAGGACACGGCTATCCGCCGTCGGGCACCGCCACGACCGCCACAAGCGCGACGAGCGCGCTTGGGCCTGCTCGTCACGGAGGCAGCAGGATCGTACGGATTCCGAAGCTCACCGGCCTCCTCATTGCGGCGTCGCTCGCGATCCGTTCCTGCTCCGCTGGCGGCACCCCCAGCCCGGGCGCCACCGCCCCGCCGAGCCAGCCGGCGCTCGGGCTGCGTGCGGCATCATCGGGTGTGTGCCAGGCGATCATCGCCCTCCCCGATCTGTCCGCGGCGGAGCGCGCCTTCAGCAACCTGGCGCACGACGCTCTCCACGGCCTGGCCGCCGATCCTCGACTGGGCCGCTCGATGTCGGCGCGCGCCCTCGAGGCCATGGAGAAGGTTGAGGCCGATTTCAGCCGATCACCGGATGTGGCTGTGCTGACCGACGACCTGACGAAGCTCCACGCATCGGCGGATGCGGCGCTGCGGGCGCTCGGCGAGGAGGTGCCGCCATGCGCGGAGTGACGAGCGCGCCACCGCGGCAACGGCCCGGGCGGATCGCCTTCACCACTCTGCTCGTCGCGACCCTGTCGAGCTGTGCCGCGCCGGCGCAGAGTCCGATGGCGGCGCCGTCCACCAACGACCAGGGCATCGTCGCCGAGGTTGTCACCTACCAGCTGGTGGCCAGTCAGTCCGGCCGGCTGCTCGTCGCGCTCCTGACGGCGGACAATCGGTGGCTCAGCTTCGGCAGCGTCGGGGTGAGCTTCAGCTACCTGGGCGACGGTGCGGGATCGCCGTCCCCTGCCATCGTCGCGGCTGATACGACCGCCCACTTCCTGCCGATCCCCGGGTCGCCAGAGGGGGATGGTCGGCCACCGAGCCTGACGTTTCCGGCGGACGGGCGCGGCGTCTACGCGGTCGAATCAATCACATTCCCGAGGGCGGGGTACTGGCAGGTCGTCGCTCGTGGTGAGCTCGGGAACGGCTCGCAGCTCAACGCCGAGGCGGCCTTCACCGTTCTCGGTGCGCCGTCCGTCATCGCCGTTGGAGCGCTCGCGCCGCACACCGACAATCCGTTGATCGGCGAGCCGGGCGTCCCGGCCGCGGCGATCGATTCTCGCGCGGCAGGCGGTGCACCGATTCCGGACCCGGAGCTACATGCCACCTCGATCGCCGACGCCATCGAGGCGGGGCACCCGGCGCTCGTGGTCTTCTCGACGCCGGTCTACTGCGTCAGCCGCTTCTGCGGTCCGGTGACCGACCTGGTGGCGGAGCTGGCCGCGGAGTACGGTAACCGCGCCGACTTCATCCACGTCGAGATCTACCGGAACTTCGAGGCCGGTGAGATCAACGAGGCGGCGCGCGAATGGCTGTCGACCGCCGACGGCAATCTCCACGAGCCGTGGACGTTCCTCATCGGTGCCGACGGACGGATCGCCGCATCGTGGGATACGGTCGTGACGCGCAGCGAGGTCGAACCCCTGCTCGAGTCACTTCCCGTCAAGTAGCGCCCGTTGCGCTGGTCCCTGTTCAGGACCCGATGATCGCCCGCAGGTGCTGCTCCATGATCTCCCTGTTCATCTGCCCGATGTACCGGTCCACGATCACGGCGTCGCCGTCAAGGAAGAAATGGGAGGGCAGCCCCCACGCGCCATACAAGGCTCTGACAGCAGCCGTGGGATCCAGCCCGATGGCGTAGTCGAGATCGTGATCGAGCGCGTACCGTCGAACCGCCGCAGGCGGCTCCTGGATGTCGATGGCGAGCACGGCGAGGTCGTCGTCCATGTGCGCGTGATACAAGTCCCGAATGTCGCTCGCCTCCTGCTGGCACGGGGTACACCATGTCGCCCAGAAGACGACCCAGAGCGGCCTGCCGGCGAAGTCGTCGAGTCGAATCGGGTTGCCGTCGAGATCCACCAGGAGGGGTTGCCTGCCATCGTCGGCGCCCACGAAATCCGGGGCCAGCTGGCCGATCCCGACGCCCTCCATCGCACTGCCCACCGCGTAGCTGACGCCCGGAGCCCGCGAGGCGGTGGGTGTTCCGCCCGGGGAGAGTGTCGAGACATACGTCGTCGCACCAATCAGCACCAACAGACCTAGCCCGACGGTGAACCGCCCCGCCCTCCGGCGGGCGCTCGGTTGACGTCCCGTACGGTCCGACGGATGTCCGATCGCTGGGTCCTGCATCGCGGCAGATACTAGCCGCTGGTGGAGGTGCGCGGCCGACTAGGTCTCGTCGTAGACGAGGTGATGGTCCACGGCATACCGCGTCAGCGCCACTCGACCATGCACGCCCACCTTGGATGCCATGTTCGAGAGGTGGCGCCTCACAGTGTGTGCGCTGATTCCCAGGACGCGGCCCGCTTCCACGGCGGTGCGTCCGGCGGTGACGAGGCGCAGGACCTCGATCTCACGTGGGCTCAGGCGATCGGCCTGCCGCAACCAACGCAGGGAGTCGACGACGACGACCGACGCCACGACCGGGTGGACGTAGCTTTGGTTGTTGCCGACCGCGCGGAGCGCTGCCACCAGGTCTGCGCTGGCGGCACCCTTGACGACGTATCCGGCCACGCCGGCCAGGAATGCCTGTCGCACCGTCTCCTCATCGTGATGCATGGTCAGCGCGATCAACCGGATCCGCGGGTGCTGCACCGTGAGGTCCCGCACGAGCGCGACGCCGTCCGAGCCGTCGAGCGTTAGATCCACCAGCATGATGTGGGGCTTGAGGGACGCCGCCATCGAGAACGCGCCGGCATAGTCGCTCGCCTCACCGACGACGTCCAGGTCGGGCTGCGTCTCCAGGATCAGCCGGAGGCCCTCCCGAACGAGCGCGTGGTCATCGACGATGCCGATTCGAAGTGGCGCCATCAGCTCGCCACGATTGCGGGGACGGAGACCGTCACCCGAGTTCCGGCGTGTGGCGCCGACTCGATCGAGAGCTGTCCGCCCAGGAGACGTGATCGCTCCAGCATGCCCGCGAGGCCGATGCCCGATTCCGTGACCTCCGCGGGGTCAAAGCCCCGCCCCTCGTCGGCCACCACCACCGTCAGTCGATCGCCCTGACACGTGACCGATACCTGGGCCCGTGGTGCGCCGCTGTAGTGTGCCGCATTCGCCAGGGCTTCCTGGATGATGCGATAGACCTCCACGGTGGCGGTGGCGGTGAGCAGGCGCGGATCGCCGGCGAGGTCATCGGCATTGACCACGACCGGGAAACCGGATTGGGACGCCAGGTCCCGGACGGCAGCGACCAGGCCCCGCTCCTCGAGGCGCGCCGGTCGAATCCGGTGCGAGAGGTCGCGCGTTCCGGCCAGGGCAGCATTGGCGAGCGCGCGAGCAGACGCAATGCGCCGGCGGGCGACGGCGACATTGGGTTCCGACTCGGCCGCGTCGAGCGTCATGGTCAGCGCCGTGAGCACCTGCCCCACGCTGTCGTGGAGCTCGCCGGCGATCCGGCGTCGCTCGTCCTCCTCCACGGTTAGCAGCCGCTCGCTTGCTCGTCTGAAGAGCGCGGCGTAACGACGCGAGGTCGAGGTGCGCCTCTCCGCCATCCAGGCGACCAGCGCCGCGATGACGAACATGAGCGGCCACTCGGTCAACTCGAGCGGCGGCTCGTCCAGCCCGAATGCCTTTGCATCCGCGTACAGCAGGAGCGGGATCGATGCCAACCCGATGCGCAATAGCGTGCCGCGCAGGCCGAACAGGAATGCGTGAAGCACCAGCATCACGAAGACGCAATGGAACAGGAACTCCGCCGAGAGAGCAGTGTGCGCAAAGGCGAGGGCGATGAAGCCGATACCGGCCAGGTCGAGCATCAGTTGAACGGTCCGCGGGTTGGCGCGCAACAGAGAGAACGATCGGTCGATCGGGTCCCGCCACCAATGGAGGCCGTCGTCAGGGACGGCCTCGAGCCGATCCGTCGCTCCGCCGGCAACCTCGGGCAAAGCCGGCGGCGTGTACGCGGGAATGGTCAAGACGCACCTCGAGAATGGCTGCTTCCGAGTATAGAAGGCATCGCAATCAGCACCGATGCTACGGGAGCCAAGACGGCCTGAGCCGGCCGTCGCATGGTTGTGCCAGCGGCCCATCTCACGGCGAGGAGAGGAGCGGTATGAAGTTGCGACGCGTCTTTGCGCTCTTGACCGCCGGTGGCCTGTTAGCCGCCTGCTCAGGTGGCACTCCGTCGGCGCCCCCAAGCACTGCGCCGGCGTCAGCGGGCGCTCCGTCGGCGTCCGCCAGCGCTCCTTCGGCGTCCGTCGGCGGCAAATCGACTGTGTCCGCGACCATGAAGGAGTGGCAGATCAGCCTCAGCCCGGCGACCGTCAGCGCGGGCGAGATCACGTTCACAATCGCGAACAACGGCGACAAGGAGCACGAGTTCGTGGTCCGCAAGACCGACAAGCCGGCAGACTCGCTGGTGTTGAACGCGGACGGCGAGGTCTCCGAGGACGACCCGTCGATGACAGAGCCGGGCGACCCCAGCGAGGTCGAGAAGATCGCGGCCGGCAGCACCGACAAGACGCTGACTCTGACGCTCCAGCCGGGTCACTACGTCATCTTCTGCAACATTCACGTCGAGGAGCTCCTGCACTACCAGAAGGGCATGCACGTCGACTTCACCGTCAACTGACCGGGATGTCCCACGACATGGCGTGGTGCTCGGATCTACGCACCGGCGCCGAGGATCGGCTCGCACCGTGAGCCCTCGGCGCCACCTCCTGATGGCCGGGGCTGTGTGGGTCGTCCTGTCGGTGCTCGGCGTGGCCCTCGTGGCGGGCATGCAGATGATTCCGGTGATCGCCTCCCGCGAGGCCGAAATAGAGAACAGCGCATTCGTGCTGCTCACCGCGGCCTCGGTGCCGGTCCTCATGTTGGTGGTCGTCGCACTGGCGTACTCCGCATTTCGGTTTCGGGCCAGCGACGAGCTGGCCGATGGGCCGCCGATCCATGGTCACGCCGGGTTTCAGGCTGCCTGGGTCGGCATCAGCCTGATGCTGGTGCTCGGCCTGTTCGCGTATGGGGCCGTCGGGCTGGTCGCCATCCGCGGCGCGCAGACCGCGGACTTCGAGGTCAGCGTCAGCTCGGAGCAGTGGGCCTGGCATTTCGAGTATCCAGCCACGCGCGTCAAGTCGAAAGAGCTTCACATCCCGGTCGATCGCCGGGTGCATCTCGTGATCAAGTCGATTGACGTGATCCATTCCTTCTGGGTGCCGGCATTCGGCATCAAGCAGGATGCCGTTCCCGGTCGCCTGACCCACATCTACATGACGGCGACACACAGCGGCACATACCCCGGCATGTGCGCCGAACTGTGCGGGCTGGGCCATACCGGTATGACAACGACGGTCGTGGTCTCCGAACAGGCCGCCCTCGACGCGTGGCTGAGCAAGCAGCCGCAGGCCCCGCCGCAATGATTGCGGCCCGCATGATCGCGGCAGCACGGATGATCGCGCCACGTCGCCGGTCGGTCCTGCCCGGACCGGGGCTCCTGCGCGCGGCAATCGGCGCGGCGATCGGGTTCGCCGTCGGCGGTGGCTGGCTGGCGGCCGGGCTGCATGCGGAACCGGGCCAGGTCTTCGGGCTCGGATATCTCCTTGGACTGCTCGGCTTCCTTCTTGGCATCGGCGCATTTCGCTTCTGGCTGACATGGGCCGCCGGTCGCGAGATCGATGTCAGGGAGGAGCACGCGGCACATGGTCGGGCGGGCGAATGGCAGCGCTATTTCCGCTTCACGACAGACCACAAGGTGATCGGCGTCCAGTACCTCGTCACCGCGTTCGTCCTGTTCTTCACTGCGGGGACGGCGGCGATGTTCATGCGGTTCGAATTGGCGCAGCCCGGCGTCGCGACGAGCAAGGACCTCTACAACACGATCATGAGCACGCACGGCGCGATGATGATCACCGTGGCCCTGGTCTCGATCATCGGTGGCCTGGGCAACTACCTGGTCCCGATCATGGTTGGGGCCCGCGACATGGCCTTTCCGAAGGCGAATGCGCTGAGCTACTGGATGCTGCCGCTGGCGATCTTGCTGGTGGCCATCAATCCGCTGCTGGGCGGCTTCGATACCGGTTGGACCGCCTATCCACCCCTCAGCCAGCAGGCCAACCTCGGTCAGCAGGCGTACCTGATGGCGTTCGTGACGGTCGGCATCTCGTCGATTCTGAGTGCCATCAACTTCCTCGTCACCGTCTTCCGGATGCGTGCCCCGGGCATGTCGCTGATGCGCATGCCGATCTTCGTCTGGGCTCTCACCGTCACCGCCGTGCTCATGCTGGTGGCGACCTCGGTCGTCGCGGCGGCGTTCACGATGCTGCTTTTCGACCGCCTGCTGGGGACATCATTCTTCCGGGCCAGCCGTGGCGGGGATGTCGTCCTGTTCCAGCATCTCTTCTGGTTCTATTCTCACCCCGCCGTATACATCATGGGCCTGCCGGGCCTGGGCGCGATCCTCGAGGTCGTGCCGGTCTTCGCGCGCAAGCCGCTGTTCGCCTATCCGCTGGCGGTCCTCTCTTTCATGATGATCGGCGTGATGAGCTTCATGGTGTGGGCGCATCACATGTTCGTCAGCGGCATGGCCGAGTTCTTCCATATCCCGATCATGCTCACCACCGAGCTGATCTCGGTGCCGACGGGGATCGTCTTCCTCTCCGCCCTCGGGACGATCTGGATGGGGCGGATTCACTTCAAGGTGCCCATGCTATGGGTCTTCGGCTTCGTTTGGGCGTTCCTCATCGGGGGGATCACCGGCGTCTTCCTCGCCGACGTCCCGACCGATATCACGCTCAGCGACAGCTACTACGTGGTCGCCCACTTCCACTACACGATCGTCGGCGGAACGATCTACGGCCTCTTCGCCGGTACCTACTACTGGTTCCCCAAGATCACCGGCAGGATGTGCAGCGAGCGCCTCGGCCGGCTCCACTTCTGGTGGTTCACCCTCGCCTTTAACGCGACCTTCCTCCCCATGTTCTGGCTCGGGATCGAGGGGATGCGCCGGCGAGTGGCGGATTATCCCGCCGACCTCGGCCCGGTGAACCTGTTCGTCAGCATCGCCGCTCTCAACATCGCGCTCTCGGTGGCGGTCTTCGTCTTCAACATGGTCCGATCGTGGCGCCGGGGCCCGCAGGCAGCGTCCAACCCCTGGCGCGCCCAGACCCTGGAATGGCAAGTTGCCTCGCCGCCACCAGTCGACAACTTCGACCAGATCCCGACCGTCACCGCCACCCCGTACCAGTACGGCAGCCGTGGCGCGGCCCCGGCGGAGGGTCGATCGGCCCCGTGAGCGCACACTCGGGGGTCGGATCGCACAGCCCGGACACGGCCGCCGCACAGGGCAACGTCCTGCTCGGCGTCAAGCTCGCCATCCTGTCGGAGGTGATGCTCTTCGGCGCGCTCTTCGCCGCCTACTTCGTGGTCCGCTCCGAGAGCCCGGGGTGGCCGCCGCTAGGGCACATCGAGCGGCCCGAGCTGCTGCTGCCGGGCCTCAATACCCTGCTGCTGGTCTCATCGAGCGGAACGATGCAATGGGCGGTCCGCTCGGCTCGCCGCGGAGACCGTCTGCAGACGCTGCGCCGGCTCGGGCTCACGCTGGTCCTGGGCGGGATCTTCATCGTGATCCAGGGCTACGAGTTTGCGACGAACGGCTTTGGCCTCGACGCCGGGATTTTCGGGTCGACCTTCTACACCCTCACCGGCTTTCACGGGGCTCACGTGCTCGCCGGCCTAGGCCTCATCGGGATCGTTGCGAACCGCGTACGTCGCGGGCTTGTTTCGGCCGATCGTCACACGGCGGTCGAGGCCGTGAGCTACTACTGGCACTTCGTCGACGCCGTGTGGCTCTTCCTGTTCTCGACGCTGTACGTGCTCTAGAGAGCGGGCGATCCATTCTGGAGGCCGTCCGCACGCGCTGACCCTCAGTTGGGCGGCGCATGCTCGCCGGCGCGGCCGGCGGCCTCAGCGGCCAGCGCGGCCGACGAGCGGGCATCTGACCGACGGCTCCGGCGGGCGTCGGCACGCATCCACGCCGCAACGAGCGCAGCGACGGCGACGAGGAGCAGCAGGTCGCCCGCTCCCCACATCAAGACGCCGCCGATCTGCTGGTCGCTGAGCGCGTCCGGGCCCCACGAGCGCTCGATCGTCGCGTAGTGCGGGTAGAGGACGGTCGGGGCGAAGTAGATCGCTAACCCCACGGCTGCGTTGACCGGCATCTGGAGCCCGACGTACGCAAGCCGCGCTCCATATCCCAGGCGCCACGGGCTCGGGTCCGCGGCCACCACCGGCCACCAGAAGAGCAAGCCGGATACGAGGTAGACCAGGTGCTCGACAACGTGCAGCATCGGATCCTCGAGCGCCACGTCGTACAGCGGGCTGAAGTGCGTGAGCCACATCGCGATCGCGAAGACCGGCCAAGCGACGAGCGGGGAGGCGATCAGGCGCACGACCCGGGAGTGGAGCACCGGCAGGATCAGACGATGCCGTGCCCGCGGGCTGGCGATCCGCAGGACGAGCGTGACCGGGGCGCCGAGTGCCAGGAGCGCCGGTGCCACCATCGCCAGCAACAGGTGCTGGACCATGTGCACGGTCAGGAGGTCGCCGGCGTACACGTCGGCGGCCGACACCAGCGCGACCAGGATGGCCACGAGCCCGGCGAGCCAAGCATCCACCTGCCAGCGGGGAACTGGTACCCGCGGATGCGCGCCGTTTACGTGCCGAACGGCGATCAGGTAGCCGCCGGCCGCCACGAGCACGGCAGTCCACGGCAGGGGATCAGGGGACCAGGTGGTGAGTGCGATCAGCAGCGTCGGCTCCGGAGCCCCGACACCGTGTGCCAGGGCATTCCGGGTCGTCATCGCCATCAGCGCGCCCAGGCCAAGGCTCCGCACGGCGAGACGGAAGATCGGGCCCATGGGATGCATGCTACGACCGTTCCGGTCGGCAGGGACCAACTCGCCTGCGCACGGCATCGCACTCTGAAACCGAAGGCAGACGTGCGTCGTATCGTGGTTCGACATAGGACTCGGCGAGCCACCGTCCGGCCAACGGCCATCCGACTGCCGATTTGGCCTGGCCCATTACGGAGGAACCACAATCGTGCGGATTGCGAAGCTCACCGGCCTCCTCATCGCGGCGTCGCTCGCGATCGGCGCCTGCTCCGGCAGCAGCACCCCGGTCGCGACGGCGGCGCCGGCGTCCGCGGCACCATCGAGCGCCGGCGGCGGGGGCGGCGCTTCTGCCGTCACGATCCAGAACCTCGCCTTCAACCCACCGACCCTGACGGTCAAGGTCGGCACGGAGGTGACCTGGACGAATCAGGACAGCGCGGCCCACACGGTCACGTTCGACACCGGCGGCGCCACGAGCGACAACCTGGCCCAGGGCGCGACCTACAAGCAGACGTTCTCTTCGGCCGGGACGCTGGCCTACCACTGCAAGATCCACGCGTTCATGACCGCCACGATCACGGTCACGCCGTAGGCCGCCGCAGGATCTCCGAGCCGGGCGAGGAATTGGGCGAGTTCGGCCTCAACTCGCCCGAGGCACCACGAACAGCGTCGCCCCGGATTGTAGCTCGACCACGGTCGGCTCCGGGACCCCGGCGGCGGCGTGGAGCTCCACGAACTCCTCGAGCGTGAACATCCGGGTGCCCTGGTAGAGCTCGTCGAGCTGGATCCCCCACAGCAGCTGTCCCTGAAGCGTCCGGTCCTCGTCGGGGTCCGACGGCAGGCACCAGTCGAGGATGACGAGCTGTCCGCCTGGCGCCACGGCCGCCCACGACTGCCGCAGGCCCGCAACCGGGTCCGGCAGCTCGTGGAGCGCGTCCTGCAGGTAGACGAGACCGAACGCACGATCGAACGTCATGTCGGCGACCTCGCGGGCCTCGATCCGGATCCGGTCGGCAAGTCCGGCCTTGCTCGCGTGCCGCATGGCGCGGGCAACCGAATCGGGTTCGAATTCGACGCCCACCAGGCGAGTCCTGGGAAATCGCGTGGCGAGCGCCGTGAGCCAGCGACCCCCGCCGCAGGCGACGTCGAGCACGTCGATGCCCCGGCTGAGCTGGTCGGTCAGTGCCGGCAGGGCGGCCAATCCCTCCTGGAAGAAGACCGCGATGTCCTGGACCGTGACTCGTTCGATCGCGCGGTGGAAGCGCGGCGGTCGTTCCGGGATCGGCCGGCCCGTTCGGAAGAACTCCAGCATCCGGTCGTAGTCCAGAGTGGACACGACCGCGCTCATGACCTGCCCGCCCAGGTACTCGGGCCGGCTCTCATCGAGAAGGACCGGGGCCACATCTGGATCGAGGCGGGCCCGGTCGCCGTCGAGATCGACGAGCTCCATGGCGTGGGCGGCTCGTAGCCAGCCGGCTATGGGATCTGGCGCGCACTGGGCAGCCTCGGCGAGATCCGCGGCCGTCAGTCCGGCCGCCCCGGCCGCCTGGATTCGCTCGAACAAGCCGAGCTCGAGTCCCAGGTAGGCAACCCAGCAGCTGTAGAAGCCGCCGAGGCTGGCCGCCAGCTCGTCGGAACGCTCTGCGGAACGCATCGTGGCTGGATTGTCGCATCCACAGGTGGGGTCGGGCTGTCGCTTGTGGCGAGCTCAGGGCGCTGCCAGATGAGATCCGGGCGGATCTGAGCGTCGAAGCAGGCCGTGCCAACCCTGCCGGAGGCGAGCGGTCAGCTCGCCCCACGTGCGAGCCGGGAGGAGCGGCAGGACGGCCAGCAGCATGCTGAAGCCGCCGTACCAGAGCGCCGGCAGCGCCAGCATGCCGGCGACCGGGACGGTCCAGCGGCGGTCGGTCCGGGCCCCCCACACGACCAGGGCGACGGCGAACGGGAGCCGGACGACGAGGGGGATCGGCACGGCCGCCCATGTACCGCTCCGGCCCGCGATTCCGAGCAGCACGCCCGGCCACTGCGCCCAGGCATCGGGCGCGAGCAGGATGGAGGCGCCGGCGATGGCTGCGGTCGTCGCGAGCGCGATCGCCAGCGGGCGCCACTCCCGGCGGACCACGAACCACAGGAGGCCGATCCCCGGCGTCACCTTCGTCAGGAGCACGAACGCCCAGGCCGACGGCCAGCGGAAGCCCAGAACGATCGCGACCGCGAGCAGCAGCTCGATGTTGCCGCCGGCAAGCTCCATCGCCGCGAAGGTGATTCCCACGGCCAGGAGGCGCGGCCCGGTCAGGTAGGCCACGGCCGCGATGAGGATTGCCGTCCAGACCGCGATGAACGCCTGCCAGGGCAGGATGCGAATCGGCTGGAGCACCTGGAGGAGGAACGGCGAGTACGGATACGCGCTGGGCGTCGTCCAATTCGCGTTGGCGTACGGGTCGGCCAGGCTGGGAGCCCAATACGAGCGGGCGTCCTGACCGGTCCCCCACAGTCGCCCGAACGGCTCGCAGAATGCGACGATCAGGGCCCAGGCAATGACCGCCAGGGCAACGCCCACCGCGACCGTGAGTGGGACCTGGCGACCCGCGATGGCGAGCGAGCGCTCGTACGATGCGTTCAGCGCGTCGTCCTCCTGGCAGGCCCGGGCATGCTACCAGAGGCAGGCGGGCTTTCGACCGCTCGTCGCCATCCGACGGCTCGCCATCGTCCGATCGCTCGGCGGTTCGGTGAACAGGTGGCGACGCCGGATGACGACGGATGCAACGGATCCCGGAGTGGACGGGTTGGTGCACCTGATGGATGACGACGCGCTCCTGGCCCGCCTCGCCGACGACCTCGACGGCGCCTTCGAGGCGCTCGTGCGCGCGCACCAGGATCGCCTGTACACGATCGCGCTGCGAATGCTGGGCAACGCGTCCGACGCCGAAGAGGTCGCCCAGGACACCTTCCTGCGAGCCTACCGGGCGCTGGCCGGCTACGAGCCTGCGCGCATCCGAGAGCTGCGGCTGCGGGGCTGGCTGGCGACCATCGTCATCCGTCGCTGCCGGAGCCGGGCCGTTCGGCGACACCTGGCGACCACCCCGCTCGGCCCGGAGCTCGCGGACACGGGCGGTGCGACGATCGCCCAAACAACGGCCGCCCAGTCGCCGCCTTCCCAATCGCCCCTGCAGCACGCTCTCCGACGCGAATCCGCCGAGGCGTGGGTGGCCCGGATCGCGGCTCTCCCCGTGCGATACCGCGCGGCGATCGTGCTCCGTCACGTCGACGGCCTGTCATATCCGGAGATGAGTGAAGTCCTCGGCCGCCCCGAGGGCACCGTCAAGGCCCAGGTCCATCGGGGCCTGGCGCTGCTCCGCCACGCCATCGAGGCGGCCGAACGAGAGGAGTCGATCGCATGACCGAACAGCCCGATATCCAGCGGTCGAGCCATGCTCGACTCGAGGCGGCGATCGAGACCGCGCTGCACGACCTGGGTGCCACGGCCCCGCCCACGTTGCTGCCGAACACCCTCGTCGCGGCGGGACTGGCCGACGAGTACGCGAGCCTGGAGACGGCGATCGGCGAGGTCTGGGTCGCCTGGAACGGCCGAGGCGTGTCCGCCCTGACGAGCGCCGAGAGTGGGAGCGCCTTCGAGGCAAGCTTCCGGGCCGCGGCCGGCCGACCGATCCGTCGCGCGCCGGCCGGCCTTCCGCCACGACTCGCCGCGTCCATCGCCCGCCGGCTCGGCGGCGACCGCCGTGCCCGAGTCCCGGTCGACCTGCGCGGCCGGACCGAGTTCGAGCGGGCCGTCCTCCTCAAGGCGCTGCAGATCCCACGTGGCGAGGTTCGGCCGTACGGCTGGATCGCCTCCGAGATCGGCCGGCCGGCCGCCGTGCGGGCCGTTGGCTCGGCACTCGCTCACAACCCGATTCCCCTGCTGATCCCCTGCCACCGGGTGGTGCGCTCCGACGGACACCTTGGCCAGTATTCGCTCGGCGGGCCGGCCAACAAGCGGGCATTGCTCTCCTGGGAGGGCCTGGACCCGGCCGGGCTCGAAGAGATGGCCCGGGCGGGCATCCGCTATATCGGCTCGGACACCACCAACGTCGTCTGCCTGCCCAGCTGCCACCAGGCACGCCGGGTGACCGACCGCCACCGCGTCCAGTTCCGGTCGCTGGCCCAGGCTCGACAGGCCGGCTACAGGCCATGCCGCAAGTGCCGGCCGGTCGCGGCGGCGGCGTGACAGCCGGATCGATTCCCGGTAGGCTATCGACATCTTGGACCATTCGACTATGACAAGTTCGCCCACCGGATCGTCCGGCCGCTCTGCGGCCGCGCCGCTGGCGATCTGGTTGGGCCTGATCACCCTCTACTTCGTGTGGGGCTCCACGTACCTGGGGATCAAGATCTCGGTCGAGTCGATCCCCGCCTTCCTCATGGGCTCGGTGCGGTTCCTCATCGCCGGCGGCCTGCTTCTGGCCTGGAGCGCGGTTCGCGAGGGCCCGAACGCGCTCCGCATCAACCGGCGCCAGCTGCGCGACTCGCTCGTCGTGGGGATCGCGCTCCTGGGCGGAGGCATGGGAATGGTGGCGCTCGCCGAGCAGACCGTGCCGTCGGGCATCACCGCGCTGCTGATCGCGCTCATGCCGGCCTGGGTCGCGGTGCTCGGCCGGGTCTTCTTCGGCGAGCGGCTGCCGCCGGTGGTCATCGTCGGCATCGTGGTCGGGCTGGTGGGTGTGGCGATCCTGGTGGCGCCGGCCGGTGGCAATCTGAGCCTGGATCCGGGAGGCCTGGCGGCCGTGCTGTTCTCGCCAATCTCCTGGGCGGCAGGTTCCCTGTACGCCTCCCACCGCGCCAAACTGCCGGGTCGCCCGCTCGTCGCCACGGCCTTCCAGATGCTGGGCGGCGCGATTGCGCTGGGCGGCGCCTCCCTGGCGACCGGCGAGCTGGGCCGATTCTCGCCGGCCGCGGTGAGCTCGAACTCGGCCTGGGCGCTCGCCTACCTCATCGTCGTCGGCAGCCTGGTCGGCTACACGACCTACGTCTGGCTGCTGCGGGTCGCGCCGCTGCCCAAGATCGCCACCTATGCGTACGTCAACCCTGTCGTCGCATTCATCCTCGGGGCGCTCCTGCTCGCCGAGCCGATCTCCCCGCGAACCGTCGTGGCGGCCGTCGTGATCGTGGCGGCGGTGGCCCTCATCGTCACGGCGCGCAGCCGGTCCGGGCCCCAAATACGGACCGAGCCCGCGGCCAGCGAAGCGATGCCTGGGGAGCGGACACCCGCCATCGACCGGCCGATGGCCTTCCGCCCGCGGCGGATCAGGCCTCGGCCAGGACCGTCCGCGCGACCCGACGCGCCAGGAGCATGACCGTGATCATCGGGTTGACGCCGATCGCGGTCGGAAACAGCGAAGCGTCGCCCACGTAGAGTCCGCGGATGACACGGCCGCGCTCCGTCCAGACGCGCCCGCGCTCGTCGCAGGCATGGTCGGCGGGCGCCGAGCCCATCCGGGCGCTGCCCATCTGGTGCGCGGAGAAGACCATCGCCCGGTTCGGCGCGAAGTCGAACGCGGCCAGACGAGCCAGGTACGCCTCGAACCCGGCATCTTCCCGGCGCCCTGCGGGGTTCCCGCCGAACCAGGCCGCCGGGGTGCCAAGCGCGACCAGCTGCTCGGCGCCGGCAGCACGGCCCAGCCGGGCCAGCTCCACCAGGCCGCGGCGCAGGGTGGCAACCTCGGTCGCCGCCAGCCGGTAGTCGATCCGCGCGCCGCCGGCACGCCGCGACCGCACCCGGCCGGAACCGAGGTCGCGGCTGATCGCGATGAGCGGGGCCACGTGGTCGATGCGGCGCATGGTCTCCGCGAAATCGTCCGCCGACTGCCACGGAAAGGCGAGCCCGATCAGGCCGGGATGGGCGGGCGCCGACTCGACGACGAATCCGGAACCGCCCGGTTCGCGTGGATCGAGGAACTCCAGCGAGCGCGCCGCCTGAGTCGTGCCCGACCACATCGCCACGGGGCCGGGCAGGAACGCCCCCACGACCGCGACCGGGTGGAGGCGAAGGTGGTGGCCGATCGCCGGGTGCTGCAGGCCGCTTCGCTCCAGGATCAGCGGCGTCCGCAGCGCGCCCGCCGCGAGCACCGTCTGCTGCGCGACCACCCGCAGACTCCGCCCGTCGCCGAGGGTGGCCTCCACGCCGGTCGCCGGCGCCGACTCCGACGGATCGAGAATCACCCGCTGCACGGTGGCGTCGGGGACGATCCGCGCCCCGCAGCGCCAGGCCTCGGCGAGATGGACCCGCAGCCCGCCCTGCTTTGCTCCGCGACGGCAGCCGAACGGGCACGATCCGCAGTCGCCACAGCCAACGCCGTTCCGCCGCGTCTCTCCGGCTTCCCAGCCGAGTGTCGCAGCGCCGCGCAGGATCGCCGCGTCCTTGGGCGGCACGTTCGGCGGGCCCTGCAGGCCGAGCTCGCGCTCGAGCACGGCCAGATCGGCCTCCAGCTCGGCGCCGTCGACACCGTCCACGCCGTGGTCGCGTGCCCACTCCGCGCGGACCGGCGGCTGGACCGGGATCGACGTCATCCAGTTGACGGTCGTACCGCCGCCCACGACCGAGCCGGCGAGGATCGAGATGGCGCCGTCCCACGTCGAGGTCAGCCCGTGGTCCAGGTACATCCGGTCGTACGCCGCCAGCTCGTCGGTCGGCATCTCCGACTCGGGCACGAACGGCCCCGCCTCGAGGACCACGACCGAGCGGCCGGCACGGGCGAGCTCGGCGGCCAGAACGCCGCCGCCGGCGCCCGAGCCGACCACCACGACGTCTGCGGTGAGCTGGAGCGGCCGATCGCCGTCAGGCAGGCGATGCGGACGGATCGGCGTCGCCTCGGCGGTGAGCGGCTCGACGGGCGGCTCGTAGCGGATGGCCTGCCAGAGCGGATTCCGGACGCCATCCCCGGGATCCGCATAGGCCAGGAAGCACAGCAGCTTCTTGAATGCCTGGAAGCCCGATCGCCGAAGCGCCAGGCGCGAGCCGGCCCAGCCTCGCAGGTAGCGCTCCCGGGCGGGCATGTCCATGTCGCGGAAGGCGATCGGCCCAGCACCCAGGGCGAGGCCGGCTACAGGCGACTCGAGCAGCCGGAGCACCAGGCGGAGCTGCCGCGCTTGCGCCGGATCGAGGGTATCGATCGCAGCGGCCGCGAGGCTGGCCCGCCGGGTTGCCGTCCCGCGCACGAACGTCTCGGCCAGGGCAGCCAGAGTGGCCATCTCGCGCTCGGACCATCGCGGGACCGATGTGCCGCCGCTCACCGCTGGCGTTACCCGGCCGATCAGGCCGGGACCCGTTCGATGCCCCGCTCGAAGCCCTGGGCTGGCCAGGGCTCGCAGCGCAGCGGACGGTCCTCGCGGTAACCGAGCGCGTAGTCGGCCTGGATGAGCGTATGCAGCTGGCTGGTCCCCTCGTAGATCACCGCCGCTTTGGCGTTGCGCAGGTAGCGCTCGACGGGGAACTCGTTGCTGTAGCCGTTCGCGCCGTGGACCTGGATCGCGTCCAGGGCGGCCTGGACCGCATGCTCCGTGGCGTGCCACTTGGCGAGGCTGGTCTCGCGGGTGTTGCGCCGGCCGTGGTTCTTCAGCCAGCCGGCTCGCCACACCAGGAGGCGCCCCGTCTCCGTGCCACGGGCCATGTTGGCCAGCATCTGCTTGACGAGCTGGTGGTGACCGATCTCCTCGCCGAACGTCTGCCGCTGGCGGGCGTACGCCACGGATGCGTCCAGGCAGGCGTGGCCGAGACCGACGGCCCCCGCCGCAACGGTGTAGCGGCCCTGGTCGATCGCGCTCATCGCGACGAGGAAGCCCTCGCCCTCCTCGCCCACGCGATTCTCCAGCGGCACCTCGCAGTCGTCGAGGTTGATGACGCCGGTGTTGCCGGCTCGAATGCCGAGCTTGCCGTGCAGCGTCGCCGTGGAGAGGCCGCGGAACCCCCGCTCGACGATGAAGGCCGTGATGGCCCGATGACCCTTCGACCGGTCCAGCGTGGCGAAGACGAGGAAGTGGTCGGCGATGTCCGCCAGGCTGATCCAGATCTTCTGGCCGTTGAGGACGTAGCGGTCGCCGCGCCGTCGGGCCGTCGTCTGGAGTGCGCCGGCGTCCGTGCCCACCCCGGGCTCGGTGAGCCCGAACGTGGCGAGCTTTTCGCCCCGCGCCTGGGGCACGAGGTAGCGCTGGCGCTGGTCCTCGCTCCCCCACTGGAGGAGGGCGAGGGAATTGAGGCCGACGTGGACGCTTTGCACGACGCGGAAAGCCGTGTCCGCCCGCTCGAGCTCCTCGCACAGGATGGCGAAGCTGATGTAATCCATGCCGGCACCGCCGTAGCGCTCGGGAATCGGGGCGCCCAGGAAGCCCAGCTCGCCCATCCGGGCGAAGACCTCGCGGTGCACCTCGCCGCGCGCGTCCCAGTCGCGAATGTGGGGCAGGATCTCCGCCTCGGCGAAGGCGCGGGCGCTCTGCTGGACGAGCCGGTTCTCGTCCGTGAGCGTGAAGTCGATCACGGGTGCTCCGCTGCGGACGCCTCTGTCGGGCGTCATTCTAGGCCGCCGGTCGCGCCCATTGGCCACCGCCTATACTCGGCCGGCCCACACACGCGCGCCTGCTGGGCGCGCCGGGATCCACCAACCCCGCCGACGAAGGAGCCGCGTGACCGCCACCCCGGACGGCGACGCCGTCGACCTCGCGGATCTCGCGCGGCACCATTTCACGCCGGTTCTCGGACGCTATTTCGAGCGAAGCTGGAGCCATGGCGACGGACACCGCCTGTACGACACGGCCGGCAAGGCGTACCTCGACTTCGCCAACGGCATCGCGGTTTCCGCCCTCGGTCATCGGCACCCGGCGGTCACCGCCGCGATCCACGAGCAGGTCGACCGCCTCATGGTTCCGACCGGGGCGATCGGCTACAGCGAGCCACCCGTACGGCTCGCGGCGGAGCTCGCGAACACCTTTCCCGAGCCACTGGACACCGTCATGTTCCTCAACTCCGGCTCGGAGGCGATCGAGGCCGCGCTGAAGCTCGCACGTCGCGTCACCGGGCGACCGGGCATCGTCGCCTTCCGGGGCGGATTCCACGGGCGGACCTTCGGCGCGGCGAGCGTCACCACGTCCAATATCAACTACCGGACCGGCTACGAGCCGCTCCTCCCGGCCGTGTACTTCGCCCCCTTCCCGGCGGCGTACCGGGATTTCGGCGGCGAAGCGGCAGCGGCAACCGACGCCAGCCTCGCGTCCCTCCATTCCCTCTTCGACACGGTCATCGCGCCGACCTCCGTCGCCGCGATCCTCATCGAGCCCGTTCAAGGCGAGGGCGGCTACACGCCGGCCCCGGCGGCATACCTCCAGGGACTACGGGCCATCTGCCACGAAAACGGGATCCTGCTCATCGCCGACGAGGTGCAGACCGGATTCGGCCGGACCGGCCGCATGTGGGCCTTCGAGCACGCCGGCATCGTGCCCGACGTGGTCTGCCTGGCCAAGGCGATCGCCAACGGGTTGCCGCTGTCGGCCATCGTGAGCTCTCGCGAGCTCCAGGAGCGCTGGGGCCGTGGCGCACACGGTTCCACGTTCGGCGGCAACCCCGTCGCCTGCGCCGCGGCACTGGCGGTCCTTCGGACGATCCGCGAGCAGGGTCTCGTGCAGAACGCGGCTGCGCGCGGGGCCGAGCTGACCGCCGGCCTGCATCGAATCATGGCCGAGGACGATCGCATCGGCGACGTCCGGGGGCCGGGGCTGATGGTGGGCGCCGAGCTCGTGCTCGATCGGGCGACGAGAGAGCCGGACGGGGCCACGTGCGATGCGGTCCTGGCGCGCTCGGCCGACGAAGGCCTGCTCGTGCTCAGCTGCGGAATCGCCCACCAGGTGGTGCGCTGGGTTCCGCCCCTGGACGTGACGGCCGCGGAGATCCTGGAGGGCCTGGAGATCTTCGCCAACGCCCTCGCCGGATTGCCCCACCACGCGGAGGGAATCGGATCCTGAGGCGAAGGCCAGCCGAACGCCGGCGGAGCGCGCTGTGGCCGCTGTGCGCGCCGCATCGACCTGATCATTACGGAACGTGCAGACGGGCCGGGCGGAGGGTCCCGGCCGCTCTTAACGGCCCGGCCATCGACCGCACCGATCAAGAGTCGGATAACGGCGGCGTGCGAGCTCCTGATGGCCGCTGGACCCGGCGGAATATCGCCAGGTAATGACCACACCGATGCCGGGCGCCCGTGGTGTCTTGATCACCCTCGCTCGACCGTTGCGGCCCCGAGGTCGCTTGAGCGCTCATGCTCGAGGAACGCGGCATGCAGCCCCTCGTGGCCGGCCAGACTCCCATATACCGGACCGGGTCGGTACCGGACCGGGTCGGCCCGCAGCGTCAGCGGAGGTTCGATGGGGCCGGCGGCACGGGCCGGTGCCGTGAGTCTACGTGCGCATCCGAGTGGCGGCCGCGCCGAGGCAGGGCGGGCGCCCGAGCGTGATCGTGTCTGTGGCAGGTCCGGCCGCGTCGAGTCGGCGGATCCGCGGATCAGCGATTGCGGGCGAGGAACTCCATGACGTCATCCAGGCGGAAGCGACGATCGCCCCGCTTGCAGACGCGATAGAAGGGGAGCTCGCCGCGATCGCCCAGCCGCTTCACCGTGTTGACGTGCAGGTGAAGCATGTCGGCGACTTCGGTCGCCGTGAGCATGGGCCCCAGTTCGTTGACGGCCATCGATGCCATTCGTTGCCTCGCTCGGTCGCGCTGTCGAGCCCGGTCTGGCGCCCTGGGGTACGCAGGGGTGAGGTCCGGCTCGCTGCTGACGGGAGTGTGGCGGTCCGGAACGGCGGCCAACAAGCCGTACTTCGGTCCGGGCCGCGGAGTACCAGAGGGCCAGCGCCGCGTCCGCGTGGGCGGGATGCGTGCGGCCCGGCCACACGCAGCCCCGTTGCAAGCCCAGCTCCGGAGGGCGGGATGACGGGCTCGTTCCCACGATGTCAGGATGACCGAGCGTGGTCCTCCGAATTGGCACCTCGGGATATCAGTACCGCCACTGGCGGGGCCGCTTCTACCCGGTCGGTCTTCCGACGGACCGGTGGCTGCCCCACTACGCGAACGCCTTCGACACGGTCGAGCTCAACGTCACGTTCTACCGGCTGCCGGCCGCAACCACGTTTGCGGGCTGGGCCGGGACGGTGCCCGACGAATTCGTCTTCGCGGTCAAGGCGAGTCGCTACCTGACGCACGTCCGCCGCCTGCAGGATCCCGGGCCGGCCGTCGCCAGGCTCCTGGAACGGGCCCAGAAGCTGGGCCCCCGGTTCGGCCCGGTACTCCTCCAGCTGCCGCCCGACATGCGGTTCGAGCCCGAGCGGCTGGCGGCCACGCTCGCGGCCTTTCCGCGGAACGTCCGTGTCGCGGTGGAGCCTCGCCACCCGTCGTGGTTCGTGGCCGAGTGCCGCCGCATGCTCGAACGGCATCGTGCCGCCCTCTGCCTCACCGACCGCGGGTCGCGGCCGGGTCCGATCTGGCGGACCGCGGACTGGACCTACCTGCGACTCCACGAGGGGCGAGCCTCGCCGCCTCCATGCTATGGGCGAGCCGCGCTCGCCGGCTGGCTGGACCGGCTAAGCGGTGAATGGGGCCGCGACGCAGACGCGTACGTCTATTTCAATAACGACGGCTTGGGCTGCGCGGTCCGCGATGCTGCCCTGCTCGGCCGGATCGCCCGGCGAGCGGGGATGCCGACGACACGGACTCCGGCGCCGATCGCCGTGCCCTGATGGCATGCGCGCACAGCGCGCTTCCAGTTCAGCGGAGCGCGCCAACCAGCCAGAGGATCAGGATCACGACGAGAACCGTGCCCAGGATGCCAAGCCCGCCGCCGTAGTAGCGCGAGCCGCGATAGCCGTAGCCGAATCCGCCCAACAGGAGGAGCAGGAGAGCGATGACGATGATCCAGGTCAACATGGGGTTGGACCTCCAAGCGCGGCCAGGCCGTCAGCCTGGGCTGGGCGACCCTAGTCCGGAAGGCATCTGAAGGCCCTTTCGGAGGCTGTAACGGACCCTGCAATGGCATGAACATTTCTGCCCGCACCCGGCCGGTGACAGCCTCGAGATGGCCGCTGCGACCGTGCTGCCGCCGACCGCGAACGGCTCAGCCCGCGTTGGCTCCGCTCCGGGCCCGAATGAGGCCCAGGCCGGCCAGGTCCGCTCGCAGGCGTTCGGCGTCCGAGAATCGGATCGCGATCATGCCCAGCTCGGCGGCCGCGTTCACGTTGCGCTCCGAGTCGTCGATGAAAACCGTCGATCCGGCATCCAGGCGATAGCGGTCCAGCAGGTACCGGAAGACCCGCGGATCGGGCTTGCCGAGGCGGACCTCACCGGAGATCACGATCCCCGCGAACCAGTCCAGGAACGGGTAGCGGGACCGGGCGATCGGGAACGTCTCAGACGACCAGTTGCTGAGCGCGTAGAGCGGCAAGCCGCTGGCCCGAAGCTCGGCCAGGATCTGGACGGTTTCCTGGATCGGGCCGCCCAGCATCTCGTCCCAGCGCTCGCGGTACGCCGCGATGAGATCGCGCTTGTCGGGATGATCGCGGGCGAGCGATTCGACCGCCTCCGACCACGACCTCCCGAGGTCCTGCTGCCCGTTCCACTCCTGGGTGGTCACCTCGGCGAGGAACCGCTCGACGGCCTCCTCGTCATCCAGCAGATTGCGGTAGAGATAGCGCGGGTTCCAGTCGACGAGCACGCCGCCGAGGTCGAAGACTGCCGCCTTGACCACGGCCGTCACGGTGAGGATCGGATGGGGCGCGCCGCTTCGGTGCACCCCCCAAGTCTATGTGTCTAAGGCGCGCCGGCCCCGACGCCCGTGCCCGCCTCGACCAGCTCAGCCACGTCGTGCTCACCAGCGTTGATGTCGTCCTGGCCTGCTCGCCGGCGGGCGAGCTCCGCGAGGAGCGAACGAACCTGGTCCGGCCCGGCCACCCGGAAGCGGGCGCGCGTTCGGCCCGGGCCCACGCGAACCGTGATCGCGTCAGGCGGCGCGGCCGCGAACATGTCCTCGTCCGTCGCATCGTCACCTGCGATCAGCATCCGCGATCCGGGCTGGGCGTCGGCCAGCTCGCTGACGGGCAGCCCCTTGTGAATGCTGGCCTCCCGTACCTCGATGACCTTGTTGCCATCCAGGACCTTCGCGTCGCCCGGTCGAAGCGCCCCGGCCAGCTCGCGGCGCAGCTCGCGGGCCGCCCGATCGCCGATCGGCGACTCGACGTTGCGGTAATGCCAGGCCAGCGACGCCTCCTTCTCCTCCACGAAGGACCCGGCGACGTCGCGCGCTCGCGCCTCGAGGCGGGGCCGAACGCCGTCGAGCCACGCCGGGCGCTCTCCAAGGCGCTGCTGCCAGTCGGGCTGGCCGGGCGCCCGCGACCACAGGCCATGCTCGGCGTGGAGGCCCAGGGGCAGGTGGCCGAGCCAGCGCTCGAGATCGTCGCGACGCCGGCCGCTCGTCACGTGCACCGTCACCTCGGGCAGGCCGGCCAACGTTGCGAGCAGGCGCAGGATCTCGTCGTCGGGCCATGCCTCCTCGGGTCGTGGCTTAAGCGGGACGAGGGTGCCGTCGTAGTCGAGGATCAGGGTCAGCGGACCGCGCAGGCCCGGGTCGAGCTCCGCCAGGACGTCGAGCGGCCGGACGGCGTCGGCCAGGCCGCTGCCCGCGGAAGCCGCGCGAGCCGCCCGGCGCTGCTCCTTGTGCAGGGCGTTCAGGAACTCGCGTGACCAGCGGTGCACGTCGTGCTCGGTCACGCGCGCCCGCAGGCCGCGCATCCGGTCGCGACGCTCGGCCGCAGGCATGACAAGTCCATGACGGAGTGCCGAGGCCACGCCGTCGAGGTCGTACGGGTTGACCAGCAGGGCGCCCGACAGCTCGGCCGCCGCGCCGGCGAACTCGCTCAGGATCAGGACCCCGTCCTCGTCGACTCGACTGGCGACGAACTCCTTGGCGACCAGGTTCATGCCATCTCGGAGGGGAGTCACCAGGGCGACCGACGCCGCCCGGAAGAGGGCCACGAGTCGCTCGCGCGGCAGCGACTGCGAGATGTACTGGATCGGATCGTGGCCCAGCGTCGCGAACCTGCCGTTGATCCGGCCCACCAGCTCGTCCACCGAGCGGCGGTAGTCGCGATACTCGCTGACCGTCTCGCGCGACGGAGCGGCGACCTGGACCAGACGGACGTGGCCACGGAGGCTGGGATAGCGCTCCAGGAGCCGCTCGAAGGACAGCAGCCGGCGGGGAATCCCCTTCGTGTAATCGAGCCGGTCCACGGACACGATCAACGGAGCCTCCCCGGACGCCCGACGGAGCCGGTCCATCTCGCCGACGACCGCTTCCTGCCGGGCGAGCTGGTCGTACGCCCACGCGTCGATGCCCATCGGAAAGTCGGCGACGCGCACCTGGCGGCCGTCGATCAGGACGCGCCCGTTACGTGTCTCGCAGCCCAGGATCTTGGATGCCGAGCTGATGAAGTGGCCGGCGTATGAGGCCGTGTGAAAGCCGACGAGCGTCGCCCCCAGGACGCCCTCCAGCAGCTCGCGCCGCCACGGCAGGACCCGGAACAGCTCCGAGGACGGGAACGGTACGTGGAAGAAGAAGCCGATCGCCGCTCCCGGCATCCGCCGCCGGACCATGGCCGGTACCAGCATGAGCTGGTAGTCGTGAATCCACACGACGTCGCCCGGCCGGTAGGACTCCACGATGGTGTCGGCGAACCGTTCGTTCACGCGGCGGTAGGCGTCCCAGCCGCGGGGATGCATCGGCAGGCGATCCAGCTCGTAATGGAGGAGCGGCCAGAGGACGCCGTTCGAGAACCAGTCGTAGTAGCGCTGCACCTCGCCCGAGGTCAGCTCCACGGGCACGCAGCGCATGTCGATTAACCGCTGCCGCAGCGCATCGCGTTGATGGGGGGCCAGCCGCCACGTCTCACCGGGCCAGCCCACCCACACGCCATTGCCGGTCTCATGGAGGCCGCTCAGGCCGCTGGCGAGGCCGCCGGGACTGTTCGTGACGACCAGCTCGCCACGTTCGGTCCGGGCCGCGATCGGCAGCCTGTTCGAGACGAGGATCAGCCGCGCCATCCGTGTCCCCTTCGTATCGCGCGCATGCCGGACCTCCTCCCCGCCCTCGCGCGACGGCGGCCACGGCGCCGAGTGACTGGGGTCGGGCTAGCCTAGACCCGGCGTCGAACGAGCGTCAAACACCCGGCCGAGCATCGTGCTGCAAACGTGACGTCCGGTACGGGGACCGGCCGGCCGGCGGCGGAGCGTACTCCCGTAGACTCGGCTGCGTGGATGCCCCGACGGCTGTCTTCATGAGCCTGCTGGCCCTGCTGGCCGGCGGAGCCATCATCGTCGCACTCGACCGCGGCCGGAGGCTCGAGCGCCTGCGCCGAACCCTCCAGGTCGCACCCGATGGCGACCTCGAGGCGACCGTCCGGGCAGTCATCGAGGGCCGCCAGAGCGCCGCGTGGGAGGTCCGCCGGTCGCGTGACGAGCTGGCACACGTGGTCAACCTCGTGGGTTCCGGGATCGTCCGACTGGACGATCGAATGGCCGTCGCGCTCGCCAACGCCGCGGCTCACTCCTTCCTGGGGCGCACGCCAGGCGGGCTGGTCGGGCTATCGGCTATGGAGGCGTTCGGCGACCACCGGATCGAATCGATCGCCCTAAAGGCTCAGGGGATCGGCTGGGCCAGCGGCGAGGTCATCCGGACCGGCGGCCAGACCCTCGTCATCCGCGCCCGGCGGTCGCCGATCGAGGGCTACTGGCTGATCATCGAGGACGTCTCCGAGCTGAGGCGACTGCAACGGATCCGGGCCGAGTTCATCGACAACCTCTCCCACGAGCTTCGGACCCCGCTGACGAACGTGCGGCTGCTGACCGAGACGCTGGCGCGGGACCTCGAAGGCCTCGAATTGCCGCCCCGCATCCGCGACGGCATCCTCAAGATCGACGTGGAGACCGGGCACCTGGTCCAGATGGTCAACGAGCTGCTGGACCTGTCCGCGATCGAGCAGGGCACGGTGCCGCTCCATCTCGGCGAGGTGGACGTCGGCGAGCTCGTCAGGGCCTCGCTCGACCGGGTCCGCCTGTTCGCCGACCGCCAGGGCGTGCCACTCGAGAGCGCGATCCCCGCCGACCTGCCCCCGGTCCGAGGCGACGAGGAACGGCTGGGACAGCTCCTCGTCAACCTCCTTCACAACGCCATCAAGTTCTCGGGGTCGGGCGCGATCGTGACGGTCCGCGCCCAACGCGACGAGGAATCGATCGTCCTAGCCGTCCAGGACCACGGCGTGGGCATCCCCCAGGCGGATCTGGCGCGGGTCTTCGAGCGCTTCTACAAGGTCGACAAGGCGCGGGTTCGGGGCAAGGGCGGCACCGGCCTGGGCCTGGCGATCGTGAGGCACGTCGCAGAGAGTCACGGCGGCCGAGCCTGGGTGGAAAGCGTGGAAGGCCAGGGTTCGACGTTCTTCGTGTCGCTGCCGGCCAGCGCCGCGGCCTGACCTGGGCGGCCACCCCGAGCGAGCCTATGCGGGCTTGGTCGCCCTGATGATCGCGCTGACCATCCCATCCTCCACCGCGTGGGTGGGGCTGATCTCGATGTCGGCGAGACCCGCGGCCGCCAGGCCGGATCGATACTCGGCGAACGAGAGCGCTCCCGCGACGCAGCCGGCGTACGAGCCGCGCTCGGCGCGTTCCTGAGGGGTCAGGCGATCCTCTGCAACGACGTCGGTGATGCCCAGGCGCCCGCCCGGCTTCAGGACCCGGGCGATCTCCCTGAAGACCGCCGGCTTGTCCGCGGCCAGGTTGACGACGCAGTTGCTGATGACGACGTCGATCGTGCCGGCCGGCAGGGGGATCGACTCGATATAGCCCTTCAGGAACTCCACGTTCCCGGCATCGGCCTCGGCCGCGTTCTTCCGGGCCAGGGCGAGCATCTCGTCGGTCATGTCCAGCCCGTACGCCTTGCCGGCCGGACCGACCCGCCGGGCCGAGAGGAGGACGTCGATCCCTCCGCCCGAGCCGAGATCCAGGACCACCTCGCCGGGCCGGAGCTCGGCGACGGCGACGGGATTGCCGCAGCCTAGGGAGGCCAGGACGGCCGGTCCGGGCAGCTCGGATCGGTCGAGGACGGAGTACAGCTCCGACCCGAACGTGGCGGCATCGCCCGCGCCGCAGCCGCAGCTCCCCTCGCAGCAGGACGCGCCGGCCGGCTTCGTGGACTCCAGCACGGTCAGGGCGGTCGCCGCGTACGAGGCGCGCACGGTCTCGTGGATCTGGTCGGTCATCGGTCGTCCTCTCGGTCCCCTGGTTGCTCCGCGGCGGCGGTGATTCCGGTGTCGTGGTATTGATACTTGTCGAAATAGACGTTTGTCAATACCATGCGCTCATGAAGCGCCCGACCGATCCCGACGTCCAGCTCCTCCAGGGAGCCGCCGATCCCACCCGCCTGGCCATCCTGCGCCAGCTGAGCCAGCAGGGGACGGTCTGTGCCTGCGACTTCAGCGCATGCTGCGACGTCGCCCAGCCGACCATCTCCCATCACCTCAAGGTCCTGCGCCGGTCCGGCTGGGTCCGCGCCGAGCGGCGCGCCTCGTGGGTCTACTACTCGCTGGAGCCTCATGCCGTCACCCGGTTCCGTGAGATCGCCGGGGCGATGGAGCTCGGGACCGGCATGCTGGTCCCGGCGAGCGCATCCGCCAGCCGGGCATTGCCGGTCGTCCAGCCGTCCTGAGTCCGTCGCGGCGCCGGACGGGCTCGCGCTCGGCGGCCCCACAGTAGACCGCGATCCCACCCTGCATAGACGGGGCATTGAGCGTGCTTGGCCGATGACTCGGAAGGGCGATCCGGGCGCGCGGCCGCGCAGGCTCATGCCCGAAGCCATTCACCATGGAATACCGGGCCGGCGCCGGCCAGTGGGTCAGAGCGCCATGTGCCTCGGCGTCAGGCCTCGACGAGCTGGAGCCCCTCACGTGCCAGAGGCAATGACACCGTGAAGATCGTCATCTTCCCGATGGCAGACTCGACCGCGATCGTGCCTCCGTGCTGCCCCACGATGTGGCGCGTACCGGCCAGCCCGACGCCGGTGCCGCTCGTCTTGCCCACAGCGTTGCTGCCCCGGAAGTAGGGATCGAAGACGCGGCTCAGCTCGTCCGGCGGGATTCCCATCCCCTCATCCTGGACGGACAGCACGGCCCATTCCTCCCCGTCACGTTCCTCGCTCGATGTCCGGACGACGATCCGGCCACCCATTGGGCTGTACTTGACGGCGTTGGAGAGGAGGTTGGCCATCACGCGTTCGATGCGGGCCTCGTCCCATTCGCCGACGAGCCGGTTGACGCCCGTTTCCATCTCGATGACGTGACGCGGGCTCATCTTCTGGTATTCGTCGGAGAGCCGGCGGGCGATCTTCACGATGTCGGTCGGACCCAGGTCCAGCTCAACCGGTTGACCCATCCGGAGACGCGTCACGTCGAGCAGCTCGTCCACCAGGCGGACCAGTTGCACGGTGCTCTCGTCGATCGACTGGAGGCCATCCTCGAACTCGGCCAGGCCGGATCCGTCGGCCCGCGCCAGGGCCCGCTGGAGCAGGTTGGCCCGACCCATGATGATCGTGGCCGGGGTCTTGAGATCGTGGGAGACGGCGGCCAGGAATTCATCCTTCTGACGCTCCAGATCCCGGAGCGGCCCAATGTCCTGGAAGACCGCCACTCCGCCCGCCGGCGTGCCGAGGGCATCGCTCAGTGGCGCGCTGTTCACGAGGATCGGGACTTCGCGATCGGTCTTCGCATTGGTCACGACCAGCTGCTCGCCCAGGACGACCTGTCGGCCGAAGACGGCGCGCGCCAGCGGCAGGTCCTCCGGCTCGCAGTAGGAACCGTCGAGATGAAGGACGGTGGGCAGGCTGTCCGGTCCCGGGAGCACGGTGGGCGGCACGATCCCCATGATCTGCTCGGCGGCGGCGTTGCTCAGGTAGACCTCCCCGAGGGCGTCCGAGATGAGGATCCCCTCGGGCATGACGTCGACGACCTGGCGGAGCCGAGCCAGCCCGGCTTCCGCCTCCGCGCGGGCCGCCTGCTCCTGGAGGAGCTGCTCGGTACGGATGCTGGCCGCCATGGAGCTGAGGACGATTCCGATGGTCTCCGTCAGTTGCTCCAGGAACGACAGGTCGACTTCGCTAAACCCGGCGAACGACGCGAGCTCGATGACGGCCTGCGTCTCGCCCTCGAGGACGACGGGCAGCAGGACGATCGAACGGGGTGACGCCTCACCCAGGCCGGACTTGATCGCGATGTAGTCGCGCGGGACGTCGGTCAACAGGATCCTGCGGCTGTCGCGCGCGCACTGGCCGATCAGGCCCTCTCCGATTCCCAGCCGAACAGGCGCCTCGGGCGCCGCGTAGCTGGCGAGGAGGGTGAGCAGCCGTTTCTCACCCTGCCCTTCGATGAGGTAGAAGACGCCACGCTGGATCCCGACGACCGGTGCCAGCTCGGACAGGATGAGCCGCCCGGCGGCCCGCAGATCACGCTGGCCCTGGAGCAGCGCGCCGAAGCGGGCCAGATTCGTCTTCAGCCAGTACTGCTCGTCATTCTTGCGAGTCGTGTCTCTCAGGTTGCGGATCATCTCGTTGATGTTGTCCTTGAGGTTCTCGACCTCGCCCTCGACTTCGACCTGGATCGTTCGCGAGAGATCGCCCCGAGCGACCGCCGTGGCAACCTCGCTGATGGCCCGGACCTGGGTCGTCAGGTTGGCGGCCAGCTGGTTCACGTTGTCGGTCAGGTCGTGCCAGGTGCCGGCCGCGCCGGGCACCTTGGCCTGGCCGCCGAGCTTGCCCTCGGTGCCCACCTCGCGGGCGACCGTCGTGACCTGGTCGGCAAAGGTGGCCAGCGTGTCGGTCATGCCGTTGATGGTGTCGGCCAGCGCGGCGATCTCGCCCTTGGCCTCCAGGGTGAGCCTGCCCCGCAGGTCCCCGTTCGCGACCGCCGTGACGACCCGGGCGATGCTGCGGACCTGGGCGGTCAGGTTGCCGGCCATCGAGTTGACGCTGTCGGTCAGGTCCTTCCAGGTGCCGGCCACGCCGCGGACGTCGGCCTGACCGCCGAGCTTGCCCTCGGTGCCCACCTCGCGGGCCACCCGGGTCACCT